>CALBOV010000046.1 GCA_937896565.1 uncultured Salinisphaerales bacterium
GGAAACGGAACTGGACAAGACCGTCATCGACAAGCTTGGCGATCCGCTGGTGCACCTGATCCGCAACAGCATCGACCATGGCATCGAGTCGCCCGACGACCGTGAGGCCGCCGGCAAACAGCGTCAGGGGACGATCACGCTGTCGGCCACGCATCAGGGCTCTCACGTGCTGTTGCAGGTCAAGGACAGTGGCAAGGGCATGGACCCGAAGGCCCTCCATGCCAGCGCCGTGAAAAAAGGTCTGATCTCCGCCGACACCACGCTCAGTGATCAGGAATGCTTCGAGCTGATCTTTCGCGCGGGGTTCTCCACCGCGGAGAACGTCTCGAACATCTCCGGTCGCGGCGTCGGCATGGACGTGGTCAAGCGATCGATCGAAGCGCTGCGAGGCAGCCTCAGCATTCACAGCGAACTCGGCGTGGGCACCACGATCGAGATCACGCTGCCGCTGACGCTGGCGATCATCGAGGGGCTGCTGGTTCAGCTTGGCGATGAGCGGTACATCATCCCGTTGTCCTCTGTTGAGGAATGCCTCGAAGTCGCCGACGAGGAGACAGGCGGGATGTTCGGTCTGATCGAATTGCGGGAGCAGCTCGTACCTCGGGTGTCTCTGCGCGACTGGTTTGAGATTTCCGAAAACCGGCCGACAACTCATCAGGTGGTCATCGCCACAGCGGGCGATGAACGAATCGGACTCGTCGTCGACTCGGTGATCGGTCAGCACCAGACCGTCATCAAGTCGATCGGACATGTCTATGAACACCTGCAAGGACTTTCAGGCGCCACGATTCTTGGAGACGGGAGCGTCGCTCTGATTCTTGATGTCGCCCAGCTGGCGACATCAATGGCGCAACACGGAAGTGCCAACTCGTTGGGTAACCAACTCACCTTGAACACGATCCACTAACGATAACCGCTGCGCATCGCTCGGTGCACCAAGAGGGACTTCCTATGCAATCCACGACCGTGACGACCAAGGTAATTTTCGGTTTCAGCATGCTGATAGCCGTCATTGCCGTGACCGCCTACTACGCTCTGACAGCGCTCGACAATCTCAACACGACGATGCAGACCACGGTTGCGGGCCCGTCCGAAAAGGTGCACCACACGGCACGTATCGACCGGGATCTGATGGCGATCTCCCGCGCCGAGAAGAACATTCTGCTGTCGGAGACCGATGACGAGATGGCGGTGTTCGCGCGAGAAATCGACGAGCGCGTGGCCGACATGGAGTCCCACCTGGAAGGCGTCAGAGCCCTCTCGGATGAAAAGGAACGTCAGCAGCTCGACAAGTTCATGCGTGACTGGGAGCAGTACGAGATCACCAAGAACAACGTGGTCCGCCTGGCCCGCCAGAACACCGATCTGAAGTCCCGGATGATGTCGCAGAACGAAGGCCGGGATGCGTTTGAAACCATGCAGCGTCGCCTGGATGAATTGTCCGAGGGGCTGGAGGCGATGTTCGACACAGAGCCGGCCGCCGTCCACGCCGCCATGACAGCCCAGAAGTTGATGCGCACGCTGACTCGCGCGCATCGCGAAGAAAAGAACTTCCTGCTGTCACGCTGGCTTGAAGACATGGACACCTACGCCATGGCTCTGGAAGACGTGAAGGACGAGGCCGAAGTCCTGAGCGCCGAACTGGCTGAATCGGTGCCGGAAGCGCTGGCGACCCGCCTGACCGCGTTCACCGTCGCGCATGACGCGTGGAGAACGGTTCACGAGGACATTCTCGACATCAAGGATGAGAACGCGACTACCGTCGCCTTCGAGCTGGCGACCTTCCAGGGGCGCGATCAGCTCAACCGCGCACAGGCCACCATGGATTCGCTGACCGATCTGGGCTTTGAAGCCATGGCGTCCGGGGTGGAGGCCGCATCGGCCACCTTCGTACGAACCAAACGACTGCTGTTCATCGTGGCCGGCTCCGGCCTCGCCCTGGGCCTGTTGCTTGCGGTCATCGTGATCAGCGGGACCATGCGAACCGCCACGGCCGTGCGTCGCAGTGTGGATGAGGTCGCCAGCGGGAGCGATCAGATCAGCGCCGCCAGTCAGCAGATCGCCGAAGGCGCCGCTCAACAGGCCGCCTCCCTGGAAGAGATCTCGTCGTCCATGGAGCAGATGGCCGCCAACATTCGCCAGAGCTCGGACAACGCCAGCCAGACCGAGCAGATCGCGCTGAAGGCGTCCGAAGGGGCCCGTGAAGGCGGCGAGGCTGTGCGGCAGACCGTGTCGGCGATGTCCGAGATTGCCGAACGCATCACCGTCATCGGCGAGATTTCCCGCCAGACCAACCTGCTCGCCCTCAATGCGGCGATCGAAGCCGCGCGTGCCGGCGAACACGGTCGCGGATTCGCCGTCGTCGCAGCCGAGGTGCGGAAACTCGCCGAACGGAGTCAGAAGGCGGCTGAGGAGATCAGCGAAACGGCATCGAACAGCGTGGAGGTCTCACAACGCGCCGGCGACGTCCTGTCGCGCCTGGTGCCTGACATCCGCAAGACCGCGGAGCTCGTCAAGGAGATCAATGTCGCCTCCACCGAGCAGGATGCCGGCGCCGATGAGATCAACAAGGCGCTCAAGCAGCTGGATGACGTGGTGCAGCAAAGCGCCGCCTCCGCCGAACAGATGGCGGCTACCGCCGGAGTGCTGGCGGACCAGTCGATCTCCATGCAGGAGAACATGGCCAAGCTGAGCCGTGGCGGCCGACGCCCCGAAGTCGGCATCACGGACCAGCCGGACACGATGGACGACCTTGATCTGGACGATCTGGACCTCTCCCCGGAGCAGGAGGTGATCAGCGACTTTGCCCCGCCGGCCAATGACACGGGCGACGGCATCGACCTGGATCTCGGCACCGATACCGAGCAACTCAAGGAATTCGTGCGCTACTGATTCCTCACCACTCGGAGGCGGTTTCGTCCGCCTCGGTTCGGAGCAAGATCATGAAAGACCCCTACGACTTGACCGCGACACTGGATGCCGCCCAGGTTCTCACCTTCCGCCTGGCCGACGAGGACTACGCGCTGCCCATCGGCTCGGTCCGCGAGGTGCTGGAGTACACCGACATCACCCGCGTTCCCAAGACGCCGGACTTCATGCGCGGCGTGATCAACATCCGCGGCAGCGTGGTCCCGGTGGTCGACCTGCGTCTGGAGTTCGGCATGCCGGTCGCCGAACCGACGATCGATACCGCGATCATCATCACCGAGGTGCGCCACGAGGAGCGTCAGAGCCTGATGGGCATACTCGTGGACTCGGTCAGGGAGGTGCTGGAAATCGGACAGGACCTGCTGTCCGAAGCGCCGCCCATGGGCAACCGGGTGAGGACGGATTTCATCCGCCATGTCGCGCGACTGGAAGACCGGTTTCTGATGGTGCTGGAGATGGACCGCGTGCTGGCGCCTGAACAGCTGCATTCGATTGCCGGCGCCTGCGAGCCGGCTGACGCCGTCGCCGAACCGGCATGACGTCATGACGGCGTTCGCTTCCGCGGCACCCGCCCTCGGCGTTCTGCCTCCGCTCTCGAATCACAGCTTTGAGCGGATCGCTCGCTTTCTGCGCCGGGAGGCCGGTATCGAGTTGCCGCCGGACAAACACACGTTGGTCCAGTCGCGTCTGCGCAAGCATGTGGTGGCGGGAGGCTATGGCGACTACGACAGCTATGTCGACGAGACGCTGAGCAGGCGTGGGATCGCGTTGATCACGCTGATCGACGCGCTGACCACGAACAAGACGGCGTTCTTTCGTGAAGCCGACCATTTCCGCTATCTGCAGGAGCAATGGTTACCCACCCTGTCGCAGCTTGCCGGGTCTCAACGCCCACTGCGCGTCTGGAGTGCGGGCTGCTCCGCGGGACAGGAGCCCTACACACTCGCGCTGGTTCTGCTCGACGCACTGGAGCTCTACCCCCAGCTGCGCTTCGAGATCCTGGCCACGGACTTGAGCACCGCCATGCTCAAGATCGCGGTCAACGGCATCTACAGCGTGGATGACGTGGCACCCGTTCCTGAGTCGATGCGCCATCGCTATCTGATGCGCAGCCGCAAGGCTGGCGACAATCGTGTCGCGATGGGGCCGGAACTGCGCGAGCACGTGCGGTTTCAACGCTTCAACCTGGTCACCGACGCCTACGCGTTTGAGGCGCCGTTCGACCTGGTCTTCTGCAGAAACGTGATGATCTATTTCTCGAACAGCACACGCGAAGCCGTGGTTCGTCGCATTCATGACGTCATGGTTCCCGGCGCGCTGTTGATGATCGGCCATTCCGAATCCCTGAGCGGGTTCAAGACCCCGCTGCGTTACGTGGAGCCCACCATCTACACCAGACCCCTGGAGAACTGATCATGGCCACGATCAACGTCATGGTGATCGACGATTCCGCCATCGTCCGTCAGACGCTGAAGATGCTGCTCGATGCCGAACCGGATATCGAGGTGACCGACGTCGCTCAAGACCCCATCGTCGCCGCGCAAAAGCTGCGCAAGTCGATACCGGACGTGATTCTGCTGGATATCGAAATGCCGAGGATGGACGGACTGACGTTTCTGGAAAAGCTGATGTCGCAGCATCCCATTCCCGTGGTCGTCTGCTCCTCGCTGACGGCCAAGGGATCGGAATCCGCGTTCGCGGCCATGGAGCTTGGTGCCATCGAGGTCATCGAAAAACCCAAGGTCGATACCCGAGAACATCTGACGGAAAGCCGCAAGCTCATCGCGGACACCATCCGAGCGGCGGCCAAGGCCACACCGCGCAAGCGTCGCACGCGATGTCCGGTGGAGAAAAAGCTGAACGCCGATGCGGTGATTCGGCAGCGAGAGCTGCCCAATGCCGCCCTGGTCGAATCCACGGAAAAAATCATCGTCATTGGTGCATCCACGGGAGGCACCGAGGCCGTGCGCGAGGTGCTCGAAGGCATGCCGATCGACTGCCCCGGCATTCTCGTCGTTCAGCACATGCCGGAGCGGTTCACCTCCGCCTTCGCCAGCCGGCTGAACAAGTCCTGCAAGATTCGCGTGGCCGAGGCCCGGGATGGCCAGAGCGTTCTGCGCGGACACGCCCTGATCGCCCCCGGGGGCAGACATCTGCTGCTCAAGCGCAGCGGCGCCCGCTACTACGTCCAGGTCAAGGATGGTCCGCTGGTGTCCCGACATCGACCGTCAGTGAACGTGTTGTTCCGCTCCGCCGCGATGTACGGCGGCAGCAATGTTGTCGCCGCGATCCTGACCGGCATGGGTGACGATGGCGCCGACGGCATGAAGGAGCTTTTCGATGCAGGGGCCATCACCTTGGCGCAGGACGAAGCGAGCTGCGTGGTCTACGGCATGCCCAAGGAAGCCGTGAAACGCGGGGGCGTGCAGCAGGTACTGCCGCTGGAGCGGATCGCCTCCACGCTCGTGAGGTCCGCCGCCAGTCCACGCGGGTCGGAGCGACTCGTCGAAGCAGCCGTGTGATTGGTCCGGGGAGGCGCTGACAGCACCTCGCCGGGCGGTCTCGCGATTCCGCAAACCCCGCATCCCGGCGGAGCGGGACGATCGGGTACCGGTCCACTCATCGCGACCAGCCTCGAACGAAGCACCCCGGGCCTGCCGGATCCGGGAGGACGCGTTCGGGGCAGCGCCATCAGCCGGGCACGGTCTCCGAGGCGTTGCTCAGCTCGCCACCGGCGCGGGTTCACCCAGCAGCCTGATGAAGTCGGCTGACGGCAGCGCTGGGCTGAACAGGAACCCCTGCACCTCGTCGCAGCCATGCGACTCCACGAACTCGAGCTGTCGAGACGTGCTGACGCCCTCCGCCACGGTCTTGAAGTCCAGGCGCTTGGCCAGCGCGAGAATGGCCCCGACGATCGCGCGATCGTCCGTATCGCTCTCGATGTCGCGGACGAAACTCTGGTCAACCTTGAGCACATCGAAGGGCAGGCGCTTGAGGTAGGCCAGCGACGAATAGCCGGTGCCGAAATCGTCGAGCGCCAGCGTCACGTCCATTTCGCGCAAGACATGCAGACGATGCACCACCGATTGCACGTCGCCGAGCAGTGTGTGCTCCGTCAGTTCGAACTCCAGGCACACCGGCTCCGGCGCCGACGCCAGCACATCGCGCACCATGTCCTCCAGGTCCGGCGCGCCGAAACTGGCCGCCGACAGGTTGACGGCGATGCGCCCACCGTGGGCCGATACCGCCCTCCACAAGGTGGCGTCGGCGACCACGGTTTCGAGCACGTAGCGATCCAGCGCGACGATCAGGCCCGTGTCCTCGGCCAGCGGGATGAACTCGGAGGGATTGATGTAGCCCCCCTTCCCGTCCGGCCAGCGCACCAGCGCCTCGGCGCCGCTGATCCAGCGGTCGTGCACACGCAGCTTCGGCTGGAAATGAACCTCCAGCACACGGTTGCGCAACGCATCGCGCAGGCCCTGCTCCAGCTGGAGCTGATGGCCCAGGTTGGCATCCAGCGTGGGTGAATAGCGGGTCACCCGGTCACGCCCGTTGCTCTTGGAATGAATGGTTGCCGCCTGCAGGCGCTTGATCAGGCCCAGTGGCTCGTCGCAGTCATCCGGAAACAGCGTCACCCCGCCGCTCGCGGTGATCTCGACGGGACCGGCGGCCAGGATGTCGTCTGAATCAATCGGCTGCCGCACGGCGGCGAGCATGCGTTCGCCCAGTTCCGCGGCCGCGGCGGACAGCTCCTCGCCGGTGAGGCGGTCGTCCTCGCTCAGCAGCGTGACGAACTCGTCCGGACCGATGCGCGCGAGCAAATCGGTGGCGCGAATGCATTTCGCCAGGCGATTGGCAATGGTGCGCAACAGCCGGTCGCCAACCTGCTCCCCGTGCGCGGCATTGATCATGTGGAACCGGTCCAGATTCACCGAGACCAGTGCCAGACGTTGCCCGCCCCGGCGCAGACGGTCGGCGGCTCGCTCCAGGCGCATCACGAAATCGTGGCGGTTGGCGACCCCGGTCACCGGATCGAAGCTGAGCAGGTAATCCGCCCGCGCCGACGCGCTGGCGTGTTCCTTTCGCTCCCGCTCCAGGGCGTCCAGCGCCTCGGTCAACTCCAGCGTGCGCTCGCGGACATTGCTTTCCAGGGCGATGCGCTGATCGAACAGCGCCAGATGCGTGGCGACCCGGGCCTCGACGATCGGCGGACTGATCGGCTTGACGATGTAGTCAACGGCACCGAGCTGCAGCCCCCGGCGCTCGTCTTCCATCTCCGATCGCGCGGTGATGAAGATGACCGGGATACGCCGGGTTCTCGGGTCTTCCTTGAGCTTGCGGCAGACCTCGTAGCCGTCCATGCCCGGCATCATCACATCGAGCAGAATCAGGTGGGGAGGATCGTCGCTCCGGGCGATCTGCAAGGTGCGCTCACCGTTCGTGGCCACCTTGACGCGGTACTGACTGGACAGGATTCCATCCAGCAGCTCGATGTTCTCGGGCGTGTCGTCCACGACCAGAACCGTGGCGCCCGGTGCTCTCATGCCTGCATCCCCAATGCCTTGACCAGCGAGTCCAACTCCTGCTCCGCCTGTTCGAACGCATAGGCGCTCACATGACGCTGAATGGTAGCAAGCATGGGCGGCGGGTCGTGCATGGCCTGCTCAAGTTGTTCCATGATGCCGCGCGCCCGCGTGTCACTCTCGGACAAGGCCTGACGCAGTTCCCGGACGAGGCTCGCGATGTCCGCCGCCTCCGCCGGTGGCCGTGATTCGGACATGGCGCCGTCCGGTACCGGCACGCGCAACCCGCTCAGGGCCCGTTCGATCTTGTCGATCAGGGCCGCGGCCGAGGCGGCATCCTCGGTATCACGGCCCACCGCCTCCAGCCGCCCGGTGGCGGCCTCCAGATCGGGATAACCGATTGCCCCGGATGACCCTTTCAGAGCATGCGCGAGTTGCCGGATGCGGTCCCAGTCACCGGCCTCCAGGGCGGCGCGAAGATTCGCGGCATCGTCCTGATGATGTTCGACGAACAGACGCAGCATGCGATCACGCAGTTCCGGCTTGCCGCCGGCCCGCTTCAGCGCGAGCTTCGGA
>CALBOV010000047.1 GCA_937896565.1 uncultured Salinisphaerales bacterium
CGACTAGCTCTCCCTCGCATTGAGCAGCGCACGCTCGGCGATATCGGTCCAGCGCGAGACGCCCTTGCGGTACGTCATGTACGACGCGTAAATGCGTTCGGCCATCGCATTGGTCCGGCCGACCTCGGCGACGACCTCGTCCGCGACGGTGCTGATTGCCGCGAGCACGTCGGCGGGCAGCGGGCGCAGGTCCACGCCGTGTTCGTCGACCAGGGTCTGCAATGCGCGGTCGTTACGGGCGGTGAACTCGGCGACCATGTTCTGGCTGGCGACGCGGCAGGCCGCCTCGACGATAGCCTGCAAATCCTCGGGCAGGCGGTCAAAGGCCTTCCTGTTCACGATGCATTCCAGCACCGTGCCCGGCTCGTGCCAGCCCGGGTAGTAGCAATATTTGGCGGCTTTGTGCAGGCCGAAGGCGAGGTCGTTGTAAGGCCCGACCCATTCGGTGGCGTCGATGGTGCCGTCGTTCAGCGCCTGGAACAGCTCGCCGCCGGGGATGTTCTGCACGGTCACGCCCAGCCGTCGCAGCACCTCGCCGCCCAGGCCGGGAATCCGCATCTTCAGGCCCGTGAGGTCGGCGACCGAGTTGATTGGCTTGTTGAACCAGCCGGCCATCTGCACCGTGGTGTTGCCGGCATCAAACGGCACCAGCCCGTAGGGTGCGTAGACCTCGCGCCAAAGCTCCATCGCGCCGCCGAAGTACAGCCAGCCGCTCATCTCCTGCGCGGTCAGGCCGAACGGCACTGACGAGAAGAACTGCGCCTCCGGAATTTTCCCCTTCCAGTAATAGGCCGAGCCATGACCCATCTCCGCGGTGCCGGCCGAGACCGCATCGAACACCTCGAAGGCCGGGACCAGCTCGCCGGCGCCGTAGACCTTCACGGTCAGACGACCGCCGGACAGGCTGGTGATCAGGTCGGCGAGGAAGTTCACGCCGGTTCCCAGCGCCGGGAAATTCGGCGGCCAGGTCGTCACCATCTTCCAGTGGAATTGCGTCGAACCCGTCGTGGTCGTTCCGGATTCGCATGCTTGCTGCTTGCAGCCGGCGAGGGCGCCCAGCGAGGCCGCCCCGAGGCCGGCGCCGATCAAGTCCCGGCGCTTCATGTCTGTCTCCCCGTGTGGTCGTGCGCGAGAATATCAGGCTCGTCCCTGACAGACGGAGCCCGCATGTCCGCCGCCGCCACCGAATTCTCCATCTCCACGAACCCCGGTGCGTTGACCGAATTCACCGACGACGTGGCCCGCTGGGTTACCGCGCAGGGCATCCGGACCGGGCAGTGCGCGCTGTGGCTGCGTCACACCAGCGCTGGCCTGATCGTCTGCGAGAATGCCGATCCCGATGTTCAGCACGACCTGCGCACCTATCTTTGGGACCTCGCCCCCGATGGCGATCCGCGCTACATCCACACCGCCGAGGGGCCGGATGACATGTCGGCGCATGTCCGCAGCGTGCTGACCGGCTGCCAGCTCACGATTCCCGTGATGGATGGCCGGTTGCAGCTCGGCACCTGGCAGGGTTTGTTCGTCTGGGAGTTCCGGGCGCAGTCGCACCGCCGACGTGTCAGCGTCAGTCTCGTCGGCGACTGAGCCCGGTGGGGACTGCAGCTAGGCCGCGACCACGAACAGCGAGATCGAGCAGATCAGCCCGCCAAGCCAGATCAGGCTGCGTAGCGCGCCGATGTCGGCGAGGTAGATGAAGCCGTAGACCAGGCGCAGGCCGACCCAAAGCAATGCGATCAGATTGACCGTGCCCTGCGGCGCAGCCAGGTATTCGGCGGTCAGTACGCCGGCCGCGAACAGCGGGAAGACCTCGAAGGCGTTGAGCTGTGCGTTGTTCGCGCGGGCCTGCCTGCCGGTCGCTTCCGCTAGAAACGCACGGGGATTCTTGTTGTCCTCGGGCGTGAGCTTGCGGTCGCCGGTGAATTTCGCGAATCCCGTCCAGATGTAGGGCATCAGGCCGCCGGCCAGAACGCACCAGAGTGCAATAGTCATGCGATGTCTCCCTTTGTGTGTCGGCGGATCATCGCATGTCCGGATTTTTGGCCGTGATTCGTACTACTCAGGTAAGCACTGAACGCTTCTCAAGCCTGACGCCGACATGGATGCCGACGAATCATGAGAACACACCTCTACGCGGGCGAACGCGGCCGCATCGTGGCCGTGGACGACAACGACGAGGCCAGGGATGCCGTGGTCCTGTGCCGCATGCCGCCGCCGCTGTTCGACGGCAAGCCGGTACCGTATCTGGTCGCCAAGGCCTATCTGCATGAGCACGGTGGGCTTTGGTTTCGCCACACTGGTCTGCATCGAATGAAGCCGGGTTTGCATGGCCATGTGACGGAGAATGGATCCGAGGATCATGGCCCTCCATGCCTAACCCGCGTCAGGCATGTCGCCGCATGCGATCCTGATCGGAGCGTGGTCACGGTGTGATCCGCGCAGGGTACCGATGCACGACGCTGAACGGTCGTGCATCGGTGGTCGATGCCGCTGCCCCGGCTCAAGGCGCGGTGATGTCGTCGGTCAGATGACCCCGTAGGCCGCCATGGCGTCGGCCACCTTGATGAAGCCGGCGACGTTGGCGCCCTTGACGTAGTCGACGCGTCCGCCTTCGACGCGGCCGTGCAGGGCGCACTGCTCGTGAATGCCGGCCATGATCTTGCGCAGCCGTTCCAGCAGCTCGTCCTTGCTCCATGACAGGCGCATGGAGTTCTGGGTCATCTCCAGACCGGAGACCGCGACCCCGCCGGCGTTGGCTGCCTTGCTGGGCGCGTAGAGAATGCCGGCGTTCTGGAACACGTGGATCGCATCCAGCGTGGACGGCATGTTCGCACCCTCGGAGACCCCGATGCAGCCGTTGGCGACCAGTGTCTTCGCCTCGCCCTCGTTCAGCTCGTTCTGGGTCGCGCAGGGCAGGGCGAGATCGGCGGTGACCCCCCAGGGGCGGGCTCCCTCATGGTATTCCGCGCCGAACTCGTCGGCGTATTCCTTGATCCGCCCACGCCGGCGTTCCTTCAGGTCCTTGATCCAGTCGATCTTCTCCTGGGTCATGCCGGCCTTGTCGTAGACGAAACCGCTGGAATCGCTGAGCGTAAGTACCCTGGCGCCCAGGTCGATCAGCTTTTCGGCGGCGTGGGTCGCCACGTTGCCCGATCCGGAAATCACCGCGGACTTGCCTTCCAGGCCCTGACCCTGGGCCTGGAGCATGTCATCGAGCAGGTAGACCGCGCCGTAGCCGGTGGCCTCGGCGCGGATGAGGCTGCCGCCGAAGGCCAGGCCCTTGCCGGTGATGGTGCCGGTGAACTGGTTGGAGATGCGCTTGTACTGGCCGAACAGGTAGCTGACCTCGCGTGCACCGACGCCGATGTCGCCGGCCGGCACGTCAGTGTAGGGGCCGATGTGGCGATACAGCTCGGTCATGAACGCCTGGCAGAAGCGCATGATCTCGTGTTCGCTCTTGTCCTTGGGATTGAAGTCCGAGCCGCCCTTGGCACCGCCCATCGGCAGGCCGGTGAGACTGTTCTTGAAGGTTTGCTCGAAAGCCAGGAACTTCAGGATCGAGCGATTGACGCTCTTGTGAAAGCGTAGCCCGCCCTTGTACGGACCGATCGCGTTGTTGTGCTGCACGCGGAATCCGCGGTTGGTGCGGACGTTGCCCTGATCGTCCTGCCAGCAGACCCGGAAGCTGATGATCCGGTCCGGTTCGGTCAGTCGTTCGAGAATCTGCAGTTCGTCGTATTTCGGATGCGCCTTGATGAACGGGATCAGGTCGGCAGCCACTTCCTCCACCGCCTGATGAAATTCTTTCTCGCCCGGATTGCGCCGCTTGAGCCCCGACATGAAGCGTTGAAGGTCGGTTGCCATCTTGTCTCCTTATTCATCGTGATTATTGCTCTGGCGAGCGGAGCTTAGCGCGTCGATGGCGTGGCCGTTGCGATCTGCGTCATTGATTGATTCGCCGGCGATTCGGCGGGGCGCGATTCAGCGGTCGTAGAACGCTTCGTTGGCCACCGTGCGATGGCGATTGGTCCGACGGACGAAGTGTGCGTGGATCAGGTCATCCGGAATGATTCGGGGGGAATCGGACGCCGTGTCCGACTGCTGCCATACCGTCCACCACGGGCTGCCGCGCAGGCAGGTAAGCCGCTCGATTTGCTCGACGGTCATGCGCCCGTAAACGGTCCAGAGCACCTGCAGGTGCTTTTCCAGGCGATGGGGGTTGGACATGCGCGGCGACATGCCATCACGCTGGATGAGCAGGGCCCGGATGCCGGATGTCGATTCCAGTCGCAGTCGGTGGTTCAGCGACGCGACGCCCGGGCCAAATGGTGTTGCGACGATCGGCTCGTTGAGCAACGGCGCGTTGTAGTAGCCCAGGTGCCAGCCATGCGCCAGATAGACCAACGAGACGAGCTTGCGCGCAGGCAGATCGCAGTCCTCGCCATAAGCCGAGAGGATCAGCTCGTTTGCGACGGCGGCGGCGGTTTCGGTGACAGCCTTGAGCATTTGACGTGCGCGGTTGTTTGGGTGGGTCAGCCGTCCCCGGCACGGAGCAGGGGATTGAACTCGACACGAACGCCGCCAGGGCCGTCGTCCAGCGCGTGGAATAGCGCGGAAAATGCCCGTTGCATCAGATCGCTGGCGTATTCGGCGCGGAGCTGATCTTCGTGTTCAGTGCCGGACAGCCCGATCGAGACCGTGATCGCCTCGGTCTTGCCGTCGGACCAGCCCACGCGTTCCACCGCGTCGCAGATGCCATGGGCCAGATTGACGGCGTCGTTGATTACCGTGCCGGGGAGGACCACGACGAAGCGCTGGTCCTCGAAGTGGCAGACCAGATCCCGGTTCGGCCGGACGGAGGATTGCAGCACGTCTGCGACCAACCGCAGGCCGCTGTCACCGGCGGGCGGCAACTGGCCTTTCGGCGGTTGCAGGCCGACCGCCATCAGGGTCAGCGGCAGCTGGGATTTCAGCGATCTGCGCCATTCGGCGCCCACGTGGTCGCGAAAGAATCGCCGGTTGTAACGGCCGGTGACTCCATCGCGCACGGCGTTGTCCCGTCGCAGCAGGGCATCCTCGATCAGGCCGGCCACGAGTTCGACCGTGGGCTTCAAGCTCGACGGGTCGGCATCCAGCGGCGTGTCACGCAGCAGCGACAGGCTGCACACTGGTGTCGGCATGCCGAAATATAGGGGTATCGACGCCAGCGCGCGGAACTGCGGCCCGCCGACCACGGACGGGTGATAGTTGAATTCGGAGGATGCGCCGAGATCGCGGATCAGCAGCGGTTCGCCGCGGACGACCGACAGGCTGCAAAGTGCGGACACCCCCGGTGCGCTGGGCCAGGCGCCGGCCGTATGTGCGATGAACTGCTCCCGCCCGTCGACGCTGACAAGCAGGCCCGCATGGTCGAACCCGAGCGTGCGGGCCGCCAGTTTCAGTAGCTGGTTCACCGTGTGATCGTGCACAGGGCCGTCCAGCCCGAGCCGCCCGATGGCTGCCTGACTGACCGGATTACCTGATTCTTCCATCCCGAAATTCGCTCCCGGTGTGATTGTTGACGGCCGGGGCGCAGCAAGTCCTTCCCCGACCGGTGAGCTCATCCTGAGCAGGTCATTTCTCTTGATGCCGCCCGAACAAACCCGCCGCTCGGCTAGCACGAATAATTCGCGCAGGTCCATAACATACATCGAGACATACGCATATTTCATGCAAATGAATCACGAGACTTGAACGGGCAGCGAAATTCGATCGTTTCATCGCCCGGCTGAGAGCGGGAAAATTCTCGCGTCCCGCGCTGCTAAGCTGAGGTATCGGACGTTCCGGGAATACCTGAAGTGAGCGCACCCGCGGTTTATCGCTGCCCAATCGGGCACCGGAGTTTTCAGTTCAGCGACCTCAGGGAGGTCCTGGCCAAGGCATCGCCGGCCCGTTCCGGTGACGCGTTGGCTGGGCTGGCCGCCGGTTCCATGGCGGAGCGCGTGGCGGCGCAGACGGTGCTGGCCGACGTGCCGCTGGCGGATTTTCTGGACGATCCGCTGATTCCGTATGAGACCGACGAGGTCACGCGGCTGATCGTCGATACGCATGACGCGGCCGCGTTCGCCCCGGTTGCGGGCCTGACGGTCGGTGCGTTTCGCGACTGGCTGCTCGCGCAGCTGTTTCAGCCGGAGGCACTGCGCGCGATCACGCCAGGACTGACGCCGGAGATGGTCGCCGCCGTGAGCAAGCTGATGCGCAATCAGGACCTGATCCTGGTCGCGAGCAAACTGCGCGTCGTCACCGCGTTTCGCAACACCCTGGGGCTGCCCGGCCGATTTTCGGTACGGCTGCAACCGAACCATCCGACCGATGCGCTGGCGGGGATTGCCGCCAGTACGCTGGACGGCCTGCTGCTCGGGGCCGGGGACGCCTGCATCGGGGTCAATCCGGTATCGGACGACCCGGCCGCGCTCGCGCCGATCTGGCGCGCGCTGGACCGGCTGATCGAGCGCTTCGAGATACCGACCCAGTCCTGTGTGTTGGCGCATGTCACTCAG
>CALBOV010000048.1 GCA_937896565.1 uncultured Salinisphaerales bacterium
CGTGTCGATCACCGGCGCGCTGATCGGCACCCGGCGCCTGTACGCCTTCGCCGATCGCAACCCGCAGCTTGGCCTGCGTCGCGCCGACTACACCCACGACGCCGCGGTGCTGGCGAAACTCGACAAGCTGGTGACGATCAATTCCGCGGTCGAGATCGACCTCACCGGGCAGGTCAACGCCGAGCAAAGCGGTGACCGCTATTTCGGTGGCACCGGCGGTCAGGTGGACTACGTTCGCGCCGGCGCCCGCTCGCCCGGCGGGCATTCGATCATCGCCCTGCCCGCCACCGCCAAGGGCGGCAACCTCAGCCGAATCACGCCCACGCTGTCCGGCCCGGTGACCACCGCCCGCAGCGAGGTGGACGTCATCGTCACCGAATTCGGCGCGGCCGAACTCAAGGGCCAGACCCTGGCGGAGCGCACGCGGCGGCTGATCGCCATCGCGCATCCGGACTTCCGCGAAGACCTGGATCGGGCCGCGCATTCCATCCAGCAACGAGGGTACTAATGGATCCGGCCGTTCTGTTCGAAGCACGCAAGGACGGTATCGCCGTCATCACGATCAACCGGCCGGACACCCGCAACGCCCTGAGCCTGGAGGTGCGCCAGGGTCTGTTCACCGCCTGGGATCGCTTCGAACGGGATGATGCCCTTCGCGTCGCGATTCTCACCGGCACCGGTGACCAGGCCTTCTGCGCCGGCGGCGATCTCAAGGAAATGGTGGAGCGCCAGCTTCAGGTGCCACCGCGCGACATGTTTCCGGTGCCGGGCGACAACATCGAACTGACCAAGCCGACCATCGCCGCGGTCAACGGCGCGGCCTACGCCGGCGGCTGGATGATCGCCCAGGCCTGCGATCTCTGCGTAGCCAGCACCGAGGCCCGGTTCGCGATCACCGAGGTCAAGGTCGGCCGCAGCTCGCCCTGGGCGGCGCCGCTGATCCACATGATTCCGCAGCGGATCATGATGGAGATCATTCTCACCGGTAAGCCGATCACCGCGCAGCGCGCCTACGAAATCGGCCTGGTCAATCGGCTGTCATCACCGAAGAACCTGATGAACACGGCGCTGACGCTGGCCCGGGAGGTACTCGATGCCGCGCCGCTCTCGGTCCGGGCCGGTCGCGAGACCGTGATGCTGGCCACCGAGATGGGTCGGGCGGCGGCTCTGAAGGCCGCGCGGCATGCCTCGGAAGCCTGCTATCTCAGTCAAGACGCCCAGGAAGGACCGCTGGCCTTTTCCGAAAAACGCCAGCCGGCGTGGAAGGGCCGCTGAGCCCGGCGCGACATGGATTTCGCCACCAGCGACCAACTCCAGCAGCTCAAGGCCCGCTACTGCCGGCTGCTCGACGCCAAGGACTGGAGCGCCTGGCGTGAGCTGTTCACCGATGACTTCGTGGGTGACACCACCGACTCCGGCGGCAAGCGCATCGAAGGCGCCGATGCCTTCGTCGCGTTCGTGCGCGTCATGCTGGGCAAACCATCGCGGATCACCGTGCACCAGGTGCACGCGCCGGAACTCACGCTGACCTCGGAAACCACCGCGACCGGCATCTGGGCGATGGAGGATGTCGTGCGCTTCGCGCCAGGGCTCTCCATGCGTGGTTACGGCCACTACCGCGAAACCTACCGCCTGAGCGACGCCGGCTGGCGCATCGCCAGCTCCCGGCTCACGCGCCTGCGCCTGGATCTCGTCACGCCAATCCTGTCGGTCCGGCTGCCCAGGCGTCTGCTCGCGCGGCCACCGGACTGACCGGCACTCATAACAAACACGACAACAACAATGGAGACACGATGAACAGCGAAACCCGACCGATCCGGCTCGTGCAATGGACCACCGGCAAGGTCGCCTGCGCATCGATCAAGGCGATTCTGGACCGCCCGAATCTCGAACTGGTCGGCCTGTACGCGTTCAGCGAAAGCAAGGTCGGCAAGGATGTCGGCGAACTGGCCGGACTGGGCCGCGACATCGGCGTCAAGGCCACCAACGACCTCGACGCCCTGCTCGCGCTGAAGCCCGACTGCGTGGTCTACATGCCGCTGCACCCGGACGTGGAGCAGATGGCGACGATCCTCCGCGCCGGCGTCAACATCGCCACCACGGCCAGCTTCCTGACCGGACGCGGCTACGGGCAAGCCGCCCGCGAGACCTTGCAGGCCGCGGCCGAAGCCGGCAGCGCCAGCCTGTTCGGCAGCGGCATCAACCCGGGCTGGGTCGACAACCTCGTCTGCACCGCCACCAGCATGTGTCAGGAGGTGAACCAGATCCGCGTGGTCGAGTCCTTCAACATCGGCCTGTGGGCCGAGGACGCCAACCAGGACGCGCTGGGCTGGGGCCGCCCGGCCGGTGATGCCGGCCACGGCCAGGCAATCGAGCAGGCCACCCTGCCCTTCGGCGATGCCGTGGAGGCCGTGGCCCACGCCCTCAACCACCCGCTGGACGACATCCGCTGCGAGGTGGAATTCGCCCACGCGACCGAAGATCTCGACGTACCCGGGCGGGACGTGAAGGCCGGCACGGTGGCCGGCATTCTCGCCCGCTGGCTGGGCATCTCCGACGGTCTTCCGGTGATCGACCTGACCGCGCAATGGACCGTCGCCGAGGAAATCACCCCGGCCTGGGACATCGCCATGGCCTACAAAATCGACGTGTTCGGCTCGCCCAAGATCGGCATGCGCGTGGAAGTGCTGCCCGAGGACATGAGTCTGCCGATGGACGAGCTGGTGCTCACCGGC
>CALBOV010000049.1 GCA_937896565.1 uncultured Salinisphaerales bacterium
CCCTTGCCGGCGAAGCCGCCACCCAGCCCGCCGCGACCGTTGATCTGTCGGTCGAATCCGGTGACGTAGGTGCTGCCGTCGGCTCGCGAGGCGAAGTTGACGAACACGCGTAGGCCGGTGAAGTCGCTCGAGTCCGCTGCCTGGTAGAGCGTGCCTGTCTCGTCGAAGGCAATGCCCTCGTTGCTGCCGGAGTCCAGCTGGAACGCCAGCGTGTCCAGATCGGGCGCGTAGACGTCCAGCGATGCCGGACTCTCCGCAGGATTGGCAGCGACCACGATGGGCGCATCCGGGGCGGCGTTGCCGCCACCATCGTCGTCACCGCAGCCAACCACCGACAGGCCGATGCAGCCGACCAGCAAACATTTTGTGACAATAACGGTCTTCATGGCGTGCCTCCGATGCGATGGCAGGGTCATGGGCGGTTGTCCCATGTGAGCAAATTCAATCGTGGCCCTGAGAGCGGGGTCACCCATTCTGCGGGGAGTTGGCAATGCTGTTCTCGTTTCGTCCGATGATGGCCATCGGCGCAATCATCGCCTTTGGAGCGCTGGGGTTCGCACTGGTTCTGCAATACGTCTTCGACATGGAGCCGTGCCCGATGTGCATCTTCCAGCGCGTCGCCATGGTCGGTGTCGGTCTGGTGATGCTCATCGCGGCGCTGCATGGCCCACGCGGGTTCGGTCGCTGGGTCTACGCGGCGCTGACACTGGTGGCCGCGGGCATCGGCAGCGCGATTGCCGCGCGTCACGTGTGGCTGCAAAGTCTGCCTCCCGATCAGGTGCCCGCCTGCGGGCCGTCGCTGGACTACATGATGGACATCATGCCGGCATGGGACGTGATTCGGACCGTGCTGGCCGGCGACGGCAACTGCGCGATCATCGAAGGCAGCTTTCTTGGCATTTCGCTGCCGGGCTGGACGCTGGTGGGCTTCGTCGCGCTGGCCATCTGGGGCATCATCGCCGCAGTGCTTCCCCCCAAATCTACCGGAGCCTTTGAATGAGCTACGCCGTTACCGACCTCTGCGACGCCCACAGCGACAAGATCCAGGTCGCCGAACCGATTTTTGCCGATTTCGGCGGTGTGCTGGCGTTCTCCGGCGCGATTCACACCCTGAAATGCTTCGAGGACAACACGTTCGTGCGTAGTGAACTGGAGCAACCCGGCGAGGGCAGGGTGCTGGTCGTCGATGGCGGTGGTTCGCTGCGCTGCGCGCTGCTGGGCGGCAATCTCGCGAAGCTGGCCGAGGACAACGGCTGGTCCGGCGTGGTGGTCTACGGTTGCGTGCGTGACTGCGAGGAAATCGAGGACTGCTCGATCGGCGTCAAGGCCATGGCCGCGCATCCGCTCAAGTCGCGCAAGCAGAATGTCGGCGAGGTCGGTGTTCCGCTGCGTTTCGCCGGCATCGAGTTCCGCGAGGGTGACTATCTCTACGCCGACGTGGACGGCCTGATCACCGCCGGCGAGGCGCTGGAGCCTTGAGTTCGCCTTGGTCAGCCGTGAATTCGGGCCAATGACGACAACATGACGGAAACGGTCACGACGGTGGGCAACACCGATCTTCTCGGCCAGTTCGAAACCGGGTTCGAACGCGTTCTGACCGAGGAGGCCGTCGCCTTCACCAGTCGCCTCGTCAGCCGGTTTCGCCCGCGTGTTCAGGAGTGCCTGTCCGCGCGGGTGGCCAGACAGGCCCTGTTCGATCGCGGCATCGGCCCCGATTTTCTGCCCGACACGCAGTCCGTGCGCGACGGCGACTGGAGCATCCGCGGCATTCCGGCGGATTTGCGGGATCGCCGCGTCGAGATTACCGGGCCGGTCAATCGCAAGATGTTGATCAATGCGCTGAATGCCCCGGTTCAGTGCTACATGGCGGACTTCGAGGACAGCCAGGCGCCGACCTGGTCGGGTCTGATGCATGGCCAGCTCAACCTGATGGACGCCGTGGCTGGCACTATCGAATACAGCGACCCCGAGACGGACAAGGTCTACGCGCTGGAAGACGATCCGGCGACGCTGATCGTCCGCCCGCGCGGCTGGCACATGGTTGAGCGCCATATCCGCATTGACGGCGCGCCAGCCACGGCGGCGATCGTCGACTTCGCCCTGTTCCTCTTCCACAACGCCAGGGCATTGCTGGAAAAGGGCAGCGGGCCGTATTTCTATCTGCCGAAGATGGAATCCCATCTGGAAGCGCGGATCTGGAACGACATCTTCAACGCCGCCCAGGACGAACTGGGCATCGCGCGCGGTTCGATCAAGGCGACAGTGCTGATCGAGACCCTGCCGGCAGCGTTCGAGATGGACGAGATTCTCCATGAGCTGCGCGACCACGTCGTCGGCCTGAACTGCGGCCGCTGGGACTACATCTTCAGCTTCATCAAGATCATGAAGCTGCAACCCGGTCGGGTGATGGCCGACCGCTTCGTCGTGGACATGGCGCAGCACTGCATGGACAGCTATTCCAAGCTGCTGTGCGTGACCTGCCACAAGCGCGGCGCGATGGCGATGGGTGGCATGTCGGCCTTCATCCCGGTGAAGAATGACCCGGCCGCCAACGACAAGGCCTTCGCCAGGGTGCGCGCCGACAAGGAACGCGAGGTCGCCAACGGCCACGACGGCACCTGGGTCGCGCATCCGGGGCTGGCGCCGGTCGCCCGTGCCGTGTTCGACGAGCACATGCCTGGCGCCAACCAGATCAATCGTCCGCTGGACTGGTCCGTGACCGCCGAGGACCTGCTGCGGCAGCCGGAAGGCAAGATCACCGAGGCCGGCTTGCGCAACAACATCAGCGTCGCGGTGCAGTACATCGAGGCCTGGATTTCCGGCAACGGTTGCGTGCCGCTGTACAACCTGATGGAGGACGCCGCCACCGCCGAGATCTCGCGCACGCAGGTCTGGCAGTGGATTCATCATCCCGAAGGTCGGTTTGACGACGGCAGGGATGTCACGGTCGAGCTGTTCGAGCAACTGCTCGCCGAGGAGATGGAGAACATCAAGGCGGAAGTGGGGGAGGAGCGTTTCGAATCCGGGCGGTTCTCGATCGCTTGCGATCTGCTGCACCGGCTATGCGTGGCCGACGAGCTGGCGGACTTCCTGACGCTCCCCGCCTACGAGCTGCTGCCCTGAGTGGCCGGATTCGTCGGGGCTGTGTCTGATTGCGCGATGGGTCTGAACCGACTCCGGTCAGTCCAGTTCACTGGCGACCCGAGCGATCAACCCGCGTAACCACTGATGTGCCGGGTTGTGGTGCAGCAGCGCGCTCCACGCCATCTTGAGTTCGGTTTCGGGGATGTCGAACGGCGGCGGCAGAATCACCACATCCGGATTGTCGCGTTGGAGCCTGGCCGACTTGCTGGGCAGGGTGATCACCAGATCATCCAGCTCCGCCAGCTGCATGGCGGCCTGGTAGTGGCGGGTGAACACGCGAATCTTGCGCCGTTTGCCGAGGCGAGCCAGCGCTTCGTCCACCCAGCTGAGCCCCTGCATGGTGCCGGGCTCCACACCCACGCCGATACC
>CALBOV010000050.1 GCA_937896565.1 uncultured Salinisphaerales bacterium
CCATGTTGATCCAGATCCAGCCGCCCCAGGTGTCGACTTGCACGTCGCTCAGACGCGTGCGCTCGTCGGTCAGCGTGCCCTTCCAGTCCTCCTCGTCCAGCTTGTGCGTGCAGGCGCCGTCCAGACCGTAGCGCCAGCCGTGATAACCGCAGACGAAGCGCTGCTTGCGGCCACAGGCGCTGTGCTGCCCGCAGGGCACGTCCACGAGCTGACGCCCGCGATGAGAGCAGACATTGTGGAAGGCCTTGATGTCGCCGGATTCGGCGCGGACGATGATGATCGAGTCGCTGCCGATCTCGTAGGTGAAGAAGTCACCGGGGTTCGGAATCTCCTCGACGCGGCCGGCGTGCTGCCAGACCTTGGACCACAGCCGATCGCCCTCGGCCTTGGCGTACTCGGGCGACAGATACGCCTCGGTGCCAATGGTCAGGGGTTCCGCCAGATCGTCGACGGTGATGTTGACCTGCTCGTTCATGATGTGACCTCCTCACTGAGCTGTCGGGTGTCCATCCCCTGCAAATCACCGGCGTCGCGCCAGGCCTGCACCATCTGCTGGAACGCGATCCAGCCATGGCCCCAGCCGCGGAACAGCGACCACTTGTCGTTGACCACGCCCTCGTTGGTGAAATAGCTGGGCGGGCAGCTCGCCTGGAACTCGGACAGGTCCACGGCGATGTCATTGAAGCGCTGGACGTAGTCGTCCTGCGCGGCCCGGGTCGGCTCCACGGCGGTGATGTCCCGCTTCAGCGCCTCGGCGATGATGTAGGCGCTGTGGCGACCCTGCTGGCCGAACTGCTCGGTCACCGAGGCGTTGAGCGCACCCTGGATGTAGCCGATGTAGAACTGGTTCGGAAAGCGATGGGTCATGGTCCCGTGCAGGGTCACCGGACCGTCGCGCCAGTGGTCGTAAAGCGACACGCCGCCACGCCCCTCGATCACCTCGATGCCCCAGCGCCGCTCCAGCTCGCTGGTGACCTCGAAGCCGCTGGCGAAGATCACGCAGTCGGCCTCGTATTCCCGCCCGTTGGCCACGAACCCGGTCTTCGTCAGGCGTTGCAAACCCTTGGTCTCCGACACGTCGATGAGTTCGACATTGGGCCGGTTGAACACCGGGTAGAACTCGTCGCTGGACAGCGGCCGTTTGCAGAGGAAGTGGTAGTAGGGCTTCAGCGCCTCGGCGGTGTCGGGGTCGTCGACCAGTTCCTCGACGCGCTGGCGCAGCCGCTCCATGACCTTGAAATTGACCATGCCCTTGCGCTGGAACATCTCTTCCAGGCTCAGCTCCGGCCAGCCCTCGGCTTCCAGTTCCGCGTTGAGATTGCGGTTGATCTCGGTCCAGATGTCGCAGATCAGATCGGGCTCGCCCGGTTGCAGGAATTCCTGCGCCGCGCGCTGGAAGTTCGCCCGGCGCTCGTCCTGCCAACCCGGTTGCAGCGAATCGAACCAGGCCTGGTCGGTCGGCGGGTTGGGACGCTCGTCGATGCTCGACGGCGTGCGCTGCACCACATAGAGGTGCTTGGCGTGCTTCGCCAGATGCGGCACCGCCTGAATCGCCGTGGCGCCGGTGCCAACGATGGCGACGCGCTTGTCCGCCAGCTTGCTGAGATCGGGATTGCCGTAGCCGCCGCCGGTGTAGTCGTAATCCCAGCGCGCGGTGTGAAACAGCTTGCCGTCGAAATCATCGATGCCCTCGATGCCCGGCAGCTTGGGCATGTTCAGCACGCCACAGGCCATGACCACGAAGCGGGGGCGCAGGTCGTCACCGCGATTCGTCTTCACATGCCAGCGGTGCTCATCCTCGTTCCAGCGCAGCTCGGTGATCTGCGTGTGGAACAGCGCCTGGTCGGCAAAGCCGAACTGGCCGGCGATCCGCCTGGCGTACTCGAAGATTTCCTGGCCGTCGGAAAACTTCTTCGACGGCATGAAGCCGGTTTCCTCCAGCAACGGCAGATAGCAATAGGCGTCGTTGTCGCACTGGATGCCCGGGTAGCGGTTCCAGTACCAGACGCCGCCGAAATCACCCGCGGTGTCGACGTTGCGGATGTTGGTCACGCCCTGCTGTATCAGATGGTAGGACGCCAGAATGCCGCCCCAGCCGGCGCCCAGCACGACGACATCCAGCTCCTCGCTGATCGGATCGCGCGGCGCCACCGGCGTGTGCGGATCGACGGAATAGGACTCGACGGCACCGCCGCTGGGACGCACGTACTGGCGCTGCCCTTCCTTGCGCATCCGCTTGTCGCGGAACGCGTTGTACTTCTCGATCAGGCCGGGGATATCGACCTGCTGCGGGGTGACGGTCGGCTTGCAGCTCACGCGAACGGCTCCTCGCCCTGCAGCTTGGTCCGGTGCATCATCCGGCCCGAGGCGGGGTCGTAAGGCGTGGCGCGGTGCATGGTGCCGGTGTTGTCCCAGATCACCATGTCACCCACGGTCCACTTGTGACGGTAGGTAAAGTCCGGCTGGGTCGCCCACTGGCGCAGATCGACCAGCAGCCTGGTGCTGTCCCGGTAGTCCATGTCGACCACGTGATGCGCCGTGCAGCCGATGACCAGCGACTTGCGGCCGGACTGGTGATTCCAGATCAGCGGCAGTTCGTTGTCGCCGATCGCCATCATGCCCTTGAGCACGCGCGGGTCCGGCTCGGGGTCGTAATAGAGCAGCGAGTTCCAGGCCGAGTGCATTACCGTCAGCTTGGCGTACTCGTCCTTCTGCTCGTCGGACAAGTCGTCGTAGGCAGCGTAGGTGTTGCAGAAGTCGGTGTCGCCGCCCTCCGGCGCCAGCGCCTTGGCCGACAGGATCGAGGCCAGAATCGGCACCTTGTTCATCGTCCCGTCGATGTGCCAGTACAGCGACCCCTTGAGGTAGTCGGCGCGTGCGTTGGCCTTGGTATCCAGGGTCACCTTGTAGATTTCCTGGCCATCGTTCTCCGGCGCGAAGGTGCCCAGCGTCTTGGTGAATGCCACCTGTTCCTCGTCG
>CALBOV010000051.1 GCA_937896565.1 uncultured Salinisphaerales bacterium
CCGGCGCCCAGCACCTCCGCGTAGCCCATGGCGATGGACAGCATCACCGTGTTGCGTGCCGGAACATAGGTGACCGGGATGCCCGAGGTCGGGCTCGTCGGTACATCGATGGCCGCATCGGTCAGGGCCGACCCGCCCAGCGCGCCCAGATCCACGTTGACCGTCCGGTGCTCGCGCACGCCCAGCACATCGCAGACCCGCTCCGCGGCGTTCAGCTCGGCGACGTGACGCTGACCATAGGACACGGACAGCCCGTAGCACTCGTAGCCTTCGTGCCGGGCAATCGCCAGCGTCGTGGCCGAATCCAGTCCCCCGGAGACCAGCACCACCGCGAGACGGCTCATCGCCCCTGCTCCTCGCCCCAGATGAACTTGTGCAACTGGACCTGCATCCGGCCCGGAATCCCGGGTTCGCAGACCCAGTCCGCAAGGTCGCTCAGCGGCAACGCGTTCCAAACCGGTGACCACAGCACCTCGACGCCGTCGGGGAGCGGTCGCTCGGCCAGCCAGCCCAGCCCCCAGTCGAAGTCCGCCCGGTCGGCGACGACGAACTTGAGCTGATCGCCCGACTTGAGCTGGGTACGGTTGGCCGCGAGGTTGCGATGGGATTCGCCGGAGCTGGGTGTCTTGACGTCCATGACCACGGTCACGCGGGCATCCACGGTGTCGATGGGCAGCGCTCCGCTGGTTTCCAGGGATACCGCGAAACCGGCATCGCAGAGCATCGCCAGCAAGGCGGGCGCCTGCTTCTGCGCCAGAGGCTCACCGCCGGTCACGCACACACGGCTGACCGCGTGTTCCCGGACCCGGTCGAGGATGTCCGGGCCGGTCATCCAGTCCCCACCCTGAAACGCATAGGCGGTGTCGCAGTAGCCGCAGCGCAACGGGCAGCCGGTCAGCCGGACGAAGGTCGTGGGCAGGCCAGCCAGTGTGCTTTCGCCCTGAATCGAGCGGAAGATCTCGGTGATGCGCAGTCGCAGTTCCTGCGACCGAACCGTGGTCGCGGGAACGGCGGTCATCAGCGTCCTTCTCGATCCATGCGATCCAGCCGTTGCCGTGCAAGGCTGGCGGCAGAGGCGTTGGGATGCTCTTCCAGCACGCGCTGCAATGTGGCGCGAGCGTCCGTATAGCGTCCCTGCTCGTAGTCGATGTAGGCCAGCTTGAGCAACGAATCCGGCACCTTGGGGCTATCCGGATAGCGGCTCATCATCTCGGAGAACGCTTGCTTGGCCGGACCGTACTCCCGCTTCACGTAGTACGCCTCGCCCAGCCAGTACTGCGCGTTGTCCGCGTAGACACTGGACGGATGATCGGACAAGAAGCCGCGGAACGATCGGATCGCCGCGTCGAACTTGCCGGCCTTGAGCAGATCGAAGGCGGTCCCGTAGGCCTTCTGGATCTCCGGATCGCTCGCCACCTCGGCGGCGCTGACCTGGGTGGATCCGTCAGTGACCGTACCACCCGCCAGGGCGCCGACACCGGACTGCTCCAGACGCTGCAGGCGCTTGTCGATATCCAGATAAAGCTGCCGTTCTCGCCGCTTCGACGACTCCAGCTCGTAGTTCAGCCGCTCGACCTCGCCACGCAGTTCGCGAAGCTTGGCCTCCACCCCGTCCACGGATTCGGCCACGCGAACGAGATTGAGATTTTCAAGCTGGCGATCCACGCGCTCGGCGCGCTGCTCGAGGCTGGTCAGCCGGCGCTGCTCCGGTGTCGGCTCGTTGGAGCCGAAGGAGGCGCAGCCGGCGACCAGGGTGCCGGCAGCAAGCAGTGCGACACTGCCGGTATGACGAACATTCATTGATTAGCGATAGTTGATGGCGACGCGGCGGTTCTTGGCCCAGGCGTCCTCGGTGTGCTCGAGGGCGACCGGACTTTCCTCGCCGTAGCTGATGACATTGATCTGGTTCTGGGCCACGCCGCGCAGCATCATCGCGCGCTCGACCGACTTGGCCCGGCGCTCGCCGAGGGCGATGTTGTACTCGCGCGTGCCGCGCTCGTCCGTGTGCCCTTCCAGGCGGATACGAACGCCGGGATTCGCGACCAGGTAGTCAGCGTGCGCGCGGATCACCTCGCGGGCGCGGGAGGTCAGCTCGGCGCTGTCGAACTCGAAATAGACCACCCGTTCGTTACGCAGGGCGTCGGCCGCACGTGCCGCTGCGGCTTCGGCGGCGCGTTGCTCTTCCAGGCGCCGGGCCTCGGCCTCACCGTAGCTCGAACCGCTGCCAGTGGTGAACGAGCTTTCGGGCTGCGTCTCGGTGGTCGCCGGTTGATCCAGCGCCGTTTCATCGCCGCTGGTGCATCCGACGAGCACGGCGGCGGCCAGGGCCATCAGGCCAAATCGCTTGAGCATGGTAGTTCCTTTCATTTTAGAAGAATCCTCTTGATTCCCCGCATCCTGTCCGTGGGCGCTTGCCCCGATCGATGATCAGTTCAGGTACGGAGACCATGCGGGCTCACGCACAGTTCCCTGCTGACTCAATGTCTGCCGCACGCGGCCGTCCGTTGTCGCCGTCGCGAGCTGGCCTCCCTGACGTGCGTACATGATAACGCTTCCGTTCGGCGCAAAGCTCGGGCTTTCGTCCAGCGGGCCGCGACTGAGAATGCGCAACTGCCCCGAATCAAGCTCCAGAACGCCGATACGATACCCCTGGTCGTCCAGGTTGACCAAGACGAGGTTTTTCCCATCGGGCGAGTACTGGGCGCGGGCATTGCTGCGTCCTTCGAACGTCAGTCGTCGCATGTCACCCGAACTCAGCTCGACCTCGTAGATCTGCGGCTGACCGCCGCGGTCCGACGTGAACGCAATTTTCCCGCCATCGGGTGACCAGGTCGGTTCGGTGTCGATAGCCGAAGAATTGGTGATCCGGCGCTCGCCGCCACCGTCGACATCCAGCACGTAGATTTCCGGATTGCCATTGAAGGACAGCGTTGCGGCGATCTTGGTGCCGTCTGGCGACCAGGCCGGCGCGCCGTTGATTCCGGGTCTGCGGACCAGTTCACGGGCCACGCCGGAGCGCAGCTCATGGACGAAGATCGCCGATTCCCCATCATCGAAGGCCACATAGGCCATCTTGCGCCGGTCCGGCGACCATGCCGGCGACAGCAGCGGCTCGCGGGAGCGAACAATCGTCCGCGGATCGTAACCGTCAGCGTCGGCCACGATCAGCTCATAGGTCTGATCGCCCGCCACGCCATTGGCGGTGATGTAGGCAATGCGCGTGTTGAACACGCCACGCTGACCGGTCAGCGCCTGAAAAATGAAATCGGCGACGCGGTGCGCGCCGGCGCGCAGGCCGTTTTGTGTTGCCGGCACGTCGTAGCCGATGACCTGCTTGCCGCGATAAACGTCGATCAGGTGAAAACGGATGTTGTATGCCCCGCCCTCCACGCGATTGATCTCGCCGACGACCAGATTGTCGACGTCGGCGGCGCGCCAGTTCTGCAACTGCACGTCTTCGGGCCGACTGGGCTTGGCGAGCATGCGGTTTTCCGGCAATGGATCGAACAGACCACTGCGCTTGAGATCGGCCTCCACCACCTCGGTGACATCCACCG
>CALBOV010000052.1 GCA_937896565.1 uncultured Salinisphaerales bacterium
ACGGGTCGGCGGTGTCGATGAACTCGGCCGTCAGCTTGGGCACGCAGCCGCGCGTGCTGGCGATGTGGGCGGCGCCCTGCACTTCCAGCACCCTGGAGTTCGAAAGCGTTTCGGCAGCCTGATACGCCGTGTACGGCGGGGTGACCGGGTCCCAGCTGCCGGTGATCAGCAGGCTGGGAATGTCGCTGGTCACCGGCTCGTGAAAGTCATCGGCGACCGCGTGTTTCGGCCACACCGAGCAGGCCGTCTGCCAGAACTGGAAGATCTGCTCTCCCAGGAACGAGGTCGTTTCGGCGGCGGGCACGGCATCCGCCGTCAGCGCGCCGATGTCTTCCGAGCACAGCACCGACAGCATCATGCCGAAGGCGATGTCGTCCAGACCGGTGTTGAATGACTCCGAGGCCGCGTAAAGCGGGGCATACCGACCTTCGTAGGCCTGGATCACCGTATAAGGCAGCACGCGGATCATGGCATCGCTGTACAACATGCCGCGTACCGCCGACGCCATGCGCAGCGCGTTGAACTCAACCTCGCGCGTGGCGCCCGTGAGCGGGTGTGCCAGATCGTCCTGATGCGGTCGGGCATCCAACCGGTTCAGCAGCTGGTTGAAGCGCCGGGGCACGGTCGGAAAGGCCTCGGAACAACCGGATTCGCCCGCGCAGGCCTCGAACACCTTTTGTAGCGCCTGCTGTGCGTCCGCTCCCATGCTCGCGCCGATGGTCCAGTCGGTGGGTGCCACCGAATCCAGCACCATCAACCGCGTCGACTCCGGATAGCGCCGGGCGAACACCAGTGCCGCCCGCGTTCCCCAGGAACCGCCCCAGATGTTCAGCTGCGGCGCCCCCAATGCCTGGCGCAACAGTTCCAGGTCGTCCGCCACCGCCTCGCTGCCGTAGGCCGTCAAATCGGTATCCAGCGCGTCGCGGCAGGCGATCGTATCGGCCCGGATCACGGCCGAATCCTCGACGAAATCCTCGTCCTCCACGTCGCAGGCCAGCTTGCCGGACTGACCCGTGCCGCGAGGGTCGATCACGATGATGTCGCGATCCACATTGGTCGCATCCAGCAACTGGGTGGCCGTCGGCACGATCGATCGCCCGGACTGCCCCGGTCCGCCGGGAATCACCACGATGGGATCAGGCGCCGGCGTCGCCGAATGCGCCGGCAACCGGTAGAACGCCATCTCCAGCGACCCGCCGTCCGGCTGGTCGTGATGCAACGGCACCGTCAGCGAGCCGCACTCCACTCGGCTGCTCAGCCCGTCCACAAAGCAAGGCGCCGTCAGCCCGGAAGCCGCCAGCGCCAGAATCGAGAGCGAGAACACGAGGTCACTCCAAATGGGAATGCCTACCTAGTGTGCGTGGCAGCCGGATTTATTACACGCGGCCTGCGAGAGCGCTCCGAGGCCGCGTCGACGTGACGGGCGGGGCCACCAGATCAGGGGGATTTTCGTTACAGTGGCACCGAGGAGCACGGCGTGTTGAATGGACAACGTCCACATTTCCGCGAAGAGGTTTTGATGAAGCAAGCAAATCAAAGCTTTGTCTACGAGCCTTCGGTGTTATGCGGAATACGCACTAACGCGTTGTTCGGACAATGTCCATCTAATAAGTGTTGGGTTTAGTAGTGTCGAAACAGAGATCTTCAAAAAGTGTGGTCGTTGTCTGGATCGCCAGCATCTTGAGCGCTTTTTTCGCTTGGCGTGCTCACGTCGGCTTCATACAAGATGATGGCATCACTTGGGCGAACTTAGGTTACGTCTCCGCGTTTCTTTCCCGCTATGGCTCACCTAGTGGTTCACCATCGGAGCATCAGCCTTACTCACCCGATGACATCACAGAGGCTGGAATTTCTATTACGCTTTCGGTCTTGGCAATCACAGCATTTTTGTTTGTAGCCGCAATCTTTTGGAAGGTTCGCGTCAAGCACCAGGGCTCGGCACTTCTGTTTGCCCCGCTCGCCATATCCGCATTAGCGGCAATTCAATCGGTTCGAATTATCTGGTGGCTTAGTTAGGAATGCGCTATGGCAAGCCCAACAACTCGGTCAAGTGGACGCCAAACCCGCTGTGCGTGTTTGGTTCCCTGCGCCCTATGGGCTCCGGCGCCCGTTACCTAAGGCGTTAGGTGGCGTATGAAGACTTCGCCAAGAATAGTGCTTTCGGTCCTTATTTCTAGTCTCAGCTTCGCAGTGCTTATTCATCTGCTCTTGGATGCGTCTAGCGCGTCGTCAGGGGTTCAGTTTTCTTGGCATTTCTTGCTTGCTCTGAGTATGGGTTTTGTCACGGTGGGCTACGCTTGGAATCTTCGTTGCCCAAGCTGCAGGGCACCGCAAGTGTTCCGGGGGCTTTCCGTCACCGACATCCGCTGGCCAGGGAAGCGCTGCTATCGTTGTGGCGTTGATCTTGATCAGAAGTATGTGAATGGCAGGCCGGGCGATACCTAACCAAGCGGTTAAACCGAAGCCAAACCCGCTGGCGCGGCTTTGGTCCCCTGCGCTGTGCTCCGGCTCGGCGTACATTCAGCGTTATGCAGCATGAAAAGTCACAGGTACATTTCCGCGCTACTTTTACTTCTTTTCCCAGCCATCGCATTTTCAGTTGGATATTGGCTTGCGGATATCGAGAAACAAGCGGCGCGTGCGAGTGTTGTTGCGCTGGTTGAGAGTCAGGCTGAAGCAGATGAGCACACGACACGGTATTTGCTAGCTGCCGCATCGGCGCTCGCCAATGGTGATGAAGTCATCGCCAGAGAGATGCTGGAAGCTAGGCTGCGGTCAAAGTTGCGAGGTGCCAGCGGCGCTCTGGCGGAAGAGGGTTTGGAATACCAAAGAGTCCATTGTTCTGACAAGTGTTTAGGTATCTGATGCATAGCAAGTGCTTGCAACCGACAAAATTTCGCGGCTGAATCACGGCGTTAAGAATCTTGAAACCTTCCACTATCAAGTGTGCTGCATTGAGCGTCTTGGTCGTGCTTGTCATTTCTGCGGTAGCGACCATGCTTACCAACAAGATAAGTGCACAAAGGTACGACGCTCTGGCATCACGGCACATCGAGAGAAACTTCGAAAGCAATGCTTCGCATCAACTCGAACTTCTTTCCGAACTTGAGGCCCTGATTGAAATGGGCGAGCAAGCTGAAGCTTTGGCCTTGTTGCGTGACGACAGAGAAAACTTACGCTTCATGCTTTCCGGCTGCCCGTCAGAGCGCTGCAAGCAGCTTCATATTGAGCACTTTGGTGAAAGCGAGTTCTAACAAGTGCTTGCGACCGACAAAATTCCCGCAGCGCGAAAATTTCGCGGCTGAAATACGGCGTTAGATGTCAGAAATAATCATAAATCGAAGAAGTGAGGTATTGGCGATTCGGGTGGCATGTAGCCTCAGTATTTTGATTATCGCTACGTTTGCGTGGCATTTCTTTTCACTGCTCCACTTCAAACATGCCCCTCATGGCGGGCGTTGGGTGGACTAGAGTGGCTGCGGGACGGCCTCGAGGACGAGCTCTTCAGCTTCAGCTTTCTGCGCAGTTAATTCTCTGTGGTGCAGCATGTGCTGTGATGCTGCCTCCGAGTACTGAAGCGGCTGTAGCAATCATCCCAGTTATGTCTCTTGCTTCCGAGTGGCGGGCAATCGGTTATGAGCTATGGGGGTTACTTGTTATCTTTGCGTCAACTTGTCTCGGAGTATTCGTATCTGCAGTCGGTGTGGTTCGAAAATCGAGCGTCGCGTGGGCTGCAGGTCTGTCTTTTTATATCTCTGGGATCATTGTAACTGTTTCAGTTTTGGTTCTAAACACAGAGTACCTTCGTAGCTGCCTGGCTTCGTTGTTCTTTTTTTCAATCTTTGCGGCACTTCATGTCTCACCAGCGTCGCGCCAGGAGTTCTTTTCTGAAGGTGAAATATCGAGAGAGAATCGTCTTCAAGCTGCTGTAATCACGGTAATTCTTACAGCTGGATGGTTGTGGGCCGTGAGCTCGATTTCCAGTATTGGCGACAAGATCAGATGCGCCAGCCAACAAAGCGCTGCAGCCGATGTTCACTGCGCTCGCGACGGCTGAGCTCAAGCTATATGGACTTCCCCGATTTGTACAAGCGATTGATGGTCAGTTCATCGCTTGATCTCTGGGTTGTCTGAGATTGCGTGCAGGAGGAAGTGACTGCGGGTCTACATTCGGCTTCTGGATGTGGAGGTGTTGCCACGAGCCTTCATGACAGTCGCTCGCCCGGACCTCATGCGTTAGTCGGTCTTCTTGGGTCACAAGGCTCATCAGGTTCGCCGGGCGGCGGTCACGCCGTCTGCATGAAACGTGTGCAGTTCTCAGGTGGGTTGGTAACGCTGTTGGTGGGCCAGGAGCGACCGTGAAACCGTCGGCACGTATTCCTTTCCTCATGAAGCTCATATCGCCCGAGCCCGCCTGGATACGAGGGGGCGCCGATGGATGCGTATCCCCTGGCGAAATCCGAGTTCATCCGGGAAAACCTGGATGGCTAGCGACGGGTTGCGGGTCTTGGTTGGGCTTACGGGCAAGTGGAAAACAATATGCATCAGGACGAAATCAGGGAGTTGTTCAACCGGCAGGCCGCCAGCTATGACACGCAGTGGGCGAAAACGGCGTCGATCATCGAATCCGGCGGCTTCGAATCGCCGGTGCGGTTTTTCCAGGCGGGGTTGATCCACGCGTGGTTGTCGACGCGCGCTCGCCGCGGATGACGGAGATCGCTGTTCGGCCGGCCCGGGCGGATGATTTGCAGTCGGTCTGTGATCTGGCCGACCAGATCAACGCGCAGCACCATGATGCGTTGCCTGAAACCTTCGCCGCGCCGGATTCGCATGGCAGGGACCGGGAATTCTGGCTGCGCCAGATCACCCGGAGCGAGGTGCTGTTTCTGGTGGCGCATCAACAGAACGCGGTCCGGGGATTCATCACCGCGACGATTCAGGACGGGAGCGAGATTCCCTTTCTCCAGTCGTCCCGAATCTGCCGGATCGGCACCATCGTGGTGGACGCGAGGTTTCGAGGTGGCCGAATCGGAACGGTGCTCATGGAGCATGCGGAGCGCTGGGCGTTGACGCGGGGTGCCTCCGAAATCAGGCTCGAAGTCATGGCCTTCAACACGGAAGCGAAGGCATTCTATGAGCGTCTTCAGTACGGCTTTCATTCTCATATTCTGCGCAAGCCCATCGAGCCCCAATGAGCGGGTCCGCGATGTGGACGTCGGTTGATTGAGAGAGCGGCGGCATTGAATGGGAGAGACCAGTTGATCGAAGGTGAATGCTTCTGCGGTGTCGTCCGGTATCGCATTGACGGTGGTCTGGTGCATGCGCGCAGCTGCCACTGCTCGCGTTGCCGCAAGGCGTTCAGCGGGGCGGGTTCGGCCTACGCCGAGTTGGCGCAGCCGGGTTCGCTGACCTGGGTGAGCGGCAAGGAACACCTGCGGTTCTACGAATCCCAGCCCGGGTGGGGGCTGGCGTTTTGCAACACCTGTGGCACGACGCTGTGCGGGACCCACGGTGGCGATGTGCACGGCGTGACCCTGGGCTCCGTCAATGGCGACCCCGGCGTGCGGATCGAGGCCCACATCTTCGTGGGGTCGAAGGCCCCGTGGGACCACATCGGCGGGCCGGCGCCGCAGTTCGACACGCTGCCAACCTGAGCAGGATCGCGGCGGAACCAGCATGGATTCAACCGACTACGATGCCGTCCATGCCGAGTACGCGCGGTACCGCAAGCCGGACGTCCGCATCGCCGCGTTGATCGAGAACGCGCTGGGTGACGCCCGGTCCGTCATCAACGTCGGTGCGGGCACGGGTTCCTACGAGCCGGCGTCGGTGTCCGTCGTGGCGGTGGATGCTTCACTTGAAATGCTGAAGCACCGCGAGGCGCGAAGGCGCGGCGGTGCAGGCGACCGCCGAGCGACTGCCGTTTCACGCCGGCGCCTTTGACGCCGCCCTCGCGATCCTCACCGTTCACCACTGGCCGGACCGCGAGGCGGGCCTGTCGGAACTGCGACGCGTGGCCCGCAAGCGTGTGGTCCTGCTGACCTGGGTCGAGTATCCCGAGGGGTTCTGGCTGCTGGATTACTTTCCGGAGATTCTGACGCTGGACCAACAGGTGTTTCCCACACTCGACGAGCTGTCGGCAATCTGGGGGCCGCTCGCTGTCACGGCGGTTCCGATTCCGCGGGACTGCACCGACGGCCTGCTCTGTGCCTACTGGGCGCGGCCGGAGCGCTACCTGGATGCGAAGACGCGGGCCGCGATTTCGGTATTCGGCAAGCTTGGCAACGTTGCCGAGGGCGTCGGGCGCCTGGAGCGTGATCTGGACTCCGGGGCGTGGCATGCCCGCTACGGTGAATTGCTGGATGCCGAGAGCCGGGACTTCGGGTATCGCCTGGTTCGCGTGGAATTGGGCGCAGCGTGAACGCCCAGCTACAGGCACATCATGCAAACGGCTGTGGCCGAGGAATGTCGACACGTACAAACCGGTGGGTCGCGGTGATTCCTGACCAACCGAAACAGCATTAGTCTGGCTGCATGAAACCACTCGCCGACCGTCTGAAAGCACTGGAGCTCGAACTCCATCAGCCCGAGGTGCGACGGAACCCGGAGCGTCTGGATGTGCTGCTGCACGATGCCTTCATGGAGATCGGATCTTCCGGGGCGGTCCATCACAAGGCCGATACGCTGGCGTGGATGCTGGCGGAGCACGGCACGCTGACGATTCATTCGGATGGGTTTGAGGTGTCGGAACTGGTGCCGGGCGTGATGTTGTTGACCTACCAGGCGGTGATCGCGGATCAACGCTCCGGTACCAGCCGGCGTTCGCTGCGATCGTCACTGTGGTTGCACACGACGCGCGGCTGGCAGATGCGGTTTCATCAGGGCACGCCGCTTCCGGGCGGGGACTGAAGCACGCCCGGCGTTCTATATTTCGAGCGGGACCGGCAAGGAGTGCTGCAATGACGGTGACATCGTCCGTTTTGAAGCTGATGGCCAACGGCCGCGAGATCACGGTGGAAAGCTACCTGCCGCCGGGCGGTGGACCGGCGCCGGCCGTGCTCTACCTGCAAGAGATCTTCGGGTTGCTGGATTGCTACCGGGAGGACGCCCGCGAGCTGGCCAGCCGCGGCTATGTGGTCTGGCTGCCGGACCTGTTCAGCGGCAGGGCGATCGATTACTGCGTCCGCGCCGCGGTCCGCTCCGTCGGCCGGATCAATTCGGCGTCCAGTCCGCTTTATCGCGAGATCGACGCACTGCTCGACCAGTTGAAGCAGGACAATGCCTGCAACGGCCGCCTCGGGATCATCGGCATGTGTCTGACCGGCGGGTTCGTGATCCAGGCCGCGATGCGCGATGACATGGAGGCGCCGGTCGTCTACCACCACTCGTTCGGGCTGCAGGGCGCGGGCCTGCCGTTCCAGGAGGAGCACGGTCTGGCGTCGGTCAAGCGAATGCAGGGGCACTGGAGCCGGGTCGACCC
>CALBOV010000053.1 GCA_937896565.1 uncultured Salinisphaerales bacterium
CGGCGAGTGCGTGCGCATTCTCACCGGCGCGCCGCTGCCCGACGGCGCCGACGCCGTGATTCCGCAGGAGCGCGTCGAGGTCGGTGATGCCGAGGCGCGTCCGACGGCGGAGGTCTCGCCCGGTGATCACATCCGGCGCCGTGGCGAGGAAATCCGTCGTGGCGATGTCGTTGCCGCATCGGGTGCCCAGGTGACCACCGGATTGCTGGGCGCGCTCTGCGCCGCCGGCATCGACACGGTGACGGTGACCCGGGCGGTTCGCGTCTGCGTGCTGGTCACTGGTGACGAGGTCGTCCCGATTGGTGAGTCGCTGGGACCGGCGCAGATCCACGATGCCAACGGACCGATGATCCGCGCGATCCTGGGCGCGCTGCCGGTGGAACTGTGCTGGCTTCGCTATGTGCCGGATGACGCCGACGCCGTGAAGACGGCGTTGACCGAGGCGCTGGCCGAGGCCGATCTGGTCATCACCTCGGGAGGCGCGTCGGTTGGGGACCGCGATCACATTCCGCCGACGGTCGCCGCGTTGGGCATGCAAACGCATTTCTGGAAGGTTGCGCAGAAGCCCGGCAAGCCGCTGCTGTTCGCGACGCGCGGGGAGCAGGCCTTGTTCGCGCTACCCGGCAATCCCGCTGCGGTGTTCATCGGCATGCATCTGCACGTGGCGCCTGCAATCGGTTACCTGAGCGGGCTGACCGAGCCCGGACCGGTTTGGCAGCGCGGCCGGCTGGTGGAGCAGAGGCCGATGCGCGGAGATCGCACCCAGCTTGTGAGGGCGCAGGCCTTCACCGACGCTGACGGACAGATGTGGCTCAGACTGCTCGGTGGTCAGGGTTCTCACATGCTCGGCAACCTCGCCGAGGCGAACGCGATTGCGCGTATCGAGCCGGGTGACGATCAGACCGTCGTGCCGTTCAGCCGGGTGACATCGCCGAGCTAGCGCGACATCACCGTCACGCCCTGTGTGACGGTCCGTCGGCCAACCGCGTGCTACCGACACGGACCTCCGGCATCGGCCCAGGCCCGCAGGGCGACCATGAACTCCGGATGATCCAGCGGCGGCGTGCTGCGGTTCCCGCCGGGTTCCCAGCCCCACAGCACCAGTGCATCGGCATCCATGTGTTCGACCAGCACTTCCAGGCTTCGGTCGCCATTGAGCGACCGGTTCTTCAGCACTTCGCAGAGCTGCTCCGGGTTGAGGTCTTCCCAGGCCATGCTGAGCGGCGCCAGTTCCCAGTGCGGCGCGCCGGGCACGGCGCCGTCGGCGACGTTGTGATCCTGGAGTGGCAGTTCAGGCAGCGGGGATGTGTCAGCACGTCGTAAACCGGCTGAAATAGCGTTGAGGCTTCCGCGTCCGCCGGCTGGCCGGATCAGGTCCAGCTCATGTCCTGCTTGCGGAACGGTGTGCGGCGCAGCCGCTTGCCGGTTGCCTGATAGATCGCGTTGCCGATCGCCGGTCCGATCGGACCCACCGGAGCCTCGCCGATCATGGCGAAGCGGTCGTGGCCGGTCAGCGCGTCGAAGTGAATGTTGATTGGCGGCATGTCGGCCATCTTCAGCATCGGGTAGCTGTCGAAGTTGCTCTCGACGATCGCGCCGTTCTTGACGGTGAGGCCTTCATTGATCGACATGTTCATGCCGTAGATCACGCCGCCCTCAAGCTGCGCGGCCACGGCATCGCGGTTGGCGACGCGGCCGCAATCGAAGGTCACGTCGACCTGCTTCACGGTCAGCTGGCCTTCGGGCGTGACCTCCACGCGGGCGACTGCGCAAATGGTGCTGCCGGCCTCGCGTTCACCGGCATGCGGCCAGTTCGAAATGGCGATGCCGCGGCCCTGGCCCTTGGGCAAGGGTTTGTCCCAGCCGGCGTGTTTCGCGGCCAGGCGCAGGCACTGTTTCCAGGATTCCTCCCAGTTTTCCAGCAGCTTCAGCCGGTACTCCAGCGGATCGACGCCGGCCGCGACGGCGCACTCGTCGACGAAGGTTTCCGCCATGAACGCGTGCGAGTTGTAGCAGGGACCACGGTAGGGGCCGGTCTGGATGTGCAGCGGCAGCTCGCTCTTGGTCAGTCGCACGTTCGGCACGTCGCCGGACTGGACATAGGGCGTGTCCATGTAACCGAACACCAGTTCCAGGCCGCTGAAACAGGCCTCGCCCTCGATGGCCTGCGGCATGCCCGCGGCGTCGAGGCCGGCCTTGTAGCGGGTCGCGAGCAGGGTGCGGTACTGGCCCTGCAGCGTGGTTTCCTCACGTGACCAGATCACCTTGACCGGCACCCCCGGGTACTGGCGCGCCACGGCCACGACGGTGCGCAGGTCTCCGGCCATCACGCGGCGCCCGAAGCCGCCGCCGATGAAGGTCTGGTGCAGCTTGACCTTCTCCGGCGCCAGACCGGTTTCGTCCACGGCGACCCAGAACGCCTGCTTCATGTCCTGGCAGGGATGCCAGACCTCGGCCGCGTCGTCGGTGACCAGCGCCGTGCCGTTTAGCGGCTC
>CALBOV010000054.1 GCA_937896565.1 uncultured Salinisphaerales bacterium
AACGTCGTCGCCAGCGGCCTGGCCGACAAGTGCGAGATCCAGGTCTCCTACGCCATCGGCGTCGCCGAGCCGACCTCGATCATGGTCGAGACCTTCGGCACGGGCACGGTCGACGACAGTGTGCTGACCGCGCTGGTCCGCGAGCACTTCGATCTGCGCCCCTACGGCATCGTCACCATGATGGATCTGGTGCAGCCCATCTACCAGAAGACCGCCAGCTACGGCCACTTCGGACGCGAAGACCTGGATCTGCCCTGGGAGCGCACCGACAAGGCCGAGGCCCTGCGCGGCGCCGCGGCGGCCTGATCACACCCCTTTCGACCTCAATCCAATCGAACCGAATACGGAGCCACACATGAGTGTTGCAGCAGAAGACATCAAGACCGCGACGGACTACCACGTCGCCGACATCAATCTCGCCGCCTTCGGCCGCAAGGAAATCGCGATCGCCGAAACGGAAATGCCGGGCCTGATGGCCACGCGCGACGAATACGCGGGTTCGCAGCCGCTCAAGGGCGCGCGCATCGCCGGTTCCCTGCACATGACCATCCAGACCGCCGTGCTGATCGAGACGCTCAAGGCGCTGGGTGCTGACGTGCGCTGGGCCTCGTGCAACATCTACTCCACGCAGGACCACGCCGCCGCCGCCATCGCCGCGGGCGGCACGCCGGTGTTCGCCTACAAGGGCGAGACGCTGGAGGAGTACTGGAACTACACCCACAAGATCTTCGAGTGGGCCGACGGCGGCACGCCGAACATGATTCTGGATGACGGCGGTGACGCCACGCTGCTGATCGACCTGGGCGCCCGCGCCGAGGACGATCCGTCGCTGATCGCCAACCCGGAAAGCGAAGAGGAAACCTTCCTGTTCGCCGCGATCAAGAAGCGCAACGCCGAACAGCCGGGCTGGTACAAGAAGGTGCTGGCGAACATCCAGGGCGTGACCGAGGAAACCACCACCGGCGTCGCACGCCTGTACCGCATGGCCAAGGCCGGCACCCTGCCGTTCCCGGCCATCAACGTGAACGACTCGGTCACCAAGTCCAAGTTCGACAACCTGTACGGCTGCCGCGAGTCGCTGGTCGACTCGATCAAGCGCGCAACCGACGTGATGGTGGCCGGCAAGACCGCGATCGTCTGCGGCTACGGTGATGTCGGCAAGGGCTCGGTGCAGTCGCTGAAGGCACTGGGTTGCACCGTCTGGGTCACCGAGGTCGACCCGATCTGCGCCCTGCAGGCGACCATGGAAGGCCACAAGGTCGTCAATCTGGAAGACGCCGGCATCGTCGAGCAGGCCGACATCTTCGTCACCGCCACGGGCAACTACAACGTCATCCGTTTCGAGCACATGGAGCGGATGCACGACCAGGCGATCGTCTGCAACATCGGCCACTTCGACAACGAGATCGACGTCGCCAGCCTGGAGAAGAAGTGCAAGTTCGACGAGATCAAGCCGCAGGTTGACCACGTCGAATTCCCGGACGGCAAGAAGATCATCCTGCTGGCCCGCGGCCGCCTGGTGAACCTGGGCTGCGCCACCGGCCACCCGAGCTTCGTGATGTCCAACTCCTTCACCAACCAGACGCTGGCGCAGATCGAACTGTTCACCAAGGGTGACCAGTACGACAAGGACGTTTACGTCCTGCCCAAGCACCTGGACGAGAAGGTTGCCGCGCTGCACCTCGGCAAGCTGGGCGCCCGCCTGACCAAGCTGACCGAAAAGCAGGCCGACTACATCGGCGTGACCGTGGAAGGACCGTTCAAGCCGGAAGCCTACCGGTACTAAACGCCTCCCCACGCCGGCCGGCGGGAGCACACGCTCCCGCCGGCCGATTTCACCGAACCTGCGGTTGCATCACGCAACCCGGAGTCCGCATGAGCGAACTGCATTTCAGCTTCGAATTCTTTCCGCCCAAGGGCGACAAGGGTGCCGAGCGCCTCGCGGCCGTGCGCAAGCAACTGGCCGAAGTGCAACCCGCGTTTTTCTCCGTCACCTTCGGCGCCGGCGGCAGCACGCAAACCGGTACGCTGGAAACCTGTGTCGAAACGCTCCAGGACACGGGCATCCCGGTGGCGGCCCATATCTCCTGCATCGGCTCGACCCGGGACCGGATCAGCGAGCTGCTGGAGCAATACCAGGCAGCTGGCATTACCCGATTGGTGGCACTGCGCGGCGATCTGTTGCCGGGCATGACCGACCCGGGCGAATTCCGCTACGCCAACGAACTGGTCAGCTTTATCCGTGAAACCACCGGAGACCGCTTTCACATCGAAGTCGCGGCCTACCCGGAATATCACCCGGAATCACCCACGCCGCAGACGGACCTGGACAACCTCGTCCGCAAGGTCAATGCCGGGGCGAATGCGGTGATGACGCAGTACTTCTACAACGCCCAGGCCTATGAGGACCTGTGCGACCGGTTGCAGGCACGTGGCGTGACCCTGCCGGTCGTCCCCGGCGTGATGCCGATCACCAACTACGAGCAGTTGATCCGGTTCTCCGATCGCTGCGGCGCGGAGATCCCGCGCTGGATCCGTCGCCGGCTGGAAGCCTATGGCGATGATCTGGAATCGCTGCGCGCCTTCGGCCTGGATGTGGTCACCCGGCTGTCCGAGCGATTGCTGGAGCTGGGCGCCCCGGGGCTGCACTTCTACACGCTGAACCGGGCGGAGCCGACGCTGGACCTGTGGCGGGCGCTGAAGCTGCCGATGCCGGCCTCCGCCGCCGCCTGACCCGTATCGGCGACCCGCCGACACGAAAAAGCCCGGCCGTGGCTGAGCACGCGCCGGGCTTCTTTTATTGCGGTCCGGGTTACTGGCGCTGGGCGATGGTCGCCAGATCGACGAAGTGCGCCGCATAGCGGGTCGAGATGTCCGTGTACGCGTCGGCATCGGCCACCACACCCCATTCGCTGTGGTCGTAACTGCCGCCCTTGCCGCCAGTGAACGCCGTCAGCACACCGATGGCGCTGGCCAGCCCCTCGGCCACCTTGCTGCCGGTGGATTGGGCGTCATACATGTCGGTGTAGAACGGCTCTGAGGACACCAGCGGCCGCGTGGACTGATAGGTCGGCCAGGACGTCATGATGGTGTCGCAACCGAGCTTGTGGCAGTTGATTGCTTCCGGCGTGATCATCTTCAGCATGCCGGTGGAGGCCAGCTTCACGGTGGCATCGACGCTGGCGCTGTCACGGCCGACGTTGCGGCCAACGAAACCGGTGTAGTTCTCGTCGCTGCTGGCGACATCGGCGAAGTCGATCATGATGTCGAGGTGCACACCCGTGACGCCCAGCTCGTTGACCAGCTTGGCTTCCAGCGCCTGCGGATTGCTGCGCGAGGCCTGGCCGAAGATATTTTTCAGCGTGCGCCCCGTGCCGTCGAAACGCTGGTCGAACAACGTCCAGCCGGTCGGCACGTAAACCTGGTAGTCCGACTTGCCCAGCGACCAGTCCACCGGCGTGCTGCGGCCCTTGGCGGCCAGGGCCTGATACTGGGCGGTTCGCGCCAGTTCGGCATGCGGCATCACGTCCATGCCGGCGGCGACGAGCTGCTGCTCGGCGCGGGCGCAGACGGTGTCGGTGATCGACTGCAACCGGGCCTCGTCAATCCCCTCCAGCTTGTAGAGCGTGCTGACCTTGGCTTCGACGCGGACCTTGTCCGGATCGTCGTAGGCGAAGGTGCCTTCCTTGGTCGTGGCGTAACCGCTGGTCTTGGTACCGAACGCCACCACGCAGGAGGTCAGCGCCACGCGCTGGCTGCCGCCGCGGGTCTTGGTATTGCCGGCCTTGATGAACTCCGCGGCCTGGGCTTCGGCCCCCATGGCCGGGTTGTAGGCCGGCGGCGGTGCGGATGGTGTGCTGGCGCAGGCAGACAGCAACGCGACGCTGGCGAGCGTCACGACGGATTTGAGCTGTGTCATCGGGGATCTCGATCGGTTGGGAGAGCGCACGGTAGCCGCCGCCTCTCACCGGCCATATCCCCCATTTGAGTCTACCCGCCGTCCAGCACGTGACCGCGGCGTCAACGCGAACCAGCGTACTCCCTCCAGTTGGCGTGGGTGTCCCAGAACGCCACGCTGCGCTGATAGGCCTCGCGATCCAGAGGCACGCCGGAGCCGCCCTCCTCCACACCCAGCGCGTTGCGCAGCATGGTGATCGGCGCCATCGGAATCTCCTCCGGCTCCGCCGTGGGCAGGCAACCAACCACGCCCCAGTCGGCATCGATGACGTCGCCTTCCAGCGCCATCTGCTCGCGGCTGTAGAGAATCACGATCAGGTAGTTGGCGCGGGGCGGGTCAACACCTTCGAACCAGCGGGTCAGCACCGGCAGTTCCCTGGACGTGCGGGCCTCGTAGGCCGAGCACAGCAGATGCCGGTTGGCGTCGCTGATCGGCACCGCCATCACCCGCGTTGGCGTCCAGTTCTCGTAGACCCAGAGCTTGCAAAACGGCGCGTAGCCATCAAGCCGGGCGACAGGTTCGACGGCGTTGATGTGGGCGACGAACTGCTCGGCATCGGTGCCCTGCAACTTGTCGGTGCGCCCCTTGGCGGGGAACAGACGCTTGCGGGCGAACCGGCTGAGGACAATCGATTGCGACATCGTTTTCAACGGGATTCGAACGGGCGCGGGAACCCTAATCCAGCACCAACAGGAATGCGACCCCGTCCTCCGCGCCCGCCGTCAGGCGCGTGCCAGCGTGTCGGCGTTGATGTCGCCCACGCTGGCAACGCCCGCCAGCGCCATCGTCAACTCGAAATCGGCCAGCAGGTTGTTCAGCACGTCGCTGACACCGGTTTCGCCGGCCACGGCCAGCCCGTAGCAATACGGCCGGCCGACGCCCACCACATCCGCGCCCAACGCCAGCGCCTTGAACACGTCGGCGCCGCCGCGAATGCCGCTGTCGAAGGCGATGTCGATGCGGCCATCCACGGCCTCGGCAATCGCGGGCAGTGCCTGGATGCTGCCGATCGCGCCGTCCACCTGACGACCGCCGTGGTTGGACACCATGATCGCGTCGACTCCCGCATCGACGGCGCGGCGCGCGTCATCTGCATGCTGGATGCCCTTGAGCACGATCGGCAGGTCGGTGCAACCGCGCAGGAACCCGAGATCGTCCCAGGTCAGCGTCGGCCGGGAATAGATCTCGACGAAGGTCCGCACGGCTCTCAGCGCGTCACCCGACCCCAGCGCGGACAGCATGTTGCCCGGATAGGACATGGCCGATTCGACCAGCGTGGCCAGCGCCTTGACGCTGATCGGCGCCCGCGCCGGCGCATCGCCGCCACCCTGACGCATCAGCTTGCGGAACACCGGATCGGAGGTGTACTGGGCAATGCCCTTGCCGCGCAGGAACGGCAGATAGGCCAGCCCCAGATCGCGGGTGCGCCAGCCCAGCAGCGTCGTGTCCAGGGTGACGAAGATGGCCTCGCAGCCGGCGGCCTCGGCCCGCTGGACCAGGCTCTCGACCAGCTCGTTGGACTTGCTCCAGTAGAGCTGGAAGTAGCGCCTGCCATCGCCCATGGCCTCGGCGACGGTTTCCATCGCCACCGACGCCTGATTGGAAAAGATGTACGGAACTTCGCAGGCCGTGGCGGCCCGGCCCACGGCCAGATCCGCCTCCGGATGCGCCATCTCCAGCACGCCGATCGGTGACAGCAACAGCGGGCTGGCGAGCTGGCGGCCCAGAAACTCGGTGGCGATGTCCCGGGTGCCGACATCGCGCAGCATCCGCGGCACGATCCACCACTGCTCGAACCCGGCGAGATTCGCCGCCATCGTCGACTCGCGACCGGCGCCACCGGCGATATAGGCGAACGCCTCGGAGGCCATGACATCGCGCGCCGCGACCTCCAGCTCCTCCATGTCCACCGGAACGGGCGAGCGGCGACCGGCCGCCCCGTTCACGTAGATCTCGCGTTGACGCAGCACCGCGCCGCGGGATTCCTGTTCCATCAAGACCTCCAACCCGCCGGGTTCACCGGCAGCCCGGCCCCGTCGTCAAAACCCATCGGCCGAGCATGCCGGCTGCTGCCAGGCGCCGCAATGCGGTCGCCTGGCGTGAAGCAACCGGCTAGCGCCCCGCCGCCGCGCAGCGCTGCCCCGCCAAATCGATACAGCTCCGATTGGTGTTGCCGAACGCATCGCGAATGCCACCCGGCGCGATGTAGGCATCTGCTCCACCGACATTCACCGACCACTCCAGCCCGTCGGCCGAGCCAGCCTCGCGCGTCCGTGTCGTGCCGTCGGCCGTGACCAGCGTCACCGTCACACCGTCACCGCGCCCGGTATCCGCCCAGGGCCGGAAGCTGCAACGATGGCAGTACTGCTCCTCGCCGCCGTTGGAATACCGGTGGAGATTGCGCTCGTTGCGCACCCAGGGAATCAGCCCCGTCTCGCCGTCACGGACGACCTTCCAGGTATCCGGGTAGTCCACCGGCCCCACGGTGCGCGGCCCGAACGCCTCGGTGGGCGAACGCGTGTCCGCGCCGGACTGGAACTGCTCGTGCAACGTCACCGGACCTAGGCCGAAGCGCAGCATGCCGTCCGCCTGCACCGGCGATTCCACCGTCATCCCGCCCCAGGGCCGCACCTCGAACGGCTCGCTGGTCAGGCTGTACGGCTGCGGCCCGCCAAGGGTCTGGCGCAGTCCGGAGATCAGGAACCGATACGTCCCGGTCGGCGTTGCGTAGGGCGCGTCCGACCGGGCGGCGACATCGGCATCGGTCACCGGCACTTCGGAGACGAAGGCCTCGTAGGCGGCGGTCCACACCCACTCGAAGCTGCCGGCGCGCCACGCGGCGTAGTCGACCGGATCGGGAACGACGACGCCCTGAATACCCCCGCCGCCCTCGACATAGGTGCCGCCGAGGAAGTCGACATGCAACGGGACTTCGCCGCGTTGCTCGCCGACCGTGACCCAGGCCTCGCCAGATCGGCGCTGCACGGTGACCTCGGGCATGCCCAGCCAGGTGGCGCCGCCAACCCACTGCACGGTCGCGGCGTCGAAACGCTCGATCGCGGCGGGCTGCGCCACGATGCGGGCCTCGCCACCGTCCGCCGGTTGCGTGACGTCGTAGACGGCGGCGATTGCACGTCCAAGCTCACCCAGCGTCCGGGCCAGCGCCTCCGCACGAAGCGATTCCGCGGTATAGGCGGTATCCAGCGGCGAGCCCGGCATGCCGGGGCCACCGTTGAGACCGGCCGCCAGCCGCGACAGGCGGGTATTGAGGAAATCCGCGCCATGCGGCCCCAGCGCCGCCAATGCCTTGCGGTAATGGTCATGCGCCCGGTACTCGCGGTAGGCCGGCATGTAGCCCCAGTAGTCGTTGCTCATGCCCACCGGCACCACCATGGCGTAGCCGTGTTCCGGGAATTCCTCGTGCGTGAAGTTGCCCTTGATCTCGGCCGGATCCAGCGGCTCGGATTCGGCATGCAGTCCGTAACTCAGGGACTCCCAGCCAGCGGCATCGTTGTGGATCTGCGCCTTCATCCGTTCGAAGGCCTCCAGCGTCGTGGTCAGCACGCTGTCATCCCCCCGCCCGGGATGCGGACAGGTCACGGTATCGCCGTTGACCACGCAGCCAACCTCATCCGCCCCGTGAACGAAATCACCATTGTTGGCCGGGTCACGCAGGGGGTTGTCACCCGCATAGCCAAGGTCCCAGTCCCAGCCGGTGTGGATGTCGCCGGCGACCCGGTTCAGGCGGCTGATGACATTGAGCGCAGGATCGGTGAACTGCTCACAGGGACAGAACGTGACCCCCACGTCACCCAGCTTGAACACCTGGATGGGCACCGTGGCCTGCTCGCTGACCAGCCCCAGCGTGGTCGCGCCGTAGCTGATCGGCACCGGCACGCCCAGCTCGACGAGCTGATCGACCACGCCACCGGTAATCTCGCCAAGGCGCGCGCGCACTGCGTCATAGGTCTCCGGAACGCTGGGGAAGATGTCTCCGAACACCGCCTCGAACGGCTCGACCAGATCGTCCACCGCCCCGAGACCGTCACCCACGTCATCGGCCACATGTTCGCAATCGGGGAAGCCCAGGACCGGAATACCCGGATTCGCCTCGTAGAACAGGCGATCGGAGTTGCAGTTCGACACGCCCGGAATCGGTCGCGTCACCGGCGGCGCGAACCGCCGGTAGGCGAAATCGACGACGAAATCGTCGGCCATGGCCGCATGCTGGCCGGAGTCCCAGGGTGTGTCCGAGACAATGTTCCGCAACGCGGCTTTCACGTTGTCCGCAACCAGCAATGCCGCCCGGTGCGCCCCGGCGAAGGCCGACTCCTGGAACTCGTGGCGCTCGTGGCCGGCATGCGCCCGCTCGTCCTTGTGCGGACCGGAGGTCCCGGTCTCGGACTGCGACATGATGTTGATCGCGCCGGTCTCGCGGTCCAGCAGTCGCATGGTCGCGTGGGTCACGTCGCCGGACATCACCTCCTCGCCCCAGACCCATTCGGGATGGATGCCCAGGACGATCCAGTTCGCGTAATTGGCGCCGGTCGCGCGGTCGTCGAAGCGCATCACGTACATCTGCCGCGAGGTGTAGTCGTAGGGCTGGCCGGCCGGCGTGTTCGGCGTGCGCTGCTCCTGCGACACCTTGGGCCCGTAGGTATGACCGCGGATGTCATTGGCGTAAACCGCCGTCGCGCCCATGGTCACCGGCCGCATGTCGGCCGCCGCGGCGATGATGGCATCGCGCATCTGCTCGGCCATGTACTCGTAGAAGCGGATGTCGAACACGTCCTGGAAGATCCAGGTGCCCACGGCCGGGGTCGAGTAGAACGGCGAGGTGTGACTGTGCGAGACAGTCATCGCCAGATTCGATTCGGCGATGCCCAGCGGCTCGCGGCCCTCGGCGATCGCCGTCGCGTCGTATTCCTGCAGCAGTTGCACCAGACGACGGCGCAGCAGGTCATTCGGGAGGTACAGCTCGTTGGCGGCGACCGCGATGCGGCGGCCATTCGCCCCCTCGACCACCAGCGCGCGCGTGGTGATGCGATCGGCCAGCGTGTCCGATCCGACCTTGCGCGTGGAATGCAGATAGGGATCGAAACCGCGGCCGCCATCAATGCCGTAACCGGAATCGGCGAACTGCCCGGCGGACGGCCCCATGTGCCAGCTCGCATCAACCACCGCGGCGCCGGCCCGCGCCGTACCGTCCCCCTCCGGGTTGACCGGCGCGAGCAGGTCGCAGGCCGCGTTGCCGGCAAGCAGCGTCGAACACTGCGTCGCCAGCGTAGTGATGATCTCGTCACCGGCCGCGCCGAGGGTGTCCGTCAGCAGGCTCAGCGTGGCACACAACGCATCCGGCCCTTCCAGTCTGGCGCAGTAGGAGCCGAGCTGATCCAGCGTGTCTTCGACACCTCCGGCAACACCACCTCCGGGCTCGACATGACCACCGGTCACCGCCTCACCGGGCGGCACGGCCTGCACCGGAGGACAGTCGGCCGCACGGGTCACCCGCTGCTCGCCCTGCACGTTGATCACCCGGCCCTGCGGATGCAGGAAGTGCGATTTCTGACACATCCCGAAGGCGGTGCCGCGCGGGTACTGATGCGGATCGAACTCGTCGGCGCGCGGCGGTACGTTGCCCACGGGCGGGATCGCGGTCATCCCCTCGTCGAACTCGATGAAGGCCGAGGTGGTGGTGCGGCAGTCACCGATGCAGTCCGCTCCGTCGTAGGCCGCACCGGCGTCACGCCCGACCAGCGGCAGGTCCCAGAACGGCGCAACATCGGGATCACGCTCGGCGAAGAACGCGTCGCGGGAGGCGACCGGATAGTTCACGCCCTCTTCGGCGCCGCGGTAGTACAGATCGGCCATGTCCACGCCGGCGGTGCGCGCCATCACCTGGGCGCTCCAGTGCGTGACCTGATGATCGGCGAACGCCGGGTGCATCAGGATCTGGTTGTCCGGTCCGGACAGCGCACTGTTGTCGATGATGTGGCGGGCGTAGCCGTTGTTCTCGCTGCGATCCCACAGCATCTGGATCAGCGCGAACCCGAGGTCGCGATCCAGATCGTCCGGATAGGCGAGGTACAGCGGCCAGGCGTAGGGCGGAATGCCATCGAACTCGTAGCTGTTGTCGAAATCCACGCTACGGCGCAGCAGTGTCGAGTAGTTCATCCCGACCACGCCGAGCACGCCGCGATTCACGTCCTTGGACAGCGCGATCACCGGCCCGCCGCTGATGCCGCCCTGGGAGTTGCCGTCGTAGAAGATCTCCGCGTTGGAGAACACCGGCTCCCCGCCGCTCTGGAACGCCGCATGCGCGGCGAACCCGTTCGGGTGGCGCAGCGCGCGGGCCAGGAACATGAAGTTCAGCAAACCCTGCTGCGAGGCATCAGGCACGACCGGGAAGTTCGACAAGTCGACCAGCGCGCTGAGCACGTTGACCAGATCGCCGGTAGCGAAACCGAACAGGTCGACGCCGCAGAACAGGAAGTTGTGATCCGACGAGAACTCCGGCACGCGGTCGTAGTTGATCGCCTGATGGCCGTCGAGCAGGCCGTGACCGTAAATGCCGGCGCGGGCCGGCGAGTCCGGCGTGGCGTCCACCGGAATCTGGCAGGTGAACCGCGTGGTCATCGTGCCGGTGGAGTCCGGCAGGCCGTCGCCGTAGCGCAGGCTGGCCGGGTCGGCCGGATTGATGCCGTCCAGCACGTTGTAGAACAGGCGGTTCGGCGGCAGGCTCAGGCCGTCGGGAATATCCAGCGCGGTCTGCAACGCCTCCGAACATCCCGCGGCCAGCGGAGCGACTGGCAGGCCACCGCAGAGGGCCTCCAGATCGAACACCAGGTTGTCGACCGGCGCGGGATCGGACGGTGCCACGTAGCTGGGCACGGTGATGGTGCCCTCGATGCGTCGGGCGATACGCCGGGAGGTGTTGTCACCGTAGGGCTGCTCGGTAACCCGCTCCACCGTGAACAGCGGCGCGGCACCCAGTTCGAGAATCTCGCCATCGGCATTCTCGACCTGGCCCAGATAGTTGACGAAGGCGTCGTCACGCATGTGCCGCAGACGGCTGATGGTGTTCTCCGCGCTGGCGACGGTGAAATCCCAGGCCAGATAAAGCCCCTGGTTGCCGGTCACCCGGATGCCGGCCTCGGAGAGCACCGGGAACACCGACGCCGCGAGCTCGTCGCAACGCTCAGCGATGGCCGGCAGCGCGCTGCTCCGATCGTCCCGGCAGGTCGCGAACGCGGGCTGTGCGCCGATCGGGTTGCCCGCCGTGTCACGCAGGTTCTTCAGGACCACGACATAGCGCCGGCCCTCGCGAAAGTTGCGCCCGGGGCGGATCAGCAGCGCCGGGCGCCGGGCCGCGGGATTCGCCGTGCCCTGGGCGGGCAGCAGCAGGCCGGCATTGAGATCGACCTCGGCCCACACCGGGTGAGGCTGTCCGGTCTCGGCATCCAGCACCAGCACCGAACTGCTCGCGACATCCAGTGACCTCGGCAGATCCGTGAGCGGCGGCGCTCCCGGGATGGTGCCATCGGGGTTGGACGCGAGATCGGGCACGTAGGTGACGATGAGCTGCCCCGGCGAGAAACCGTCGTTGCGGTTCCACTCGCTGGGATCGATCGGCTTGCCGGCGACATTGCGGGGCATGCCGAGCACATTGAAGTTGACGCGTCGCCCCGTCCCGGCGGCCTGCGGGCTGCCCTGCGCCGCCGACACGGTGAAGTGGTTGCTGGGAAACGGCATCAGGCAATGCGCCGGATCAAGCACGTCGCAGCCGGCCACCGTGGCCTCGATGGCCGCGCCGATCAGATCCGTGTCATCCGGCTCCGACGGCGCACCGCTTCCGAACAAGCTGCAGACTCCCGCGGGCAGACCGGCATCCGTGCAGGCCTCCTCCAGCGGCGTGTCCGGATTCAGCAGCGCGCAGAAATCCCCGGGCAGACCGTTGTCGACGCAGGCACCCGACAGGCCGCGCTGCACGTAGTCCAGGCGGCGACCGATGACGTTGACGATGCAATCCTCCGCCGTCGGGTCGCTCTGGCAGGCCGCCAGGTAATCCGGCACGTGCTCGCTCGCCTCGGCGTCGAACAGCGGGATGTAGCCCTGGGAGCGCAGCAGCGGCGCGGTCAGCGGCCCCAGTGACACGAATTCCTCGTAGCCGGTGTACGGCAGCGCCAGCCCGGTATCGCCACTGGCGTCGATGTAGCTGAACTCCTCCTCCGGCAGGATGTAGCCGAAGGAGTTCTGGGTCAGCCCCAACAGCATCACGCGATCGGCCGGGTCGGCCAGCGAGCGGATGAACTCACCGAAGGTTCCCGTCGCCTCACCGGGAATCGTGACGACCTCCAGGCCGCCCTCGCCATCCCCGAGACTGATGCGGGAGACCAGCGTCTGCGCGGTTGGCGTCACCTGCGGCAGAGTCGTCAGCGCGGAAGCCAGCTCCGGTCCGATGCCGGGAATGTCGGCAACCGGCAGGTTCAGGAAATCGTAGTAGCGATTGAACGCACCGAGACCGCCTGCCGCGATGAACAGCGGGTTGGTCACCGGCAGCAGCACGCTTTGATGCCGCACCGACAAACCGCTGTCGATCACGCGCTCGACGGTGAAGCCCAGCACGTCGGTCGCCATGCCGGCGCCGCGGCTGCGCACCCGTGCGTAGGGCGTATCGCCGGAGGTCGGGCCGGAGGCCGAGGCATCGGCGATCGGCCCGTTGAAGTACAACGCCACGCTGCCGGCGAAGCTGGACTCCAGGTGATCGACGGCGCCGAGCACGAAGTCCGGATGCGGCACCCGCGGATCCTCGTTGATCGATGTCGGATGCGCGTTGAACTGCAACAGGCTGGCCAGCACGGCGCCGCTGCGCGTGCCGCGCGCCTTGATCAGCGTCGCGCGGGTGTCGGCATCCTGTTCCGGATCGATCCGTCGCGGCCGGCGGTAGTTGTTCCACTGCGCCATGTCGCCCTGCCCGATCTCCAGTCGGGCCGGTTCCATGCTGCCCAGCGCGCGCACGGCGACTTCCGCAGCGG
>CALBOV010000055.1 GCA_937896565.1 uncultured Salinisphaerales bacterium
CCTCAACGCGAAGATTCGATATCTTCATTGCGCGCTCATCAGCAGACCGCTGCCGTGAAACGCTTCGTCAGGGGCCGTCGCCCGCGATCGACGCCGTTCCGCGCCGCGGAATCGACGGGGGCGATCGCCCGACGGATGTCGACCGTCAGGCCCTGGCAATCAATACCTTTCCCCGCGCCCAACCCGCGCGAGCATGCAAGTAGTGGCCGCAAGCACTTCCCCTCAGGCAACAATCGCTGGCTCGTACAAAGTCTTGGACATTCTACCCATCCGCTCAAACTCGTCTGAACATTCGCGCGCCAAAGCAGGTCAAAAGCGCTCGACCCAGGTCACTGGCGACCAAATCACGCTCCCGGCGCGTACCAAGCGCTGACCAATCCACTCAAGGGACTACTCACCATGAAACAGTTCATTTATTGCGCCGCGATTGCCGCCGGTGTGCTGTCTGTTGCAACCACCGCACATGCTGGATTCCGCGATGGCTCACGCATGTTTGACCGCATGGACGCCAATGGCGATGGCGTCATCACACAGGACGAACTGAAAACGCATCGCGAAGCCGCCTTCAAGCGTCTGGACGCGGACAGTGACGGTCTGGTCAGTGCCGAGGAACAGCAAGCTGCCCGTGATCGCGCCCAACGCATGCATGACCGCATGCAGGGTCACCAGGGCGCGTTAACCGATGCGCTGGATACCGATGACGACGGCGCCATCTCCTCCGGCGAGTTCATGGCTGCGCCGTACCCGATGGCCGAAGGCGCCGACGCCAACGATGACGGCAGCATCACCAAGGACGAGTTCACCAGCTTCTTCGCGAAGATGAAGGCCAAGCGAGCGCAGTAACGCTCGCGAACATTCACCCGGCTTTGAGGGGAAAGGCCAGGCGACGGCTGATGGTAATCAGCCGTTGGTATCGATATTCGACGTGAAGTCGGCCCGGCTGGTCGCGTCGTCATCCGCAACCTCGCGCTGGCGACGGGCCCGTTCCGCCAGTTCCAGCGCGATCGGCTTGCTGGCCTCGCCGAAGTACAGGGTGCGATGCGGGAACGGTATCTCGACACCGGCCTCGTCGAAGGCACGTTTCAGACGCTTGAGGTACTCGCGACCGACATCCCATTGCCGGATCGGCAGCGTACGGATGCGCGCCTTGATGGTGACGGCTGAGTCGCCGAACTTGTCGACGCCGAAGATCTCGATGTCGCCCAGCATGTGCTGACCCAGCACCGGGTCCTCACGCAGTTCGGCGCCAACCTCGCGCATGATCTCTATGACGTGATCGGGGTCTTCCTTGTAGGCCACGCCGATGTCCATCAGGTAGGCCGACCAGTCCCGCGTCAGGTTCGACAGGGTGTTGACGTTGCCGTTGGGAAAGACGTGAACCACGCCGCCCAGATCGCGCAGCGTGATCGTCCGGAAGTTCATCCGTTCAACCAGCCCCCCGGTGCCGTTGATGATGGCAACGTCACCGACCCGGACCTGGTTTTCCATGATGAAGAAGAACCCGGAAATCACGTCACGGACGAGGTTCTGCGCGCCGAAGCCCACGGCCAGCCCGACGACACCGGCACTGGCGAGAATCGGCGCGACATCGACACCGAGTTCCTTCAGGACCACCAGCAGAATCGTCATCCAGAGGACGACACGAATCCCCTGTCGCACCAGCCGGATCAGGGTTTCGATCCGCTTGGTCGCCTCCCCCGGGTTTTCGCCCGACCGCTTGCTCTGCGTGATCAGCCGGGCTTCCAGTCGGGTCAGCAGCAGCTTGGTCGCCGACATCAGCGCCAGGCCGATGATCAGGATCAGGAGGACGCGCACCGATGTTCCGATGATCACGTCCCAGCTTATCGATTCGATCAGATTCTGAATCACGTCCATGGCGTATCCGAGCAACGGGAACCGTCAGGGTTCCCCCGATTCATGAAGCGTGCCCGCCCGGGGCACGCCGACGGGCTCAGGATGCCGCGGGCAAGCCCACGTTGTTCTTGTCGAACACGCGGTCGGCACGGTAGCTGGAACGCACCAGCGGACCGGACACGACTTCCATGAAGCCCTTGGCAAGCCCGACTTCACGGTAACGCGCGAACTCGTCCGGGGTCACGAACCGCTCGATGGGCAGATGGTTCGGCGTCGGTTGCAGGTACTGGCCGAAGGTGACGATGTCCACGTCGATGGCCCGCAGATCGTCCATGGCCTCGATGATCTCGTCCTCGGTCTCGCCCAGGCCGACCATCAGGCTGGTCTTGGTGATGACGTCGGGCCGGTGCTGCTTGGCATGGCGCAGCACGTCCAGCGTGCGCTCGTAGCTGGCGCGAGCGTCGCGAACCGGGTGGGTCAGCCGGCGCACCGTCTCGACGTTCTGCGCAAAGACATGCAGTCCGGAATCGACGACGGTCTCGACGGCGGCGTGGCTGCCGGAGAAATCCGGCGTCAGCGCCTCGACATTCACGTCGGGGTTCACCTTGAGAATCTCGCGAATGCAGGCTGCGTAGTGGGACGCCCCGCCGTCCGCAAGGTCGTCGCGATCCACCGACGTCAGCACGATGTAGCGCAGGTTCATCAGCCGGACCGATTCCGCGGCGTTCTTCGGCTCGTCAGCATCCAGCCAGCCGCGCGGATTGCCGGTATTCACCGAGCAGAACCGACAGGCGCGGGTGCAAACCTCGCCCATCAACATGATCGTCGCGGTGCCGTGGCTCCAGCATTCGCCGATGTTCGGGCACTTGGATTCCTCGCAGACCGTCGCCAGCCGATGCGTGTCGACATTGTGCTTGGTCGCGTTGTAGCCGGGACCGGACGGCAGACGCGCCTTGATCCACGAGGGCTTGCGCATCCGCTCCGGTTTGTCGGCGCCGTTGCGCTGCTTCATGCCGTCCTTGATCGCGGTGAAGCCCTGCTCCGTGCGGTACTTGCTACCGCTGCCAACGACGGGAATGCCTTTGAAATCGCTCATGGCGGGCATGTTACGCCCGCTGCCGCCGCGATTGTAGCGATGCCGAATCGTCGCCCCGCCGTCGCAGCGTGCCGGCCACCAATGCCACGCCCAGCAGCGCGGCCAGGAAACCGGCCAACGGCCAGTCGGGGCGCCACGCATAAAGCCATCCGGCGATCGCGAACCCCGCCGTGTAGCCGGCCGTGTGCATGATGGCCAACCAGCCGAACCATTGGCCGCGGCGGGCCTGCCCGACCATGTGACTGCCCCAGGCCGTGTACCCCGGCGTGGCGATGGCGAGTCCGACGACGAACAGACCCAACGGCAGGGCGGCCCAGCCGGTGCCGAGCAGCGGCCAGATGCCGACGCCGGATACGACCATCAGCAGGGCGCCGGCCAGCAGCCCCGACCGCGCGGAGCCAATCCGTCGCACCAGCAGCCACTGCGTCGCCACCCCGATCACGGCCACGCACAGCAGCACGACCGCGGCCACCGAAGATGCCGCGCCGGCATCCAGCCCGTAGCGATCGGTCAGCACGGGACCCAGCAGCATCTGCAACTGACCGACGGCCGTGGTCGTCAGCAGCGCGATGACCAGGCAACCACGCAGTCCCGGGCCAGGCATGCGCAGCACGGGACGGCGTATCGGGGCGGCGGGCGCCATCGGCATGTCCGCCTGCACCGACAAGGCGAGCGCCAGGGACAACATCGGCAGCACCACCAGCCAGAACAGCGGCCACACCGGCCCGGCGAGCAGGCCCACCAGGGTCAGCACCGGACCGATCACGCGCCCCAGGTTCGACGCGGCGCTCAATCCGGCAAGGCGACCCAATCGCTCGGCATCGGACACGCCCTCGGTAACCCAGGCCTGGCAACCCGGGTAGACCGCGGCCGCCGTGAGCCCATACAGCACGCGACACCCCACCAGCATCATCACGCCGTCACCAACTGCGAGTTGCTGATCGACCAGCGCCAGCAGCACCGCCAGAAACAGACCCTGCGCCAGCAGGCTGCCGACCAGCCCCGACACGACGACGCGCTTGCGCCCCCAGCGATCGCCCAGCGCGCCCCAGGCCGGACCGGCAACCATGAAACAGGCGGTGCCGACGGCCACGATCAAACCGATGCTGGGCAGATCGAGACCGCACTGCGCCTGCAACACCGGCACCAGCGCAAGCAACACGACCTGCGCGGCGCCATGGGTCGTGGCGATCGCCCCGATGGCGGGAAGGCTCGCCTTCATGGTGTCGGCATTGCCATCGGATCCGGAATCCCTGACGACACATCCCGACGAACGCGACTTGCAAGCCCGTGCGGAGCACGACAAGATGCCGACGCGATAGGGATATCGATACTCATTCTCATTCGTGATTATGTCCATGGACGGACGACAAGTGCCAACGCCTTCCGCGTTCGCCGGCACATCGGGTTTCACCCCCGCGGATGCATCGACTGATCCGCGCAACCCGACGGTGGCAGCAGAACGCCTGTCAATCAATGCGTTTTTCAACGCCCTTTCCAGGGAATCGGACCTGGTCGGCTGGGCCACGCCGCCCGGCGCGGGTTCGACGCTCGCGCTCTGCGTGACATTGCCTTCGACCGGCGCTCGCATCTGGGCACCGGTTCGTTACCGCAGCATCTGCGGCCGCCACCAGTTCGTCGGCAGCCTGCTGTTGCAAGCCGCGGGCGAGCCACCTCGGCCCGTGTCACTGAACACCGCCGCCGCGCGCATCGCCGACGAACCCCGGCTGTTCCCGGATGCAACCGTCACCGCGCGACAGGCGTTCTCCGGCCGGGTCGATGCCAGCGTCTGCAATCTGGCCGACGCGATCGCGGCGCGGTCGACGGCCATGGAGTCCCTGTTCGAAGCTCCGCTGAATTTCGCCGCTTCGGAACAGGCGCTACTGGCCGGCCACAGCGTGCATCCCACGCCCAAGAGCCGGGAACCGCTGACTCAGGTGGAAGCCCGGCTCTACGCGCCGGAATTCGGCGGGCGCTTCGCGCTGCGCTGGCTGGGTGTGGATCGCGATTGCCTGATCGATGCGCATGGCGATGTCGAATCGGCGACGGCCATGGCACGGGCTGTTCATGACAGCGATGTCGAAGATGACCTGCCACCCGTCTCCGAGAACATGGTCCGCATCCCGGCCCACCCCTGGCAGTGGCAACAACTGCGAGACCACCCTCGGGTCCGCGACCTGCTCCGCTCGGGACGCATCATCGAACTGGGTGATGGCCGGCCGGACTGGCACGCCACTTCGTCACTGCGGGCCATCCACGCCAGCCACAGCCCGTACATGCTCAAGTGCTCGATGAGCCTGCGGCTGACCAACTCGCTGCGCACGCTGCAGCCGGGGGAGATGGCTCGCGGCCTGGAGGTGCCCCGGATTCGTCGCACGCCGGTGGGACAGGCGTTTGAGCAGCGCTATCCGCAGTTTCGCGTGCTCGCCGAGCCCGGCTACCTGATGCTGCGCTCCGCGGATAGCGAGCCAATCATCGAGTCGCTCGTACTGTTCCGCGACAACCCGTTTCGTGACGCCCGCGACCGCTCGATCGGCCTGCTCGCCACGCTCACCCAGGATCACCCCTGGGACGGCGATGCGCGCGTAGTCCATCTGGTCCGGCAGCACATCCGCTCCAGCGGACAATCGGAGGCGGACGCCGCCGAGCACTGGTTTCGCCGCTTCTGCGAAGTGGCGATCGAGCCACTGGTGATCGCGCAGGCGGACTACGGTCTGCTTTACGGCGCGCACCAGCAAAACCTAATCCTCGGCTTCGACGGCGGCCTGCCCGCCCGCTGCTGGTTCCGCGACTGCCAGGGCAGTGGCTACAGCGCCCTCGGCGCCAAGCTGCTGCGTCCCTTCCTGCCCGATCTCGGCGACACCACGGATAACGTCATCGACGACACCATGGCCAACCGGCTGTTCGCCTACTACCTCATCGTCAACAGCTGCTTCGGCCTGATCGGCGCGCTGGGCGCCTCCGGCGTGATCACCGAGGCTCGCCTGCTGCAAGTGCTGCGCGACCACCTGGCGAGCTTGCGTGACGGCGGCCGCGAGGACAGCCGCTGGCTGGACTACGTGCTGGACGCCCCCGAGCTCTGGGCCAAGGGGAATTTCCAGTGCGCGCTGCTGGGACTGAACGAAACCACGACGGCCGATCCCCTGGCCATCTACCACCCGCTCCCCAATCCACTCGCCGGCCTTTAGGAGGCTGTTGCCATGAACCTGACCGCATCGGCCCGACAACCCGCATCGCCACCCGACGCAGCAGTGGACGATCATTCAATCGTCTGCCGGCAGGACGGCGACTCGATCATCGCGACGGTGCTCGATCAGGTCCTGTCGGCACGGCAGCTCGCCGGACTGACCGACAGCCTGTTCACCCAGCACCCGGACCAGACCCGCATCGAGTGGCGGGGCGAGGTGCCAGGAGGGATCGCGCCAGTCCAGCAACGCGAGACCTTCTACCAGCAGCGGCCATGGTGGCACCGTGCCGCAACAACGGCCGACGACGACAGCTGGACGCAGACCGGAGACGTCGCGCATCCGCGTCGCCATCCCCTGCCAGCGGGGCTGGTCTATGAGCGCCGAATTCACGCGCTGGACCAGACCTTCCGGTTGCATCGCATCGATCCGGACCGCGATCTGGAACGCTTCACCCGCTGGATGAACGATCCCCGCGTCTCCGAATTCTGGGAACAGCCTGGGCCCGCCGACGTGCAGCGCGCCTACATCGAAAAGGTGCTCGCCGATCCGCATGTGGACCCGATGATCGCGAGCCTGGATGATCAGCCCTTCGCCTACTTCGAGTTGTACTGGGCGCTGGAAGACCGGCTCGGCCCGTACTACGACGCCGAGCCCTACGACCGCGGCATGCACCTGCTCGTCGGGGAGACGAACTGCCTCGGCCATGTCCACGCACGTGCGTGGATCAACAGTGTCTGCCACTTCATGTGGCTGGACGAGGCGCGAACGCACCGGCTGGTCGGAGAACCCCGCGCCGACAACGCCGGCCTGCTCAAGTACCTCGCCAGCACTCCGGGCTGGCGCAAGGTCCGCGAATTCGACTTTCCGCACAAGCGAGCCGCATTGCTGATGTGCGATCGCCAGACCTTTTTCGCGGATACCCGCTTCACATGAATGCCCCCGTCACGGACCGGGCGCCGTGGACGCTCGCCAACCGCCGTATGGTCGCGAAGATGCTCGGCGAGCTTTGCTACGAACAGGCGCTGTCCGCCGAGCTGATCGGACCCGATCGCTATCGGGTACCCGCCGGGCCACACCGCTACGAATTTTCCGCGCGGCTGACGATCTGGGACTGGCTTTTCGTCGAGCCGGAGTCGGTGACACGCGATGGCCATCCCGCCGACGATGCCGCCCGGCTGCTGATCGACATCGCCACCGAAGCGGACATCCCGCCGACCACGCTGGGCAACCTTCTGGCGGAAACCGCCAACACCTTGCTGGCCGACATGCGCCTTCTGCGCGCCCGTGACGGGCTGACCGCCGACGCCATGGCCGCGCTACCGGACGAACACCAGCAGGCGCTGCTGGATGGCCACCCCAAGGCCATCGCCAACAAGGGGCGGCTTGGCTGGGGCATCGACGAATTCGACCGCTACGCGCCGGAATCGCGCCAGCCGGTTCGCCTACGCTGGCTGGCCGTGCGGCGAGAGCTGACGGTAATCGGTGAACCGACGGACCGTGACTGGTCGACCCTGTTGCGCGACAGCCTCGGCGACGACGAGACGCTGTACCGGGCGCGCGAGGCCGCCGGCGTCGATCCCGCGTCATACCTGCTGCTGCCGGTGCATCCCTGGCAGTGGCAACGCCACATCCAGTCGCACTACGCCACCGAACTCGCCCGAGGTGAGATCATCGATCTCGGGGTGCACGGCGACGCCTACCTGCCGCAGATCTCGCTACGAACCCTGGCGAATGCCAACCGCCGCGACGCCCCGCATCTCAAGCTCCCGCTCACGGTGCTCAACACCTCCTGCTACCGCGGCATCCCCGGGCAATTCACCACCACTGGGCCCGGCCTGTCCGCGTGGATGAACACGATCTGCCGCGGCGACACGACGCTGGCGCGACGCGGCGTCGCGGTGATGCAGGAGGTCGCCGGCATCCATGTGCCCCACCGCCACCACGCCGACATCGACGGCACGCCCTACCGTTACCGCGAACTGCTCGGCGCGACCTGGCGTCAGTCCCCGTGGTCCCTGTGCGCCGGTGACGAGCGTCCGATGCTGATGGCGGCGCTGTTTCAGACCGATGCCGACGGCCGCAGCATCGGCGCCGCCCTGATCGACGCATCCGGCCTCGGCGCCGAGGACTGGCTGGCCAGGCTGTTCGATGCCGTCGTCGTGCCGCTCTACCACCTGCTCAGCCGTTACGGAATCGGACTCGTCGCGCACGGTCAGAACATTGTCATCGCCGTTGCCAACGCCGTTCCTCGACGCGTACTGCTGAAGGATTTCCAGGGCGATCTGCGCCTGGTCGACGGCGAGTTTCCGGAGCGTTCGAGCCTGCCGCCGGCCTCAGCCGAGGTGCTGACCCGCCTGCCGGCGCATTACCTGATCCACGACCTGCTGACCGGCCATTTCGTCACGGTACTGCGCTTCCTGTCGGCGCAGCTGCACGCGGAGCGGGTCATTGACGAAGCGGACTTCTACCGGGTGCTGGCCCGGGTGCTCCGCGACTACCAGCACGCGCACCCTGATCTTCGGTCCCGCTTCGAGACCTTCGATCTGTTTCGCGCCCGGATCGAACGCGTCTGCATCAACCGCGTTCGCTTTCGCGTCGGCTATGACGACAGCGCGGAACGCCCCGTCCCGATCGTCGGCGGGCTGCTGGACAACCCGCTGGCACTGGCCGAACGCGCGCCACTGGAGGCTGCCTCGTGAATGCACCACTGGATCTCGCCGGCATCGGCGCCGGCCCGTTCAACCTCGCCGTCGCCGCACTGATCCACAACCAGCCGCTGCGCAGCGCCTTCTTTGAATCGAAACAGCGATTCGAGTGGCATCCCGGACTGATGCTGCCCGGCGCGGAGCTGCAAACCTCGTTTCTCAAGGACCTGGTCACGCCGGTGGATCCGACCAACCGGTTCAGCTTTCTCGCCTACCTGGTTACCAAGGGCCGCTTCTACGACTTCATGAATGCCGAGCAGTCCGCCGTGACTCGCCGGGAGTTCTCGGACTACCTCGCCTGGGCGGCGGAAGGCCTGCCCAACGTCCACATGAGCAGCCCGGTGACCCGGGTCGACGCGGAGGACGATTGTTTCGTGCTGCGCGTCGGCCAGCGTGACGTACGCGCCCGACATCTGTGCGTCGCCGCGGGCAAGCGCCCCCACATCCCCGATTGCTGCCGTCCTCATCTGTCCGATCAATGCTTCCACGCCTTGCAGATCGGGCAGCGCCCTGTCGACCTCAGCGGTCGCCGCGTCGCGGTGATCGGGGGCGGTCAGACCGGCGCGGAAGTCGTGCTCAACGTGCTGAACGCGCACTGGGGACAGCCGGCCCGGCTGGGCTGGTTCACCCGTCGCTCCAACTTCCTGCCGCTGGACGAAACCCCGTTCACCAACGAATGGTTCACCCCGGAGTATGTCGCCGCGTTTCGTCAGCTCCCGGCGCATCGCCGTGACGCCGTCGTCACCGAGCAGAAGCTGGCCTCGGACGGCATTTCCCCGGGCACCCTGAAAGCGCTTTATCAGGCGCTTTACCGATCCACGCATCTGGAAACCGGCAAGCCGCGCGTCACGCTGCACCCGTATCGCAGCCTCACCCGCATGGATCGCTCGGGTGCGCTGATGCTGCAACTGCATAACGGACTGGACGAGCGGATCGAACACTGGCCGGCCGACGTGGTGATTCTCTGCACCGGCCTGGAGGAGGCGCTGCCCGAATGCCTGGCGCCACTGCGCCCGCATCTGGCCCGCGACGCCGCCGGGCGACCCGAGCTGGCCGACGCCTTTCGGGCAACCCTGCACGGGCTCGGCCCGCAGCGGCTTTATCTGCTGAACATGGGCCGTCACAGCCACGGCATCGCCGAACCGCAACTAAGCCTGTCCGCGTGGCGGGCGGGCTGCGTGGTCAACGACGTGATGGGCAAGCCCGTCTACGCGACGCGGTCGCAAGGCAGCGTGCTGCGCTGGTCCTCCGAGATCGGCGCGACCGGCTCCAGCGCCGCGGTGGCCTGAGCGTTCCTGGCTAGTCCTGCGGCGTCGCGCCCTCGACCGCAGGATCGCCGCGCAGCAGGATGCTGCCGGGCGCATCCGGATCGGTCAGGCGGCTGAAGCGCAGCCCGTAGACGCGGTCCAGACGCGCATCGTTCAGCACGGCTTCCGGCGATCCGCTGAGCACCAGCCGGCCGGCCTGCATCAGATAAAGGCAGTCGGCGTACTGGGCGGCCAGATTGAGCTCGTGCAGCACGCAAACCACGATGTGCCCGGCCGCGGCCAGTTCGCGGGCGAGCCGCAGGCAGACATGCTGCCAGTACGGATCGAAATACGCGGTCGGCTCGTCGAGCAGGAACACGGCCGGCGTGGGGACGCCGTCAAGCTGCGCCAGCACGCGGGCCAGCTGCACGCGCGCCCGCTGCCCGCCGGAGAGCCGGTTGTAAGGCACCTCCAGATACTCCTCCACACCGGTGCTCTGCGCAGCGCGCAACACCGCGGCCCGCGTGGTCGCCCGCGCCTCGCCCGCCCAGGGCAGCCGCCCCAGTTCGATGATCTCGGCGACCATGTACGGCAGATGTTCCGGCATCTGCTGCGGCAGCACCGCGCGAACCCGTGCCAGGCGCCGCCGGTCCAGATGACTCAGGTCCTCGCCCTGCCAGGCAACGCGGCCGGCATCCGGCGCCAGATCGCCGGCGAGCGCCTGCAACAGGCTGGTCTTGCCGCTGCCGTTGGGGCCGATCAGCACATGCAGGCGGCCCGGCTCGAAAGTCGCCGTGACCTGATCGATACGGCGGTGACCCGCATCGCTGCGGGCGAGTTGTAGAGCCGCCAGACTCATGCGCCCTCCTGACCGTAGTCCCGCCGCCGCGACCACAGCAGCGTGATGAACACCGGCGCGCCGACCAGCGAGGTGACGACGCCGATCGGCAGCTCCGCGGGCGCCACGATCATGCGCGCCAGCGTGTCGGCAACCACCGTGAGTCCGGCGCCGACGATCAGGCTCCCGGGAATCAGAAAACGGTGATGCGCGCCCAGCAGCAGCCGGACGACATGGGGAACGACCAGACCGACAAAGGCGATGACGCCGGTGTAGGCGACGACGGCGCCCACCGCCAGCACGGTCACCGTCAGCAGCCGGTTGCGCACGCGCTGCGCATCGATGCCCAGATGCCCGGCCACCTGCTCGCCCAGCGCCAGCGCGTCCAGCGCCCGATGCTCACGGACCATGAACACACAGCAGACGCCGACCAGCGGAATCAGCCAACGCAGCGCATCCCAGTCGGTGCGCGCCAGACTGCCGAACATCCAGAAGGTCAACGATCGCAGCTCCTGATCGTCCGCCGCGTAGATCATCAGCCCCAGCGCGGCCGCCGTCAGCGCGTTGATCGCGACTCCGCCGAGCAGCAATGCGACAGCCGAGGTCCGGCCGTCCGCCCGCGCCAGCGCGAACACGGCCAGCGCCGACAGCAGGCCGCCGGCGAAGGCCGCGGCCGGCAGCAGCACGCTGCCGAGGCCGACGACGATCACGATGGCCGCGCCCAGCGCCGCGCCGCTGGAGATGCCGATTAGCGCCGGCTCCACCAGCGGATTGCGGGTCAGCCCCTGCAACACCGCGCCGCCGCCGGCCAGCGCGGCGCCGGTGACCAGCGCCATGAGCACGCGCGGCATGCGGATGATCTCGATGGTCGCCTGTTCATGCGCGGGCACCGACGACTGCCCCAGCCCGACCAGGCTCAGCACGATGTCCACGGTTCGCGCCAGCGGAATCTGCAACGGCCCCAGCGCCAGACCGCAAAGCGCGGCAACCAGCGTCGCCGCCAGCAGCCCGCCGGTAACCGGCAGGCGCGCCCGGGGGGCGATGCGCATCACGGGCCCGCGACGTCCAGGGAACGAGCCAGCGACTGCGCGGCGTCCCCCATGCGCGGCCCCATCCCCAGCAGCAACAGGCTGTCCATGACGATGAACGCGTGATCCGGCAACGGAGCCAGACCGGGTCGCGCCCGCAGCCCATCCAGCCCGCCCAGGGTGCGCAGGGCGTGATCCGGCACGATGACGGCGTCCGGCGCCAGTTGCAGCAGGCTCTCGTCACCGACCGGCCGGTAGCCACGAAACTGATCGGCCGCGTTGCGGGCGCCCACCAGCGTCAGCATGGCATCGGCGGCCGTGCCCTGACCGGCCACCATGACCTGACCGCCCTGCCCGCCGATCACGACGATGGCGTCGCGGGGGTGGAGTTCCATCCCGGCCAGGCCCTGCAGCGACGCCCGCAGGTTGCTCACGAGGATTTGGCCCTGCTCGGGGCGGTTCAGCAATGTCGCCAGGGTCTCGATCATCGCTACAGTGTCCTCCGCCGAGCGCGGATCGGGAACCCGAGTCACTGAAATTCCGGCTCCCCGCAATTGCTCGAACACCGCCTCCGGCCCGGCATGCTCGGCGGCCAGCACGTGATCGGGCCGCATCGCGAGAATGCCCTCGGCCGCCAGCGTGCGCGCGTAACCGACCTTGGGCAGCTCCGCCGTCACTGGCGGGTAGGTGCTGCTGGTGTCCACGGCCACGACCTGATCGCCGGCATCCAGGGCAAACACGGTTTCGGTCACCGAGCCGCCGATGGCGACGAGCCTGGGCGGAGCCGCCTGCACCGCGGTGATCAGACAAAGACCCAGCGCGCAGAACAGCCCTCGCGGCCAAACGATGCGCCCAGCGGCCCGCAAGACAAACATCCGACGATCACCGCCCGCCAGCGCATGTAAAGAATCCATGAACTTGAATTTGTTAATAAGAATGGTTCGCATTAAGATAGCTGTCTGGCCGACAGGCGGCAAGTACGGCGCCGCGGCAGGCCCCACCATCTTTTCAAGGACATCAGGCGCCATGACCGACGCTGCCACCGAAGCCAGGGAACTGCTCTCCCGCTGCACCCACGGCGTGCTGTCGACGCACAGCGTCACCGTGGAAGGCTATCCGCTGGGTTCGATCACGCCGTACGTGCTCGATGATCAGGGCCATCCGCTGATCCTGATCTCCACGATCGCGCAGCACACCAAGAACCTGTCACATGATCCCAAGTGCTCGTTGACCATCGCCGAGTCCGATGTCGATGACGTGCAGGCCAGCGCACGCCTGAGCGTGCTGGCCGACGCCGCGCCGATCGCCGAGACCGAAGCGGAGCTGGGCGAACGCTACCTGCGCTTCTTTCCGGAGGCACGCGGCTACGAGCAGGCGCACGATTTCAACTTCTGGCGGCTGACGCCCGTCCGCCTGCGCTACATCGGCGGCTTCGGCAAGATTCACTGGCTGACGCCGGATCAGGTCCTGCGGCCCAACCCGTTTTCGCCGCAACAGGAAACCGGCGCGGTCACGCACATGAATCGAGACCACGCCGACGCGGTCGCCAAGTACTGCGAATTCGCCGGCATCGACTCCCTCGGCCAGACCCCCGAAATGACCGGCGTGGATGCCGAAGGCCTTTACATCCGCATCGGCCAGGCCGTGCACCGCATCGGCTTCCGCGAACCGGTGGAATCGATGGACGCGCTGCGCAAGACGACCATCGCGATGTGCAAGCCCGACTACTGGCCCGCAACCGGCGCGACGCAGGCCGGTTCATGATCCGCTCCGCGCCGCGAGCCGGCGCCCTGGTCATGATCGTCGGGCTGAGCCCCTCGATCGGACTCGCGCAACCGGCCGACTCCGAGCCGCAACAGCTGGAACCGGTCGTGGTCACCGGAACGCGCACCGAACATCGCATCGGAGACAGCCCGGTTGATGTCCAGCTGATCACGGAGGAGGACATCCGTCGCTCCGGCGCACGGGACGTCGCCGAGCTGCTGGAACGCGAGGGCGGCGCCTACGTCACCCGCGTCTCGGGCCGCGGTACCAGCATCGAGATCCAGGGTCTGTCGTCGGAACACGTGCTGATCCTGATCAACGGCCAGCGCGTGATCGGCCGGATCAACGGCGCCATCGACCTCACGCGTCTGCGCGTGGCGGAGATCGAGCGCATCGAGATCGTCAAGGGTCCGAGCTCGGCGCTCTACGGCTCCGATGCGCTGGGCGGTGTGGTCAACATCATCACCCGCAAGCAGACCGACGGCGGCAGCATCATCACGCGGCTGGACGACACCCACGCCGGCGATGCCTTCGCGTTTGGCGGCTGGACCGGTGAACGGCTAAGCGGTCAGATCAGCGGCGGCTACAGCCGGCTGCGCCCTTACGACCTGGACGAGACCACGCCGGGCGAGGACGCGGTCGATGGCGTCAGCCGGTTCGCGTCGGGGCAATTGAACTGGACGGCCTCCGAAGCCGTCAGCGTCTCCGGCTACGGTGCCTACTCGCTGGATGACACGACCCGCGTGGATTCGGGGACCGGTGGACGCATCTACGACACCACCAAGCGTATCGAGGAAGTGCGCACGCAGCTCACTCCACGCTTGCGGATCGGCGCGTCGACCGAGGTGGAGTTAAGCCTCGGCTACCAGCGCTATTTCGACCAGTATCTCCAGGTCCAGCGCAACACCACCGACGGCGTCACCGACGAGGAAACGCTGGACGAGATCGGTCTGGGCGGTGTCCAGATCAACCACCTCGCGGGCCAGCACCTGATCACCCTCGGCGTGGAACACCAGTTCGAAACCCTGGAAGCCGATCGGCTGGACAACAATGGTGAGCGGGACCGCCAGGCCGTGTTCCTGCAGGATGATTTCGCGCTGCTGGGCGGCGCGCTGACGCTGGTCCCCGGCCTGCGTTACGACCGCGACTCGCTGTTCGGTGATCAGTGGTCACCCAAGTTCGCCGCTCGGCTGGACCTGACCCGCGACTGGCTGTTGCGGATCGGCTACGGCCACGGTTACCGCGCCCCCGATTTCAAGCAGATGCTGCTGCGCTTCGAGAACACCGCGGTCGGCTACCGCGTGGATGGCAACCCCGATCTCGAACCCGAGCGCAGCCGCGGGTTCAACATCGGCACCACCTGGCTTCCGAACGCCACGACGAGCCTGACGGCGACCCTCTTCCACAACCGCGTCGAGGATCTGATTGAGATCGTGCTCGTCGAACCGGGGCCGCCGACCATCTACAGCTATCGCAATGTCGCCCGCGCCCGACTCAACGGCATCGATCTGCAGATGCAGTGGCGCCCCGTTCCCAGCGTGCAGCTGCGGCTGGGCTACGGCTATCTGGACAGCGAGGACAGGGACACGGGCCAGCCACTCAGCGGCCGGGCCGAGCACCGCGCCAACGCCGCCGTGTACTACGAACGCACCCGCTATGCGCTGGGCCTGCGCGGCACATGGATCGGCGAGCGCGAATTCGGCGTGGAACTGGACACCGGCGGACCACCCACCGGCGCCGGCACGGCGGAGGCCTACGGTCTGTTCGATGTCCGCGCGGAGTGGCGCGGCTTCGCGCCGCTCCACGTCGCCGCGGGCGTCAAGAACCTGCTGGACGAGGGCGATCCGCGCTTTCTTCCAATCCAGCCCCGCGCCGCCTACCTCGAACTTCGGAGGGACTTCTGATGCTGCGATCCCGTCACCCCGCCGCCCTGCTGGCCGGCCTCATCCTTCCCGTGATGCTGCTCGGCGGCTGCGCGGACGACCTGTCGCCTCCCGACCATCAGGATGACGACACCACGCAGGATGGTCTGCCGGGGCCCGGCGGGCCCCAGGCAACGTTCACGGCAACCGGCGGCTACTACCACGGTGACATCGACACGACCGCTGGCAACTGGGTTTACATCGACCTGGAAACCCAGACACAGGTCGCGCCCGATGCGCCCGACGCCAGCGATGACTGGGACATCGCGTTTCTCGGCACCGACATCAAGCTCAACGGCGGTGTCTCCGGCGCACCTCCCGGCGGGCAGCCCGTGGTCGTCTATCCCGACAAGGTGGACGCCGGCACACCCTACCCCTGGGAATCGGTCACCGGCGCCCCGCCGCCCTCCGCGGTGGACTACCTGACCGACGAACGAGGCGGGCTGTTCACCGGATTCGGCACCCAGTACGTGTTCGCCAACCATCCTGAAGCGGACCTCGAACCGGACCGTCTGACCGGTGAAGGCGACCATGGCTGGTATCACGATGCCGGCATCCCCGCGGGGTCGGCGATCACGGCCCGTGACAACGTCGCCTATGTAATCCGCAGCGTGGAATGCCGGTACTTCAACCTGCGCATGACCGGCTACAACTCACCGGAGGGCAGCGACGGTCATCCGCAATTCGATCTGATCGAGATTCCCGGTTCACCCTGCAGCACCGATGGTGGCGGCGTGGTTCCGCTCGGCGCCGTGACGTTCTCCGGCACCGCCGACGGTCAGCGGGCCGATGTCGACGCGAGCTCGGAAGAGGCCTGGGTCTACATCGACCTCATCAATGCTCTGCAGGTGGAACCCGCCAGCCCGGACGACGAACTGACCTGGGACATTGCCGTGCAGCGTACCGACATCCGGCTCAACGGCGGCGCATCCGGCCCGGGTGACGCGGCGCTGCACGACATGCTGGGCGGAGACTGGACGAGCACGACCTCGGTGCCCGGCGATGCCGAATGGCACAGCGACGAAACCGACGCGCTGGCCTTCGTCACCTACCCCCCGGCAGAAAACACCGGAGACGGCGCCTGCGGCGGCATCAACGGCGATTTCGGCTGGTACTACTATTCCGGGTTCTGCAACGACGGGAATGGTGTGCACCATATCTCGCCGCGTGACGTCGTCTACGTTGTCCGCGACCGCAGCGGAACGTTCTGGCGCCTGCGGATGCTGGGCTACTACGACGACGCCGGCAGTTCGGCCCACCCCTCGTTCGAGTTCGCGCCGATCCAGTAGCACACGGTGTTGCCAGATCGGCTGAGCCTGATAGCGTCGCGGGTTCCACTCGAAGTACGGAGTCCCCCATGCCGACCGCACTCGTGGCCATCGCCGATGGCAGCGAAGATATCGAATCCGTCACCGTCATCGACGTGCTCCGACGCGCCGATGTCGACGTCACGGTCGCCAGCTGCATGCCGGGACGGCGCCAGATCGAGGCCTCGCGCGGCACCCGCATCGAGGCCGACGCATTAATCGACGACTGCCGCGATCAGTTCTTTGACGCCGTCGTCCTGCCGGGCGGCATGCCCGGCGCCGAACATCTGGGCCGCTGCGATGCGCTGATGGACATGGCCCGCGAGCAACTCGACGCGGGCCGCCTGCTGGGGGCGATTTGCGCGGCCCCGGCGGTGGCGCTGGAACCCAGCGGTCTGCTCGCCCGCCGGCGCATGACTTGCTTCCCGTCCTTCGCGGAGCGGGTGGAAACCGGCACCTGGCTGAACGAGCCGGTGGTTCGCGACGGCGCGCTGATCACCAGCCAGGGGCCCGGCACGGCCATCGCCTTCGCGCTGGCCCTGGTCGGCCAGTTGGTGAGCCCGGAATCCGCGGAGCGGATCGGCCAGCAGATGCTGGCACCCGCGGCGTAATCGCCCGGCTTCAGCCGCCGCGCTCTCCGGACAGTTCCGGGGGCGGCTCGATGAGCGTACGCGGCACCCAGCCGGTTTCACCGGACGGCGTGCGGATCTCGCACCAGTACTGGCCGGCTTCGCGGCGCGCCATGCAATAGGACACATCCACGCCCGAACCACCGGGCAGATGCGTCAGGGATTCCCCTCCCGGGCTGCGTCGAACAATCACCGACTCGATCGCCGGCACGATGCGATCGCCGGCGGGCACCGGCTTGTCCTCGCCTGCCGACACCCTCGATTCCAGGGTTTGCAGACGGGCTTCCAGCGCAAGCAGGCGATTCGACAATTCCAGCGCCTCGCCAGCGGTGTCCGCGTTGCCGTCCTGCCCGGAGCTCTGGACCACGAACCAGCCAAAGCCCGCCATCGCGACATTGATGGCGAGCAGGACCGCCAGCCCCGTCACGAGCACGCGACGCAGCCGGGGCTCGGGATCCTCGTCGGCGCCCGGCGTGCCCCGCGAGATCGAGACTAAACCGAAGACAGCGGCGATCACGATGGCCGCGAGCAATATGAGTACGATTGGATGCATGGTCTGTCGCTGAATTCCCCTCAGCGGCGCAGCCTACCCGATCGCCGCCGCAAGCTCATCGGCAAGACTCGTGCATGTCACGCGTGAATCGGCAACAATCCGCGCCCGCCACCCGTTCGGACCCACCGGATTAGACATGATCGATCGGCTCCGCCGCCTCGTGACCAGCGATGCCTTCGGCCGTTTCATTACCGCCGTGATCATGGTGAACGCCGTGACACTGGGCCTGCAGACCAGCGAGCAGCTCACGGCGCGCTGGGGCGACGCGCTGCATGGGCTCGACCAGCTTGCGCTGACGATCTTCACCATCGAGATCCTGCTGCGACTGCTGCTGATTCCACGCAAGTCGATCCGTGACCCTTGGTTCTGGTTCGACTTCAGCGTCGTGGCGATCTGCTACCTCCCCGCGGCTGGGCCGCTGTCGGTGCTCCGCACCCTGCGCCTGTTCCGGGTCCTGCGCCTGATCAGCGTGGTCCCCAGCCTGCGCCAGACGGTGCAAAGCCTGCTCGGCGCGCTGCCGGGCATGGGATCGGTGGTGCTGTTGCTGGGGCTGATCTTCTATGTCGGTGCGGTGATCGCGACCGAGGTCTTCGGCGAGGCTTTTCCGGCCTATTTCGGCACGCTGGGCCGCTCGCTCTACAGCCTGTTCCAGATCATGACGCTGGAGTCCTGGAGCAACGGCATCGTTCGGCCGATCCTCAAGGATTTCCCGATGGCCTGGACGTTCTTCGTGCCGTTCATCGTCGTCACCAGCTTCGCGGTGCTGAACATGTTCATCGGCGTGATCGTGTCGTCCATCGAGGCGGACAGCGAGGACCACCGCAGGGAACACATGGCCGCGCTGGAAGCCCGGCTGATGGAACGACTACAGGAGATGGAGAGCCGGTTGCTCACTACCGGGGACAGCAGAAAGCGGGATCGCCCCACGCCACCAGATTGAGGTCAGACGGCGGTCTAGGCGTCCATCTGCTGCCAGCTCACGCGCTTGGCCTGCGACACGCTGTTGTAGCCGATTGCGAAGTGCTTGGCGAGGTCGGTCTCGATAGCCCGCTGCGCCGCCGTGGTTGTCGCGTGGGCCGCGGCCTGACGGCGCTCGGCATCCAGTTGCGCGGTCGGCCCCACGATGGCTTCCAGCCCGGCGAGATCTCCCGCGCGAAGACGCGCCAGCGCCTCCGCCCCGTTTTCGATAATCACGAAGCTGAACATGCCGCTCGCCCCGTCCGAACGCAGGCACAGGCGTTTCACCAGCACCCCGGTGGCGGCGGCAAAATCGGACTGACGCAACGTCGTCCGCGCCGACAGCCGATGCCAGTCCGGCGCCATGTCGAACACGTCGCCCAGCTCTGCGTTCCGCGCGCTCAGATCGCGCAACAACGCGAGCAACGCGCAACGACGGAAATAGGTGTCGACGTCGTTCGGCGCACCGCCCCTGTGCTCGGACCGCTCCCGACCACGGAAGCGCGCGATTAAAGATCCAAAATCCATGGCATCACTCTCCAGACGGACCATGAACCGCATGGTCGTTGGTGAATTTTGCGAGGGCCCAACGCGCCAGGCAAGACAGCAAGCCTCAAGAACCACGACCGGGTTCGCAGAACAATGCGCGGATGGCGGATAATGGCGCTTTCTCGACCGCACCCGGCGCCGGACCAGCTCTCATGATCCTGATGATCGACAACTACGACTCGTTCACCTACAACCTGGTGCAATACCTGGGTGAGCTGGGCGCGGAGGTGGTCGTCCGGCGCAACGACGAGATCAGCCTCGATGCGATCGCGGCGATGGCGCCGTCTCATCTGATGATCTCACCCGGCCCCTGCACGCCGAATGAAGCCGGCGTGTCCATGGACGCGATCCGGCATTTCGCCGGCCAGCTGCCAATCCTGGGCGTCTGCCTGGGCCATCAGTGCATCGGCCAGGTTTACGGCGGCCGCGTGGTGCGCGCCCGTGAAGTGATGCATGGCAAGACCTCGCAGATTCACCACACCGGCGCCGGCGTGTTCAGCGGTCTGCCCTCACCCTACGAGGCCACCCGCTACCACTCGCTGGTGGTGGAAGCAGGCTCGCTGCCCGCGGAGTTGGAGGTGACGGCCTGGACCGCTCACGACGACGGCTCGGTCGACGAAATCATGGGACTGCGGCATCGCAGCCTGGCGATCGAGGGCGTGCAATTCCACCCGGAGTCGATCCTGACCGCTCACGGCCACGCGTTGCTGAGCAACTTCCTGAGCATGCGCAGCACGCCCCTGGCGGCCTAGGTCAGGCGGGCGATCCGTCCGCCAGCAACGCCTCGATGTCCTTGATCGACGCCCGGCGGATGGGCTGATCGTCCACTGACGAGATCGGTGGCTGGCGCCCGCCGCGCTCCGGAAAGACCGTCGCGGTGACACGGGTGCCTTCGAACTCGAACTCGCAGACCGGCCGCTCCTCGAACACGCCACGACGCACCTGCAGGCGAACCGCGCCGGTATCGAAGGGAATGCCCTGATTGAGGAACTGGATGTCCAGTTCCTCAACCGCATCGGCGAACACGTGCAGCTGGATGTCGTACTCCCGCGGCTCCAGACCAATGGCGCCCGAGTAGACGCCGCCGACCAGCCGCGGTCGAAACTCCGCCAGCCAGCGCATCACGCGAATGGCCTTGCGGCGCAGGTCGGCCAGCGCCCGCTCGAACGCCTCGCCACCGAACACCTGCTGATACGCGAGCACCGCGTCGCGTACCTCGCTGTTGCGGGGCATGCCCGACATTGCATCAGCGGGCAGATGCTCCGCGGCCTTGGATTTGGCCAGCCGATAGTCCTTCAGCCCGGTTTCGCAAATGATGCGAGCGGCTTCATTCGCGAGCGCCGCGCGCCCGCGGTCGGAGGAGGATGTCATCAGAACAGGTCTTCGACGCTCTTGGATTCCTGGCCGTTGCGATTCCAGTCCGAGTAGTGCTCGGGCGCCTTGGGCACGAGGTCGGCCGGGAAGGTCTCGAACACGGCGTCGTCCGTGCCGTAGGTCGCCAGCTCACCACTGACCGGGTCGATGCGCACGGTCACCAGACCGGCCGGGCGCTCCATGGTGGACTCGGGCATGCCGTCGAGCGCGCTGCGCATGAAGTCGATCCACATCGGCAGCGCCGCGCGACCGCCGGCCTCCCCTCGTCCGAGCGGGCGCATCTGATCGAAGCCGATCCAGGCCACGGCCACCAGCTGGCCGTTGAAACCCGCGAACCAGGCATCGTTCTCGTCGTTGGTCGTACCGGTTTTGCCCGCCAGATCCGAGCGCCCCAGCGTGCGGGCGCGACGGGCCGTTCCGCGCGCGACAACATCCTGCATCATGCTGGTCATCAGCCACGCGTTCTCCGCGTCGATGACCCGGGGCGCCGGCTTCACGACCGGCGTGTCGACCCCCGGCCCGGTGGTCGGATCGACGCCGTCGTCATCCGCCACCTGCGGTTGCGCATTGATCGGAACGGCGGGGCTGGCCTGGTCCAGCCCGGGACAACGCAGGCAGCCGATCGTCCGCTCCGGCATGGCGATCGGCTCGCCCGTCGCAGACTCGATGGCGTCCAGCCAGAATGGATCGATCAGGAATCCCCCATTGGCGAACACCGCATAGGCGCGGGCCAGTTCCAGCGGTGACAGCACGCCACTGCCCAGCGCAAGCGACAGGTTGCGCGGCAGTCGATCCTGTGGAATGCCGAAGCGGCTGATGTGGTCCCTGGCCCGGTCGATGCCGACCTGACGCAGCAGGCGGATGGACACGAGGTTGCGCGAATTGACCAGGGCCTCGCGCATGCGTGTCGGCCCGTAGAACCGCCCGGTGTAGTTCTCCGGCCGCCAGGTGTCTTCCAGCGCGGGATCGTCGAATACCACCGGCGCATCGTTGATCACCGAGGCCGGGGTGAAGCCGTTGGCCAGCGCCGCCGAATACAGCAGCGGCTTGAACGCCGAGCCGGGCTGACGCTGCGCCTGGACCGCGCGATTGAACTTGCCGAGGAAATAGTCGAACCCGCCGACCATGGCCTTGACCTCCCCGGTCACCGGATCCAGCGCGATGAACGCGCCTTGCACCTCGGGGATCTGGGCCAGCCGCCAGATCTTCGCGCCGTCGTCGGTCTCCACCGACTCCATGCGCACGACGTGACCGGGCGTAGGCGTCGTCTGCTCATCCAGTTCCGCCCAGGCCAGACCCTCGGGGGTGATGACCTGTTCGCCCAGGTTCAGCGTCCGCACGACCAGCCCGCCGTCCTCGCGCCCCACCACCATCGCAGCGGGCAGACCACGAATCAGCGGCAGATCGCGGAGCTGCTGACGCCATGCGAGATCGACATCGGCATCCGACCAGTCGGTGTCCGCGCCGAAGACCGACGTCGCCTCCGGCCCGCGGTAACCGTGACGCTGGTCGTAGGCCAGCAGCGCTGTCTTCAACGCCTCGTCCGCCGCCCGTTGCAGGCTCGCATCGATGGTGCTGCGAACGTGGTAGCCCCCGGTGTAGGCGTCCTCGCCGTAGCGGTCGACCATCTCGGCGCGCAGCAGCTCGGCCATGTAGTCGGCCTCGATCTCACCCAGCCCCCGCGTCAGTTCCGCGGTCACCGGCGAGGTTACCGCCGCGTCGAACTGCGCCTGATTGATCATCTCCAGTTCATGCATGCGCCGCAGCACGTAGTTGCGGCGGATCAGGGCGCGTTCGGGATTGGCGATCGGGTTGTAGGCGGACGGCGCCTTGGGCAGACCCGCGAGCATCGCCGCCTGAGCCAGCGTCAGCTCCTCGGCCGGCTTGCCGTAGTAGACCTCCGACGCGGCACCGACCCCGTAGGCCCGGTTGCCGAGAAAGATCTTGTTCAGATAACGCTCAAGAATCTCCTCCTTGGTGAGCTGCTTCTCGATCTCCAGCGCAAGATAGATTTCCCGCAGTTTGCGCTCATAGGTCCGATCCGATGTCAGGAAGAAATTTCGCGCCAGCTGCATGGTGATGGTGCTACCGCCCTGGGACTTTTCTCCCGTTGTCGCCAGCACCCAGGCCGCGCGAACAAGCCCCTGCCAGTCGACGCCGGGATGTTCGAAAAAGCGATCGTCCTCGGCCGCCAGCACGGCATCGATCAAGGATTGCGGCAACTGGTCGAAAGACAGGGGCGCGCGGCGCTCGGCGCCATACTCGCGCATCAACACGCCGTCGGAGGTGTAGATGCGAAGCGGAACCTGCAATTCCAGATCATCCAGACCAGTCACCCGCGGCAGGTCGGGCTTGAAATAGGCACCGAGGGCGAAGAAACCGCCGATCGCGCCAATGACGCCCATCAGCCCCAGGCCGACGACGATGGCCGCACAAATCAGGATGATTCGACCCGGGCGTCGATTTCGATGACCGTCAACTTGAGACATGGCACGCAGGTTTGGGCGTTGGATCAAGGATTTGTGCTCGTATCTTCTTGTTGATTCCGAGTCACACTGGGCTATAGTTAGCGGGGCTGTCTGCCCATCGCAGGCGGTGAGGTGGGAAGCCTACTCAAAGGGGGGTGTGCTCAAGCGCACATTATACATGGGGATGCTAGACAAGCTCTTGGGCCGCGGGCCGGAACCCCTGTTGGGCATCGACATCAGTTCGAGCGCGATCAAGCTGCTGGAACTGCGTCGGGCCGGCTCCCGTTACGAGGTCTGCGCGTTCGCCATCGAGGGTCTGCCACCGGCGGCCGTGGTCGACAAGCAGATCAATGAGCCGGAATCGGTCGGTGAAGCCATCGCCAAGGCCGTCCAGCGCGCGGGCACCAAGACCAAGCGTGCCGCGGTCGCGGTCGCGGGCTCCTCCGTCATCACCAAGACGATCACCATGCCGGCGTCGCTGAGCGAGGCGGACATGGAGGAACAGATCAAGGTCGAGGCCGATCAGTACATCCCGTACTCGATCGACGACGTGAATCTCGACTTCCAGATTCTCGGCCCCACCGAAAACACCGACGAGACGGTGGACGTGCTGCTCGCGGCCTGCCGCAAGGACACGGTGGAATCACGCATCAGCGTGCTCGAACTCGGCGGCCTGAAACCGGCCATCGTCGACATCGAGGCCTTCGTGCTCGAGAACGCCTGCGAAGTGCTGAAGCCGCAGATGCCCGATCAGGGCCGCGGCCGCACCGTCGCGGTGGTGGATGTCGGCTCCAGCGGCACGTCCACGATCATTCTTCAGGACGGCGAGGTCGTGCACACCCGCGACCAGCAGTTCGGAGGGCGCCAGCTCACCGAGGACATCATGCGGCATTACGGCATGTCCTGGGAGGAAGCCGGCAAGGCCAAGCGCTTCGGGAACCTGCCGGAGGATTATCACGATTCGGTGCTCGCCCCCTTTGTCGAGGACATGGCGCAGCAGATCGATCGCGGACTGCAGTTCTACTTCGCGTCCTCCGGTGAAGCGCAACGCATCGACCAGATTCTGCTGGCCGGTGGCTGCGCGGGCATCCCCGGCGTGGACACGACGATCAGCGAGCGCCTGGACATCCCCACGGCCATCGCCCAGCCGTTCGCCGACATGACCGTTATGTCACGTGCCAAGCCGCAGCTCGTCGAGCGTGACGCCACCAGCATGCTGCTGGCCTGCGGCCTGGCCCTGCGCGCATTCGATACGCCATGAAGCGGATCAACCTACTCGACTGGCGCGAGGAACGCCGCGATCGGCTGAAGAAGCAGTTCGCCCAGACCGCGATCGGCGGCGCTCTGGTCGCGGCGCTGCTGGTTTACGGGGGCATGTGGTTCATGAACGGTGCCATCGAGCACCAGAACAAGCGCAACAACATGCTCAAGTCCGAGATCAAGGCGATCGATCGCAAGATCAAGGAGATCGAGGAGCTCGAGCGCGTCAAGGCCAACCTGCTGGCGCGCATGCGCATCATCGAGGAGTTGCAGGCCAGCCGCTCGCAGACCGTGCATTTCTTCGACGAGATCGTGAACACGCTGCCGGACGGCGTTTTCCTCACCCTGATTCGCCAGCAGGGACAGGCGACCACCATCGAGGGCGTGGCCGAATCCAACGGGCGCGTCTCCACCTACATGAAGAACCTGGACGCCTCGGAGTGGTTCTCGAATCCGCGTCTGGTGGTCATCAAGACCAGCAGTGAACGCGGCGGCACCGGACGGTCCAGCCAGTTCACGCTGCAGGTGAAGAATGTCCGTCCCTCGGGCGACAACGCGAGCGAGGACGATTCGTGAACGCACGCGAAATCTTCGACGAACTCCAGGGCCTGGACCCGAACAACCCCGGCGCCTGGCCTGGTTACGCCCGCATCGGCGCGGTCATCCTGATCATGGCCATCATCATCGGCGCCGGCAGCTGGTATCTGGTCAAACCCAAATTCGAGCAGCTGGACAAGGTCGAGGCCGAGGAAACCCAGCTGCGCAAGACCTTCGAGAACAAGCAGAAGAAGATCGCCAACCTCGACGCCTACAAGGCCCAGCTCGAGGAGATGCGCCGCTCCTTCGGCGCGATGCTGCGCCAGCTGCCGAACCGGACCGAGGTCGCGAACCTGCTCAACGACATTTCCCAGACCCGCGTCGCCAGCGGTCTGGAGGAAGAGCTGTTCCAGCCTCAGGGACCGGTCACCAAGGAGTTCTACGCGGAACTGCCCAACAAGATCACGGTGGTCGGCACCTACCACGAGATGGGCGCCTTCGTCTCCGGCGTGGCCGCCCTGCCGCGTATCGTCACCATCGATCAGGTGGAGATCCGACCCGCCGGTGGTGGCCGTCGCAACAACAGTGGTGCTCCGGAAGGCGAACTGCGCATGCAGGCGCTGGCCAAGACCTTCCGCTACCTCGACGAAAGCGACGAGGAAGAAGAATGAGCCGGGCGACGAAGCATTTGCTGTGGCTGGTGTGCCTGCTCGGCGTCACCGCCTGCGGCCGCGACACGTCGGAACTGGAGGCGTACATTGCCGAGGTGAAGGCCCGCAAGTCGTCGGTGGTCGAGCCGATTCCGCAGATTCGTCAGTACGAACCGTTCGAGTACGTGCCCGCCGAACGACGCGATCCGTTCACGCCACAGGCCCAGGATGCGCCGGACAGCGGTCCCTCGCCGGAAAACAGCATCCGTCCGGATGCCAATCGCAACCGCGAGGCGCTGGAGGAATTCCCGCTGGACAGCCTGCGCATGGTCGGCACGCTCAGCACGCCTCGGGCCACTTACGTGCTGATCCGCGCGCCGGATGGCATCGTGCACAGAGTCTCGGTCGGGAATTACCTTGGCCAGAACTACGGCAAGATCACCCGGATTACCGAAGCCGAGGTCACGCTTGAAGAAATTATCCCGGACGGCTTCGGAGGCTTTATGCAGCGTTCCGCCTCAATAGCGCTCAGCGAAAACTAGGGAGTGGGCAAGATGGCTCGATTTGCCAACATACGATTTGCGGCAAGCCTGAGCGCCGGGGTCGCGTTACTGCTTGCGGTTGCCAATGTCTCCGCCCAGGGGCCCACCCGAGCGTTGCAGGACGTGTCCTTCACGGCGATGCCGGGCGATGCGGTTCGCATCGTCCTCAGCCTGTCGGAGCCGGCACCGGACCCGCGCACCTTTACCGTGGAATCGCCGGCCCGGCTGTCTCTGGACCTGCCCGACACCCGCAGCGCCATGGCGGAGCGCTACAAGAAGGTGAACATCGGCCAGATCACCAGCGTGGCGACCGCCGAGGCCCGCGGCCGCACGCGTGTGGTCGTGGAGATGCACCAGCTCGTGCCCTACACGGTCAGCTCGCGCGGCTCGCAGATCATCGTCGAGCTGGCGGGTCGCCCCAACGCCGCGCCGGCCCGCAGCAGCGCCGCGAGCGCGGCCGCGCCCGCGCCGAAACCGGAGATCACCAACATCGACTTCCGCCGCGGCGAAACCGGTCAGGGCCGGATCATCGTCACGCTGACCGATCCCAAGACGCCGGTGGACGTCCGCGAGGAAGGCGGCAAGATCATCGCCGAGTTCAAGAACACGGCCCTTCCCGACCGCTTCGCCCGGCGCCTGGACGTGCTCGATTTCGCGACGCCGGTGAAGTACATCGACGCCATGCAGGATGGCATCCACTCACGCATCGTCGTGTCCCCGATCTCTTCCGGGGACTTCGATCAGGTCGCCTATCAGTCCGGCAGCGTCTTCACGCTGGAACTGCAACCGCTGACTCTGGCCGAGCTGGAACAGCGTGAACGCGACAAGCCCAAGTACACGGGCGAACGGATCTCGCTGTCGTTCCAGAGCGTGGACATCCGCGCGCTGCTGCAGATCATCGCCGACGTCGCCGGCGTGAACATGGTGGTCAGCGATTCGGTCAGCGGCGATATCGCGCTGCGCCTGCAGAACGTGCCCTACGACCAGGCGCTGGACATCATCCTGCGCACCAAGGGTCTGGGCATGCGCGAGGAAGGCAACGTGATCCTGGTCGCGCCGGTACAGGAACTGGCCGAACGCGAGCGGGTGGAACTGGAGGCCCAGGCCCAGAAGGAGCAGCTGGCACCACTGCGCTCCGAAATCGTCCAGATCAACTACGCCAAGGCCTCGGATATCGCCGGCCTGCTCACCTCCGAATCCACCTCGCTGCTGAGTGAGCGTGGGCGCGTGAGTGTCGACGCCCGGACCAATACGCTGCTGATCAACGAGACCCGTGAAAAGCTCGGCGAAGTCCGCAGCCTGATCGAGCGGCTGGACATTCCGGTCCGGCAGGTCCTGATCGAATCCCGGATTGTCATCGCGAACTCCGACTTCACCCGCGAGATCGGCACCCGGTTCGGCACGTCGGTGGTCGCGACCAACGGCGACAACGGACTGATCAGTTCCTCGGGCAGCCTGGAAGCCACGGACGTCGGTGTCAGCGACTTCACCGACGACACGCCCGGCTTCCCGATCGAGCTCGGCGACCTGCAGGACCGCTTCAACGTCAGCCTGCCGGTCTCCGGCGCCGCGGGCAGCTTCGCGCTCGCCATTCTCGGCTCCGACTACCTCGTGGACCTCGAACTCTCGGCCCTCCAGGCCGAAGGACGCGGCAACGTGATCTCATCGCCCCGCGTGATCACCGCCAACGCCAAGCAGGCCTCGATCGAGCAGGGCGTGGAAATCCCGTATCAGGAGTCCACCTCCAGCGGCGCGACCTCCATCTCCTTCAAGAAGGCGGTGCTGTCGCTGACCGTGACGCCGCAGATCACCCCGGACGAACGGGTCGTGATGGATCTGGCCGTCAGTTCCGATACGGTTGGCCAGCAGGTTGCGAACGTGCTGGGCGGCACCATCCCGTCCATCGACACGCGCGAAGTCGTCACCCAGGTGCTGGTCGAGAATGGGGAAACCGTGGTCCTCGGTGGTATCTACGAGGAAACCGACAACGAACTGATCACCAAGGTGCCGCTGCTGGGCGACATCCCCGTGCTGGGCGCGTTGTTCCGGAACAAGCGGAATGTCTCGACCAAACGCGAACTGCTGATCTTCATCACGCCGAAGATCGTGAGCGAATCCCTGGCGATCGACTAGTCATTGAGCGGGTTGAAAACGACCGTTTTCAACCCGGATTCGCCACGGATCAGGCGGTGAACGTGGTATAAGGCCGCCATGACCAACAAGATTTTCGCCGGCCTCCGGAGAGGCTTGGCCACGGTGTTCATCCTCGGGCTCGCCGCCTGTTCGGACGACACCCCGACCGGGGGGTTGCTCAACCAGGACGGTGACAGCGGTGGCGTCGATCCCGATGCCGAGTACGTCCTGACCCTCGAGGGGCCGACCTGCGTCACCGCGGGAAGAACCAGTGATCCGTTCACCGCCCTGTTGACCACGACAGAGGGCGATCCGGTCCCCGACGTGTTCGTACTGATCGAACCTTTCGTGGGTGACGAAGCGGCCGGCTCCATCACCGCGACCGCGCCGGATGGCCGCCAGCGCGTCGGCGGCGCAAACACCGATGACGACGGCGAAATGGTGTTCACCTACCGCGCACCCACCGAAGTCCGGACCGAAATCAACGTGTCGCTGGAAGGCACCGCCGTCGTCGATGATGACGTGCGCGGGGAGGATCAGCTGTCCGTACGCGTTCCGGCGGAATCAGCCCCGACCGTCCGCGTCCAGGGACCGGTCAATCCCTCCACGGGCAATCGCGTTGCCAGCGGATCGCTGGAAGTCGCGGCCGGCGAACTCGCCTCCGAATTCCTCGTCACGGTGACCTCCTCGGGCGGCTGTGGCGGCACCAGCCAGCCGGTCCGCGGCGCGGTGGTCGACGTCGAGACATCACTGACGAACTCGGTGATCCGCCAGACCGAACAGGAAACCCTGCTCGACGGCACCGCCGTGTTCGACTACCTGGCGCCCAGCCAGGTGAGTGCCCGCACCGCCGACGTGCTGACCGTGTTCGGTTCCACGGGGGGCGGAACCACGGAACGTGAATACACGCTGTTCGTGCTGCCCGGCCCGCCCGATCCCTATGCGCGCCTGACGGTCCGCGGTCCGACGTCGGTGCCCGCCGGCACGACTCAAAGCGGCTATATCGCAACCGCGGAACAGGTCCAGGAAGACGCCGCGGGCAACGAGACGGTGACCGCCCTACCGGATGTCAAGATCAATCTGAGCAGCAGCGACAGCGGCACGTTCACCGTGCAGACGAACAATGACGGCTTGCGGGGTGTCACCGACGAATTCGGCATCGTGCGCTTCGGCTTCCGGCCGGCCGCCTCGGGCAACGCCGCGCAGACAGTCGATCTGACGGCCGCGATCGCCACCAGTGACGATGCCGAGGCGCAGGCCCTTTGCGAAGGCACCGACGCCGACTGCACCGACACCATCGAGGTGCAGGTGCAGGCTGACACGTTCACGTTCACCGCACCGGATTTCGGTGATTCCGCGCTGGTCGGCGCCAACAACGCCGTGAACCTGGCTATCGACTGGCGCGACGGAACCGGCGCCGGCGTGACCGGCTGCGTGGATTTGTCGACCACCTTCAACGGCGCCTCGGGCACGTCGTTCGGCCTGATCATCAACAACGACCCGGTGACCGCCACGCAAACGCGGCGCGCCCGCGTCGTCAATGGCGCGTTCGAGCGGCCGCATGCGCTGTATTCCGACCGGTCCGGGTTCGTCACCGTCATCGCCGAGGACAACCGCGACTGCGAGTCCAGCCCGACACCACAGCTGGAAGCCACCACCGGCGTCCAATTCCAGGATGAGATCTGCACGACCACCAGCGATGGCCGCAACTGCGTGGACCTTCAGGCGCCCTTGCGCGTGCTCACATCGCCGGATGATGCCGGCAACCAGCGCACCGCCACGCTGACCTTCGAAGTTCGCAACAACGCGTTCCAGCCGGTGGACGGCGCGCAGGTGACGTTCGAGATCATCACCGCGGCCAGCGCCGGCGACCCCAACGAACGGGTCTTCCCCGGCGGTGGCACCACCAACGCCAACGGTGTCGCCACGTCGCGTTACTTCGTGCCGACTTTCAACCCGCCGCTGGGCGAGGACGAGATCCGCACCGTTGATGTCCGGGCCTGCGTGCGCCGCATCGCCGCGGATGGCTCCGACAACGGTCAGGTGTGCAGCACCCGCCGGATCGAGATCGTTGCTCCGCCGACGACCTGATGTCGGCCGACTCCGCGCAGCCGCGGCGAATCTTCCTCGTGGGACCGCCCGGCGCCGGCAAGACCACGATCGGCCGACGTCTGGCGCGGTTACGACATCTGAAATTCCTCGACAGCGATCACGAGATCGAGGCCTGTTGCGGCGTCGACATTCCCTACATCTTCGAAATCGAGGGTGAAGAGGGATTCCGCAGGCGCGAGGCCAGGATGATCGACGAACTGACCCAGCGGGACGATGTCGTCGTCGCCACCGGTGGCGGATCGGTACTACTCGAGAACAACCGCGCCTGCCTGAGCGAGCGCGGAATCGTCGTCTACCTGTACGCCACGCTGGAGCAGCAGCTCCAACGCACCCGCAAGAGCCAGAACCGGCCATTGCTCAACGGCGGCAACCCCAAGGCGACACTGGAGCGATTGTTCGCCGTGCGTGACCCGCTGTACCGCGCCGTCGCCGACCTGATCGTGCCGACGCGCGGCCGGGCCGCCAAGAACGTGGCGCAGGACATCCACCATCAGCTCGACAACGGCTTGAAGCCGCCAACACCATGAACCGGACGCTCCACGTCGACCTCGGCGAACGCAGCTATCCCATTCACATCGGCGCCGGCGCCCTGAACGGGCTGGACGCGCAGAACCGCCGCTGCCTGATCGTCACCAATGACACCATCGCCCCGCTTTATCTGCCACGCGTCCTGGAAGCGCTGCCCGACGCGGCGGTTTGCGAACTACCGGACGGCGAATCCTTCAAGACGCTGGACACCGCCGGCCGGATTCTCGATCAACTCGCCGACGGCGGCTTTCATCGCGACAGCCTGATCATCGCGCTGGGCGGCGGCGTGATCGGCGATATCGCCGGATTCGCCGCCTCGGTTTATCACCGCGGCATCGACTTCATCCAGATCCCGACCACCCTGCTGGCGATGGTCGACTCCTCGGTCGGCGGCAAAACCGGCGTGAACCACCAGGCCGGCAAGAATCTGATTGGCGCGTTTCACCAACCCGTTCAGGTGATCGCCGACCTGGATCTGCTCGCCACACTGCCGCCGCGTGAATACGCCGCGGGCCTGGCCGAGGTGGTCAAGTACGCCGCGCTGGGTGACCTGCAACTGCTGGACTGGCTGGAATCACGAGTCGCCGAACTGCGGTCACGCGACACCGATGTGCTGACCGAAGTCGTCTACCGCTGCTGCTTGGCCAAGGCGAAGATCGTCGCGGCCGACGAACGCGAGCAGGGCCAGCGGGCGTTGCTGAATCTCGGCCACACCTTCGGCCACGCGATCGAGACCGCCAGCGGTTACGGCACCCTTTTGCATGGTGAGGCCGTCGCCATCGGCATGGTCATGGCGGCCGACCTGTCATGCCGGCTGGGCTGGGCGTCCGCCGAGGAGGTCGCCCGGCTGCGGTCGCTGCTGAGCGCGTTGTCGCTTCCAACCTCACCGCCACCGATTCCACCGGACGAGTTCATCGCGCTGATGCAGCGCGACAAGAAGGTGCTGAACAACCGGCTCAGGCTGGTGCTGTTGCGCCCGCTGGGACACGCCGTCATCAGCGCCGATGTCCCGCTCGACACGCTGCGCGAAAGTCTCGACGCCGCCGCCTGATGGCTCTTGCGCCCTACGCAGCCCGGCCTGAAACCAGCCGCGGCCGCCGTGTCGACGAACCGTCGTCGGGCAACCGGACCGAGTACCAGCGCGACCGCGACCGCATCATCCACTGCGCGGCGTTCCGGCGCCTGGAATACAAGACCCAGGTCTTCGTCAATCACGAGGGCGACCTGTTTCGCACGCGACTGACCCATTCGGTGGAAGTCGCCCAGATCGCCCGCACCATCGCGCGCTCGCTGTCGCTGAACGAGGACCTGGTCGAGGCGATCTCGCTGGCCCACGATCTCGGCCACACGGCCTTCGGACATGCGGGTCAGGATGCCCTGAACGCCTGCATGAAGCCCCATGGCGGTTTCGAGCACAACATCCAGTCCCTGCGCGTGGTCGACGTACTGGAAAACAAGTACGCCGCCTTCGCCGGCCTGAACCTCACCTTCGAGACCCGCGAAGGCATTCTGAAGCACTGCACCAAGCCCAAGGCGCAACATCTGGGTGACGTGGGACGGCGCTTTCTGGACGGCAGCTTCCCGGGCCTGGAAGCGCAGCTGGCGAATCTTTCCGACGAGATCGCCTACAACAACCACGATATCGACGACGGCCTGCGCGCGGGCCTGCTGACGCTGGAGCAGCTCGCCGGGGTGCCGCTGTTCGAACGTTTCTACGCCGAGGTCATGGGGCTTTACACGAACCTCAGCGACAAGCAGATCCGCCACGAGGTGATCCGGCGCATGATCAACTTCCTGGTGGTCGACGTCATCGAGACCAGCCAGGCCGCGCTGGACGCCCTGCGGCCGGACTCCATCGACGCCGTCCGCGAGGCCGACCACCCGCTGATCGCATTCAGCCCCGAAGCCCGGCGGCTCAACATCGAACTCAAGCGATTCCTGTACAGGAATCTGTACAGCCACCATCAGGTGTATAGGATTACCAGCAAGGCACGGCGGGTCATCAAGGCACTGTTCGACGCGTTTCTGGACGATCCGAAGCTGCTGCCGCCGAAGTTTTCCGAGCGGGTTCCGCCGGAATCGGACGACCCGGACCGCGACATCCGCGCCCGCCTGATCGCCGACTACATCGCCGGCATGACCGACCGCTACGCTCTGGACGAATACGATCGCCTGTTCGACCCGCGCCGACTGCGCTAAACCGGCGCCATTGCGGCAATTGCCGGTGATGACGGCCGCAAATCGGCACCGAATCGGCTGTCGTTTGACGGTCATCCGCCCGTTTCTATAATGGCTGGTCCGCATGCCGCACTGCGGCAAATACTCGACGAGCGCTCATGACGCCCGCAGCAATCCCCTGCTTGCGGCGCGTTTGAGTGTCCCCGGAACGGACAGGCATTGCGTATGGCGATGACACAGCAAGGGCTTTACCACCCTGAATTCGAGCGTGACAACTGCGGTTTCGGCCTCATCGCCCAGATCGACGATCAGCCGAGCCACTGGCTGGTCCAGACGGCCATCAGCGCCCTGGCCCGACTGACCCATCGCGGCGCGGTGGCCGCGGACGGCAAGTCCGGCGATGGCTGCGGCCTGCTGATGAAAAAGCCCGATGCGTTCCTTCGGGCCGTGGCCAAGGAAAACGGCATCGCGCTCGCCGACGACTACGCCGTCGGCAATGTCTTCCTGTCCCGTGACGACGAGAAAGCCGCCGCCGCCCGCGAACAGTTCGCCAAGGCGCTGGACACCCGCGGCCTGCAGATCACCGGCTGGCGTGAAGTGCCCATCGACGAATCGGCCCTGGGCGAACAGGCGAAGGCAACACGGCCGCGAATCGAACAGATCTTCGTCAACGCCCCGGCGGACATGGAGACGTTCGCATTCGAGCTGGCCCTGTTCCGGGCGCGGCGCGTCGCCGAGAAGGCCATTGCCGAGACCGACCGGGATTTCTACGTCACCACGCTGTCCTGCCGCATCCTGCTGTACAAGGGCCTGGTGATGCCGGCCTACCTGCCGGAGTTCTACCTCGACCTCAAGGACGAGCGTCTGGCGTCCTCGGTCTGCGTATTCCACCAGCGCTTCTCGACCAACACCCTGCCCCGCTGGCCGCTGGCGCAGCCGTTCCGTTTCCTGGCCCACAACGGCGAGATCAATACCATTCGCGGCAACCGCAACTGGTCGATCGCCCGTGCGCGCAAGTTCGAAAGCGGCGACCTCGACAACATCGAGGAGATCATGCCGCTGGTCACGATGGACGGCTCCGACTCCCAGTCGCTGGACAACATGCTGGAAGTCCTGCTCGCCGGCGGCATGGACCTGTTCGCCGCGACGCGGGTGATGATCCCGCCGGCCTGGCAGAACGTCGAGCTGATGAACCCCGACCTGCGTGCGTTCTACGAATACAACTCCATGCACATGGAGCCCTGGGACGGCCCCGCCGGGATCGTCATGACCGACGGCCGCTACGCCGCCTGTTCCACCGACCGCAACGGCCTGCGTCCGGCGCGCTACGTGATCACCAAGGACCGCGTGATCACGCTGGCCTCGGAAATCGGCGTCTACGACTACGCCCCGGAGGACGTGGTCGAGAAGGGCCGGCTGCGCCCCGGCCAGATGCTGGCCGTCGACACCCAGACGGGCCGTGTGCTCTATCCGGACGACATCGACCGCGACCTCGCCAGCCGCAACCCCTACAAGCAGTGGATGAAGGACGGGGTTCGCCGCATTGAGTCCAAGCTCAGCGAAACCGATCCGTGGTCGTTCTTCGATCGCACCGAACTGGCGACCTACCAGAAACTGTTCCAGGTCACCTTCGAGGAACGCGACCAGGTTCTGCGTCCGCTGGCCGAAGCCGGCCAGGAAGCCGTGGGCTCGATGGGGGACGACACGCCCTTCCCGGTGCTGTCTCAGCAGCAGCGTCCGTTGTACGACTACTTCCGCCAGCAATTCGCGCAGGTGACCAATCCGCCGATCGATCCGCTGCGCGAGCAGATCGTCATGTCGCTGGAGTCCTGCCTGGGCGCCGAGCGCAGCGTGTTCGAGGAAACGCCGGACCGCGCCAAGCGTCTGCTGGTCGACGTGCCGGTGCTGTCCACCGGCAAGTACGAGCAACTGCTGACGATGGACGATCCGGCCTACGCCCACGTCAAGATCCAGCTGACCTGGACCGAGGACGAGGGCCTGGCGGCGGCGATCGACCGCATCACCCGTGAGGCCGTGGAGGCCGTGCGTGCCGGCAAGGTGGTCGTGGTGCTGACCGATCGCGGCGTCAAGACCGGCGAACTGCCCGTCCACGCGCTGATGGCCACCGGCGCCGTGCATCACGCGCTGGTGCGCGAAAGCCTGCGCACGGACGCGAACATCATTGTCGACACCGCGACCGCTCGCGACTCGCACCACTTCGCCTGCCTGATCGGCTTCGGCGCGTCCTGCGTGCATCCCTACCTGGCCTACGAGTGCCTGTTCGACATGTTGCGCACCGGCGAGATCCGGGATCGCGAACGCGCCGACCTGGGCCGCGCCTATCGCAAGGGGATCTGCAAGGGCCTGTACAAGATCATGTCCAAGATGGGCATCTCGACCATCGCCAGCTACCGCGGCGCGCAGCTGTTCGAGATCGTCGGTCTGTCGGACGAGATCGTACGGCGCTGTTTCCCGGGAACGATCAGCCGCATTCAGGGCACAGCCTTCGAGGACCTGGAAGCCGACACCATCACGCTGGACCGGCTCGCGCGCAATCCCCGCAAGCCGCTGCCGCAGGGCGGCCTGCTCAAGTACATCCACGGCGGCGAGTATCACGCCTACAACCCCGATGTCGTGTTCTCGCTGCAAAAGGCGGTGAAATCCGGCGAATTCGCGGACTATCAGGAGTATGTCGACCAGGTCAGCGCGCGGCCGCCGGCCGTGCTGCGCGACCTGTTCAAGATCAAGCCCGTCGGCGCCCCGATCTCCATTGACGAGGTGGAACCGATCTCGGCCATCGTGCGGCGTTTCGATTCGGCCGGCATGAGCCTCGGTGCGCTGTCACCCGAGGCCCACGAGGCGCTGGCGATCGCGATGAACCGCCTGGGCGGCCGGTCGAACTCCGGCGAAGGCGGCGAGGACCCGTCGCGCTACGGCACCGAGCGGATGTCCAAGATCAAGCAGGTCGCCTCCGGCCGCTTCGGTGTCACGCCGCATTATCTGGTCAATGCCGAGGTGTTGCAGATCAAGATCGCCCAGGGCGCCAAGCCCGGCGAAGGCGGTCAGCTTCCGGGCCACAAGGTCAACCAGATGATCGCGAAGCTGCGCTATTCCAAGCCCGGCGTCGCGCTGATCTCGCCGCCGCCGCATCACGACATCTACTCGATCGAGGATCTGGCGCAGCTGATCTTCGACCTCAAGCAGGTCAATCCGCAGGCACTGGTCTCGGTCAAGCTGGTCTCCGGCCCCGGCGTCGGCACCATCGCCGCCGGCGTTGCCAAGGCCTACGCCGACCTGATCACCGTGTCCGGCTACGACGGTGGCACCGGCGCCAGCCCGCTGACGTCGGTGCGCTACGCCGGCACGCCCTGGGAACTGGGCCTGGCCGAAACCCATCAGACGCTGCGCATGAACGACCTGCGCGGCCGCGTACGCCTGCAAACCGATGGCGGCCTGAAGATCGGC
>CALBOV010000056.1 GCA_937896565.1 uncultured Salinisphaerales bacterium
CGCGAATCACCAGTTGGCGATGACGTCGCAAATCCCGATAGTCCACGGAGCGCCCCAGGCGATGGAGCGGATGGTCCGGATGCGCGACGGGGATGAAGCGAACCTCGAGCAGCGGCTCGCCGGCGAATCCCACCGGCACGCTCGGCGAGATCGCCAGGTCAACGCGACGGGAGAGAATCGCCTCGTCAGTGCCGCCAAGTACGGATTCCTCCAGCTCGAGATGCGTCTCCGGAAAGCGCCGCGCGAAAACCTCGAAGCACTCAAGCAACAACCAGGTCGGAAAAATCACCTCCACGGCCAGACGCAGCGTGGGTTCCACACCGGCGGCCAGCTTGCACGCCCCTGCCTCAAGCTGTTCGGCATCGTCCAGCAGAGCGCGTGCCCGCCGCAGCAATGACGCACCGACCTCCGTCAGTTCCGCCTTGCGCCCCATCACCCGAAACACCTGAACGTCCAGCGTGCGCTCGAGCTTCTGAATCGCATAGCTAACCGCCGACTGACTCTTGTGCAGCTGCTCCGCCGCCTGGGCATAGCCCCCTGCCTCGACCACCGTCACCAGCGCCCGCCATTGCTCCAGCGAAATTCTCGTCGCCACGAATCAATCCAATTTTTCGATTAATTAACGCCAGTATATGCGCTTTTTTATTTAATTACATGATTGTTTAATGGCTGCCATCGCACTTCACCGGAGCCTCGTCATGACACAGATTCTCTTTCTCAGCACCAGCCTGCATTCCGACGCCGCCAGTTCCTCGCAGCTGGCAACGCAGTTCATCGAAGCCTGGCAAGGGCGGCACGGACCGGCCACAGTGGTCCATCGCGATCTCGCCAGCCAGCCCGTACCGCACCTGACGGCCGACCGTTTCGCCGCATTCGCCGTTCCCGCGGACGACCGCACGCCCGAGCAGGCGGCGGATGTGGCGCTGTCCGACGCGCTGATCGCCGAGTTGCGGGCCGCCGACGTCCTGGTCATCGCGTTGCCGATGTACAACTTCGGCATCCCGTCGACACTCAAGGCGTACATCGACCACGTCGCCCGCGCCGGCATCACGTTCCGCTATACCGAAAATGGCCCGGTCGGCCTGTTGCCGGTCAGGAAGGCATTCGTGATCGCGACCCGTGGCGGACGCTACGTCGGAACGCCGCGCGACACGCAGACGCCCTATATCCGGGAGTTCCTCAACTTCGTCGGCATCGACGCGGTGGAATTCGCCTACGCCGAGGGCATGGCGATGGGGCCGGACGGTCGCGACGCCGCGCTGCGATCAGCCCGCGAATCGATTGCCGAACTCGCCGCCTGATCCCACTGACACCGCAACTCTCGCTCCACCCCGGATGCATTTGGAGGTACCCCATGTCCGAACGTGAATTGGCCAACGTCATTCCATCGATGCCGGCTTCGGACGGCGCGGGCGTCAAGCTGCGCCGCAGCCTCGGAGCCACGCAGGCGCTTCGGCATGACCCGTTCCTGATGCTCGACGAATTCTTCTCCGACAACCCGGACGACTACATCGCCGGCTTCCCCTCGCACCCGCATCGCGGTTTCGAGACCGTCACCTACATGCTCGACGGCCGGATGCAGCACAAGGATCACCTGGGGAACACCGGAGACCTCGGACCAGGAGACGTCCAATGGATGACGGCCGCCCGCGGCATCATCCATTCGGAGATGCCGCAGCAGACCGAAGGCAGAATGCGCGGCTTCCAGCTGTGGCTGAACCTGCCATCCGGACAGAAGATGCAGCCGGCGAGCTACCGTGACATTCCCACCGGGGATATACCGGAAGCCGAATTTGCTGGCGGCCGGGTCCGCGTGATCGCCGGAGGCTGGTCGCACGCGGATCAACGCGTCGAGGGTGCCGTGCGGCGCGCGACCACCGATCCGATGCTGCTGGACGTTCACCTCGACGCCGGCTCGCGCTTCGAAGCCGACATACCGGCCGGCCACAACGCCTTCGCCTACGTCTACGAGGGCGAAGCGACCATTGGCGGAAAGGTCCTGCCCCGACGCGCCGCCGGCCTCCTGGGCGACGGCGACCGTGTCGAAATCCTGTCGGAAAGCGACGGTACGCGTCTGCTGCTGCTGGCCGCGAAGCCGCTGAACGAGCCGATCGTCCAGTACGGCCCGTTCGTGATGAACACGCGCGAGGAGATCGAACAGGCGCTGGCCGACTATCGGGACGGCACCCTGGCGGCCTGAACCTCGGGAATCGCGACTTGGCCCCGGCATTGCTTGCTGTTTCTCCCGAGCTCTAGAGCTCGGGGAATCGCGGCGCAGGCCGCGGTTTGGGAAGCACGCGTTGATTCCCTCAGGGGGTTCGGCCAATACCGGGGATTGGTCGGCAAGCCTTCACCGCCACGGGTGCCCGCTGGTCCGGCACCCGTGGCGATGGAGCACCGCTCGACACGCCTCGACCACGCCTGCACCTGCGTTGCGATAGCACGGATCGCCTACGAAGGAATTGCATGCGCATGAAACGCCTTGCCTGCTGTCTCGCCATTGCCGCATTCACCCTGCCGGCTACGGCCAGTGCCCAGGGGCTGCTTGAAAACCCTGCCGATCTGATCTGGGTCAGCGTCAGTGCGGCGCTGGTGTTCTTCATGCAGGCCGGGTTCGCGCTGCTCGAAGGCGGATTCGTCCGCACCAAGAACACCGTCAACGTCATCATGAAGAACTACGCCGATCTCTGCGTCGGCGTGCTGGCATTCTGGGCGCTCGGGTTCGGGCTGATGTTTGGCGACAATCCGAGCGGCTGGATTGGCGTCACCCATTTCGTGCCCGGCGATCTCACCGGCGGGGAAGCCGGATTCATGGTCTTCCAGATGATGTTCGCGGCCACCGCCGCCACCATCGTTTCCGGCGCCGTGGCCGAGCGAATGCGTTTCGCGGCCTACGCCATTGGCGCCGTCGCGGTCACCGGCGTGATCTACCCCGTCTACGGCAGCTGGGTCTGGGGCAGCGCCTTCGAGGGATCGGGCTGGCTGTCCGAGCGCGGCTTCATCGACTTCGCCGGATCCACCGTTGTGCACTCGATTGGCGGGTGGTGCGCGCTGGCCGCGGCGATCGTGCTGGGGCCGCGCCTGGGGCGCTTCGGTCCGAAGGGAGAGGTCCGCAACATCCCCGGACACAGCCTGCCCAGCGTCGCGCTCGGGGTCTTCATCCTGTGGCTGGGCTGGTTCGGGTTCAACGGCGGGAGCACGCTGGCGGCCGACGCGTCCATCGGCAAGGTGCTGCTCAACACCAACCTCGCGGCCGCCGCCGGTGTAGTCGGCACGATGATTCTGCTGACCGCACTCCGCCGGCCGGTGCTGATCACCAGCTCGGTGAACGGCGCCCTGGCCGGCCTGGTGGCCATCACCGCCGGCTGCGGCTCCATGGAACCGGTCTTCGCGGTACTCACCGGGTTCATCGCCGCGCCGATCGCCGTGTTCGGAGGTGATCTGCTGCTGAAGCTGCGCGTGGATGATGTCGTCGGCGCCATTCCCGTCCACGGGTTCTGCGGTGCCTGGGGCACGCTGGCTGCGGGCCTGTTCCTGGACGAGGGTCTGTTCCAGCCCGGCGTGATCACCACGCAGCTGCTGGGAATCGGCGCGGCCTTCCTGTGGGCGTTCCCGCTCGCCTGGCTTTGCTTCGCGGGCATCAATGTCGTGCTGAAGGTGCGGGCCGAATCGATCCACGAGCAACGCGGTCTGGATTTCACCGAGCACTCCGAGGTCGGCTACCCCGAGTTCCAGACCGATCTCCCCCACGCGGGTCGGAACGACTGATGGCCGCACACGACAACGCGCGCTACAGCCGTGAGCGCGCGGTGATCAGCGAGGTCCTGGGCTCCAAGCTGGACGCGGCCGGTGTCCAGAGCGCCCTGGATCTATGGGATCGCAAATTCGCCGGCCAGAAGTCGGTGCCGCTCATCGAGTTCGTCAACGAGATCGAGGCGGTGCAAGCACTGGAGGCACGGGAACGGCACGAGCTGCGGCTGGCGCTTTACAAGGGCATGATCCAGGCAGCGGCGGGACCAACCACCACTGCCGCGCGAGCCACCACCCGGGCCACGTCACCCACCAGGCCGCGCGTCGAGTTCAAGGGCACACCGGCCGAAATCGTGTTCCTCAAGATCGTCCAGTACTACGGCGAGCAATTGCGCGTGCTGGGGCCGGCCGTCATGCAGCAGTTCCTGTCCGAATTGCGTGCCGCGCTGGAAGAACGGCGCATGCCCGGCATGCTGGGCGACGCGATGGCGACCGTTGCGATGCGTGGCGCGGTGCCGGATGGCGTGCAGTGGGGCAACACCGCCCGCATGCACATGCTCGCGCAGGGGCTTTACGTCGCCGCGTGCAAGGCCGCCGGTCCGGTGCAGGCCGATCGCATCCTGCTCGGTGCGGTCAACCAGGCCAAGCAGCTGGAAGCGGCGAAGGTGTTCGCGCCCTCGCAGTTTCTCTAGGGAAGACGGGTGACACACCCCGCCGACCCGCCCCCTGCGGTGCGCACCTAGACCAGCTCCCGCTGGGCCCAGTAAATCCCGGTGTAGGCGCGGGGGTCGATGTACAGACCACGCCCGGCCTGTTCCGCCAGCCAGTCGTGCGCGGACGCCAGCGGCACGCGGTGAACAGTGATGTCCTCGCTGTCCAGCCCCCCGCCGTCGCCGATCCGGCGCAGGCCTTCGGCGACGTAGAACGCGTTGAATTCATTGGAGCTTCCGGGCGAGGTCGGCCCGCGATGCACGAGACGGACACGCTCGCAGGCGTAGCCGGTCTCTTCCTCCAGTTCACGAATGGCCGTGGCCTCCGCGGTCTCGTCCGGACCACCATCGCCGTCGATCAGGCCGGCCGGGAGTTCGAGCACGCGTCCCCCGACCGGAGGGCGGTCCTGCTCCACGAAAATGATTTCACCGGCGGGCGTCAACGCGATGATCTGCACGGCACCTTCCGGCGCGATCACACGCTGCACGAATTCCCAACGGCCCTTGCGAACCAGGCGCAGGAAGCGCCCCTCAGCCAGAACTTCGGTGTCAGTCATCCCCGAATTATAGGGAAGCTGGCCCGCCAACTCCGCCCCTTCCTGCTCATCGACGTCCGCCGCGGCGGACGCGGGCTCAGCCGGTCGCGACGGACCGGATCGGCGTGACCTTGTCGCTGCGCTGCACGCCGTCGTCGGACAGGTCGAGGATCTCCATCCGGCCGTCCACGTGTTCGACCAGCGCCGTGCAGGACTCCACCCAGTCGCCGGTGTTGTAGTACATCACGCCGTTGATGTCGCGGATTTCCGCGTGATGGATATGACCGCAGACGATGCCATCGAAGCCGCGCTTGCGGCACTCGTGCGCCACCGAATCCTCGAAGCTGGAGATCAGGTTCACGAAGCGCTTGGTCGTGTGCTTGGCGAAGTTCGACAGAGAC
>CALBOV010000057.1 GCA_937896565.1 uncultured Salinisphaerales bacterium
CTCGGTTCGCTGGAACGCTTCATCGGCATCCTCATCGAGCAATACGCCGGCGCGCTGCCGTTCTGGCTGTCACCGGTGCAGGTGGTTGTCGCGACCATCGTCTCCGATGCGGATGACTATGCCCGGCAGGTCGTCGATGCGTTGAAGGCGGCCGGTCTTCGTGCCGAGTTGGACATTCGCAACGAGAAGATCAACTACAAGATCCGCGAGCATAGCCACCAGAAGATTCCCGCGATCTTCGTGCTGGGCCGCAATGAGGCGGAGGCCGGCAAGGTCACGATCCGGCGGCTGGGACAGAAGCAACAGCAGACGTTGCCGCTGGCCGATGCGATCAGCCTGTTGCAGCAGGAAGCGAAGACCAGGTCCGCGCCCGCCGTCGACGCGGCTGCCTGAATCCGGTCTCAGTGCTGATGGGAGTGCGGGGCGTGTTCGCCCCGCAGTCCCTCGGCGAAAAAGCGCCGGGCTCCCTGATTCAATACGGCAGCACCCACCAGCACGCCCAGCAGCAGCAGGCTGAGCCACTGCATCCAGTTGCCGCCCTGATGTTGCAGCTCCTCGGCGACAAAGCGTCCGCCCTCGTCGAGCATGGCGTTGGTCAGTAATCCCAGCACGACCGCTCCGGCGATCATCGCCACGGCGAAACGGATCGCGGTGGCGCGATCATGCAGATTGCGCAGCAGGCCGAAGCTCGCGACGTTGGTGGCCGGTCCCGACAGCAGGAACGCCAGTCCGGCGCCGGGTGACAGACCACCGGCAAGCAGAATCGCGACGATCGGCGTCGCGCCCGAGGCGCAGACGTAGATCGGAATCCCGATCACTGCGAAGAAAAGCACCTGCACCGCGCCGGGCCATGCCATGAACGGGGCTTGCTCCAGCAGGGGTTCGGCGATCGCGGCCAGTACGAGACCGACGATCAGCCACGGGCCGGTTGCGCGCACCAGCTCATCGAGCTGGTCCCGGAACCGCGTCCATGCGGTGGCTTGCTGCTCGGGCGCATCCGCGTCCGATCCGCAGCAGGCGTCATGGTCGTGGTGGTCTTGCGATGCCGCGACGATTTTCGGCCCGACCCACCAGCCGACGAGCAGGGCCAGAATTGCAGCGGCGACCACTCGCGCCAGCGTCATCGAATCGCCCAGCAGCGGCAGGGAGAGCAGGATCGCATCCAGGCCCAGTTCGGGCGTCGCGACCAGAAAGGCGATGCCGGCGGAGCCGGGCACGCCACGCCGGATCAGGGTGCGATAAACGGGAAGCACGCCGCAGCTGCAAACCGGTAGCGGCAGTCCGAACAACATGCCTCGCCAGGCCTGCCTGAGGGCGGGTCCGCGCTGCAGCCAGCGCACTGGCGCCTCGGGCAGCCAGGTGCCTAGTGCGGCGGCGAGCAGGAAACCGAGCAGCAGTGCCGGCGCGCTGATCAACGTCAGATCCAGCAACCGTGCCCAGGGCAGTTCAACGGACGACTCGTGACCGGCGTCGCCGTGCAGCAGCGCCACGGCGAGCACGACCCCCAGACCGAGCACGTTGCCCAGGCCCTCGAAGCGCGGCGGAATGTGATCATGCGAATCCACCGCGTAGCGGTCGCCAAGATGGGGCTTGTTGAACACCACGTGCAGAATCGAGCCGGCGATGAAGGCTTGGAAGATCGCTAGGCCCGGTGTGGTGCCATGCGCGATGACGTCACCGCCCATCCCGTAGCCGACCGTGGTGCCGATCAGCATCAGGACCAGCGTCACCCAGGCGGCCCGCACCCCGAAGGTTGGACGGACCAGCCACCAGATCGCCAGGCCGACCGGGATACGGTGCAGCACGACGGCCAGCGCCAGTGCCGGGCCGGCATGGGCAGGTTCCGACAGGGCGGCGCCGTCTACCGTCGCGTGAAGGATCAGCCCGAGCCCGCCCAGCAGCAGGGTGACCAGATGGGTCTCGCGGGCGGCGTGGTGCAGCAGTGATTCCGCGAGGGTTGGCCCGAACATGCCGATGGCCAGCGCCAGCCAGGCGAGAACGCCGCCGTGCGCGACCGCGTCGGGTAGCGCCTCAAGCAGGACGATCCCGGCGATGCTGACGAACACGAACCCGTCGAGGACCGCGCTGAGACGACGCTGGCGGCTAAGCCAGGCGTAGGCCAGCGGCCCGAACAGCAGCGCGATCAGGCTGGAGAGGAGGGTGACCAGATGCATGCGCGAATTCTACGCGCGTGACGCTCCTGGATGGGCAACCCGAAGGGGCGGGACGTTACCCCTGCGGATGGACAGGATTCAGTTCGGAGCGGACTGCCGCAGTTCGAACGTGGATTCGATGGAGACCAGTTCGCCGTCGGTCGTGCGAAAGGCCATGGATACCGGGATCTGTCCGCCGGCGGTCTCGAGGTCGCGGGGAAAGCGCATCATCAGATGATCGCTGCCGGCCTTCAGTTCCAGCGATTCGCCTGGTGCGATCTTGTAGCCGTCGACCATGCGCATTTTCTGCACGCCGTCGTCCATCACCGTGGTGTGCATTTCGATGCGTCCGAAGAACGGGCTGGATGCGCCGAGCACCCGCAGTTCGCCCTTGCCGTTGTTGGTCACCGTGACATACCCGGCGGTCATCTTGGCACCGGGCGGCATTGCGCGAACCCAGCCGTTGTCGACTTCGATTGGGTCGCCGGAGGCCCCGCAGCCCGTGAGAATGAAGGTGATGGCGGTGACAAGGCCGATCAGGCTTTTCTTCATGAGTTCCTCGGAATCCGCACGCAGATTTTCGTTGTTCGAGGCGATATCCGGCGGCAGTAACGCACCCGATCCGCCCATCTGATGGTTGAAGCCGCGCAGGCCGGGATCAGCCGGATGGCGGTCAGCGGGAATTATGACGGTGCGTGGCGTACAAGCAAGTCCAGCCCGAGCGCGACACGCTCGTCAGCGCTGGTCGGGATCGTCTTCATCCGTTCGATCGCCTTCAGCGCCGGTAGCAGGCCGCGCCGGTTCGCCAGCTGAATGGACAGTCCCGGCCGGGCATTGAGCTCAAGCACCAGGGGACCGTGCTCCCGGTCCAGCACGACGTCGACACCCAGATAGCCGAGCGCCGCGAGGTCGTAGCATCGGGCGGCCAGCAGCAGCAGCTTGTCCCAGCCGGGGATGCTGATGCCGGCGAGCGGCGCGCCGGTGTCGGGGTGCGTGGTCACGCGGGCGTTCTGGCACACGCCGGACTGCGTCAGACCCGTCGCCATGTCGATGCCGGCACCCACCGCGCCCTGATGCAGATTGGCCTTGCCGTCGGAGGCACGCGTCGGCAGGCGGACCATTGATGCGACCGGCACCCCGCGAAACACGATCGTGCGGATGTCGGGAACGCCCTGGAACGCGACATCCTCGAAAATCGGATCGAATTGCACGCAGTACTCGACCATCGCGTGATCCGGCATGCCACCCAGGCTGAACATGCCGGACAGGATGTTGGAGATGTGATGGTTGAGATCGTCCGCTGACATCATCGAACCGCTGGCTTTCACATAGCGGCTCTGGCGGCGGTCGGTGATGACGAGAATGCCGTTGCCGCCGCTTCCGTGCGCGGGCTTGACCACGAAGGAGCGGTGCTCACCCAGCAGGTCTTCCAGATCACCGATGGCGTGCTCGGTCTTCACCACGCCGTAAAGCTCCGGCACCGCGATACCGGCTTGTTGCGCCAGCTCCTTGGTCTTGAGCTTGTCGTCGACCAGGGGGTAAAGCCGGCGCTTGTTGTTCAGCATGATGTAATCAGCATTACGCTGATTCATCGACAGAATACCGGCCTCGCGCAGAATCGTGCCCGGCCAGCGCATCACTGGTCCTTGCCTGCCAACACGGCCCTGAAGCGCCAGAATTCCGAGAGCCGGTAGCCGGTGTAGCGGCCGAGAATCAGGCAGGCACCGAGCAGTACCAGCAGCAGTTCCGGGAACACGAAGACCAGGTGGGTCAGCAGCGGGTTGCTCATCACCAGGAACCCGGCCGCGGCGACCAGCAGGCTGCCACCACCCTGGAGAATGGCTTCCCAGGCGCCATGCTCTTCCCAGACCAGCGACATGCGTTCGATGGTCATCGCCAGAATCACCATCGGGAACAGGGCGATCGACAGCCCGCGGTCCATGCCGAGGTGGTGACTGACCAGGCTGACCAGCAGCATCAGCAGGATGACGATGATCAGGACGGAGGCCAGTCTCGGTACCAGTAGCAGCTTGAGTCGCTCCAGTGCGAAGCGCAGACCCAATCCGAGCGCAACGATCAGGGTGAACAGCACGATGCCCCAGATGAGCTTGGTCTCCCGGAAGGCCAGTGCGATCAGGATGGGCATGAAGGTCCCGAAGGTCTTGACCCCGACCACGTTGCGCAGCAGGACGACCAGAAAGGCGCCCAGCGGGACGGTCAGCAGAACGCGATAGACGTTCTGCGTCTGCACGGGCAGCGAGAACAGCGAGTAGTCCAGCACCAGCGATCCGTGCTGCCGGGCCCGGTCCCGGGCGATGGAGACGATCTGGCGCTGGCTGCGGGTGACGGAGAACCGCACGTCGGGCTGGGCGCCGCCATCCACGGCGAGCAGCGGATCGTTGCCGATACGCCACACCAGGAAGTCGTCCGGCAGGCCGACCTTGCCCGTCTCCGGTGACATCGGAATCCAGCGCTGCTCGTTGTGGACCTCGATGTACGGCACCAGGGTGGCATCACGCGTGCCGTCGACCAGCGGCAGGCCCCAGATCACGCGGGCGGGGATGCGCGCGCCGGCCAGCACGTCGACGAGCCATTGCGCCCAGGCGCCGGGGCTGTCGCCCCCGGTTCGCAGGCTGTCCACCGACGGATTGGCGCCTTCGCGGTTCATGCGTGCGATCAGCGCGCGGGCGAAGGTGGCGATGTCGGCGGATTCGGAGCGCACCTCGTTCAGCAAGGCGTTGACGGCCGCCTGCGTGGATTCGCCGTAGTCCGGAACGCGCGGATAGCCCGGGAAGGGGTCCTGGTGCGTCGGGTTGTCAGTGTCGGTTTCGTAGACGGTCAGTCGGTAGTAGACCGCCTGGGTTCCGTTGGCCCTGCGCACCGCCCACAGCGCCGCGCGGTTGAGGCCGCTGGCTTCCTGGGTCACGCCGAACCCGTTGGAAATGTAGTGCTCGTCGAGATGCTCGAACCCCGGAGGCTGTTTGGGGATGAGCAACGTGGCCTTGACCGGTCCGCCCCGCGCCCGGAATGCGGCGCGCGCCTCCACCGTCCACACCGCGGTATCCGTGCTCGGCAACAGGGGCAGGCCCAGCGCCCGGACCTTGTACGCGCACATGGCCGCGCCGGCGGCCATCAGCAGCGCGGCGATAATCCAAACAGGCAGGTTTCTCAACAAGCTGCTCTCGTCAATGCGGCGGACCGCGTCATGAAGTGATCCGGTGGCATTCCCGGGGTTACCCGACTTTTTGTCATCGACTCGTCAACACCTTCCGGGACAACGTGGTTCACTCGCAACGAGCCTGCGTCAGGAACGTTGCTTCCGGATCCACCACGGCGACATCTTCCATGAAACGACGGCCCAGCAGGACCGGGTAGATGAAGTCGCCTCGATCGGCCAGCGAAAACTGGGTGCGATGCCTGCGTCCATCGAAGCACAGTTCCAGTTCGACGACCGCACGACGCGCGCTGGGGTCGTCATGGTCCTTGATCCGGACGTTTCTCGCCAGAGGTTGTTCGGTTTCGATGCGATGCACCTCGTCATCCTCGTCCTCCAGGACCAGGGTGAAGCGCACCCATTTTTCGTCGTCCCTGGTGAAGCGTTCGATCGCTTCCGCGTGAATCGAGGAGGTGAGCGCGCCGGTATCCAGCTTGGCGGAAACCACCACGTCCCAGGGTTTGACCGTGACCTTTTCCACCCAGCCGGCGATTACTTTTCCGGGTGTGCGGCTGTCGGCGAGCGCGTCGGAGGTGGAAACCAGACCGGCCACAATCGCGGTCGCGAGGAACCATCGCATGATGTCGGGCGTCTGTTGAGTGCCTGCGTATCAGTCTAGGCAATCGCCGTTAAAGTCGCACGGCCCGCATCGGTAGCCCCTGGCTGCTCGCGTGCCGGACAGGAGCTTGATAGCTTGGAGCAGAATGAGTAATCGCCTTGCCATCGTCGTGATCACCGCCGCACTCGGGGTCATGGGATTCCCTGCTGACGCCCAGCCTCCGACGCCCCCGGACGACAACGTCGCCGGGCAGGTGGCGCCGCCGGATTCCGCGGAACAGCCGGCCGCGCCAGCGGAGAGCGCCGCCTCACCGACGCCGGAGGACACTGCCGAGGACACGTCGGTGCCCGCGCCGGAGCCGGAGCCCGAAGGGGTCCAACCCTTCCCGCTGCTGGGACAGGAGGTTCAGCCAGGCACCTGGCGTCAGCTCGCGTGGACCGCGAGCTACCACTTCGGCCAGCTTGGTGGCGCGACACCAGTGCTGGTCTCGCATGGCGCCAACCCCGGCCCGGTGCTGTGTCTGACCGGTGCCGTGCATGGTGATGAACTCAACGGGATCGAGATCATTCGTCGCGTGGTCCATTCGCTGGATCCCAAGACCCTGTCGGGCACGGTTATCGGCGTGCCCATCGTCAACCTGGCCGGGTTCCAGCGCAATTCGCGCTATTTGCCCGACCGGCGTGATCTCAACCGATACTTTCCGGGGTCACCCACGGGGAGTCTGGCCTCGCGCGTCGCGCAGTCATTCTTCACCGAGGTGATCGAGCATTGCGATCAGCTCGCCGACCTGCACACCGGTTCGTTTCACCGCACCAATCTGCCGCAACTGCGGGCTGATCTGACCAAGCCCGAAGTGGTCGAACTCAGCCGCGGATTCGGCGGCATCGCGGTGCTGCACACCGAGGGCGCCAAGGGCACGCTGCGCCGCGCGGCCGTGGACGCGGGCATTCCCGCGGTGACGCTGGAGGCGGGTGAGCCGCTGCGCTTGGAGCCATCACAGGTGGATCAGGGCGTGCGCGGTATTGAAACGCTGATGCATCAGTTGGGAATGATCGAACGCGAGCGGCGCTGGTCGACCCCGCAGCCGGTGTTCTACGAGTCGTATTGGGTGCGGTCCGACCACGGCGGCATCCTGCTCACGCTGGTACGGGTCGGGGATGTCGTCAGCGAGGGGACGGTGATGGGAACCGTCACCGATCCGTTGACCAACGTGCGTCACGAAATCCGATCGCCTTATCGGGGACGTGTGCTGGGCATGGCGCTGAACCAGGTGGTGATGCCGGGTTTCGCCGCGTTTCGGATCGGTATCCAGACCACCGAGGAAGCCGTGCAGGAAGAGGCGGCGCGGGAGGTGCCCGATCCCGAGGTGGATGCCACGACGGATGTCGAGAAAAAGGATGACGCCTCCGAGATCGAACGGCCACCACCGGAGCGCGCCGAGGAGTCATCGCCGCGCATGGATGGAGAGGACGCCCCGGAGGAAGAGTCCGAGGAAAGTGACGGCATCTCTCCGCAGGCGGTGCCCCCCGACGAACAAACCGCGCAGCCGGAGGAGCCGGTGGGCGAATCGGAGCCGGAGGTGACACCCGAGACCCTCCCGTCCGATACCCCGGGCGGTTGATTCTCCGTCACCGCCGGAATGCGGCGCCGAGGATGTGTCCGTCGTCACGTCCAGGCCGCCCGTGCCACCAGCGTTGTCGCCGGAGTTGTGTACCGTGATCGACCAACATCGAGGTCTGGTTCGATACAGGGAGTGCGAGGGGTGAAAACGTCCGATCTGCTGGTGCGGTGTCTGGAACAGGAAGGCATCGAATACATCTTTGGCGTTCCGGGTGAGGAGAACGCCGACTTCATGCTGTCGCTCGAGGGTTCCAGCATCCAGTTCGTCCTGACCCGCCACGAGCAGGGGGCGGCCTTCATGGCGGAGGTCTACGGACGCCTGACCGGGAATCCGGCCGGCTGCCTGGGAACACTCGGACCCGGTGCCACCAACCTGCTCACCGGCGTCGCCGACGCCAACATGGACCGCGCGCCGTTGCTGTGCATCACGGGGCAGGGCGCGACGGCCCGCCAGCACAAGGAAAGCCACCAGATCATGGATGTGGTCGGCATGTACGAGCCGGTCACCAAGTGGGCGCAGACGATCACCGAGCCGGATGCGGTGCCGGAGATCGTTCGCAAGGCGGTGCGCACCGCGCGGCGTGAAAAGCCCGGCGCCGTGCTGATCGAACTGCCGGAGAACATCGCCAAGCGCGAGGCAACGACACAGCCGGTCGAGCCGCGCCGGTTCCGCCGGCCGGTGCCGGATGACAAGATCGTCGATCGGGCCTACGACTTGCTGCGCAATGCCAGATCACCGGTGATCATCGCCGGCAACGGAGCGATCCGTCGACGGGCGTCGCGCCAGCTGCGCCGGCTCTGCGAGCAGACCGGTATCGGCGTGATGAGCACGTTCATGGGCAAGGGCGCCGTCGACATGGATGCGCCGTACTCGCTGTTCACCATCGGGCTCGGTCAGCGTGACTACGTCGTCGACGCGATCGAGGCCGCGGATGTCGTCATCACCCTGGGTTACGACATGGTGGAGTATCCGCCCAGTCGCTGGAACCTGGGCGGGGACCGCTGCGCGGTGATCCACATCGACTTCGAACCGGCAGAGATCGACCGTGACTACCATCCCGAGGTCGAGGTGATCGGCGATCTGGCCCATTGCCTGTGGATGCTCAACGAGCGCTTCGAACGCGACGGAGTGCCCGACTACGACTTCGCCGTGCAGGCCGATGTCCGCCAGCGCATGCTTGCCGAATTCCGCGAGCATGCGAACGACGATGGGGACGGGCCGATCCGGCCGCAGAAGGCGATCTGGGATGTCCGCCAGGCCCTGGGTCCTGAGGACATCCTGTTGTCCGGCGTCGGCGCCCACAAGATGTGGACCGCGCGCTACTACCACTGCCATGAGCCCAACACCTGCCTGATTCCGAACGGGTTCTGTTCCATGGGGCTGCCGCTGCCCGGCGTGATCGCCGCGCATCTCGTGCACCCGGACCGCAAGGTGCTCGGGATTGCCGGCGACGGCGATTTCATGATGAACGTGCAGGAAATGGAGACCGCGGCGCGCCTCAAGGCGAACGTGACCATGCTGGTCTGGGAAGATGGCGGCTACGGCCTGATCGCGTGGAAGCAGCAGGATGAATTCAAGCGGCACACGAATCTCGCGTTCGGGAATCCCGACTGGCTGAAGCTCGCCGAGAGCTTCGGCTGGCAGGGCGAGTATGTGAACAAGGCGGCGGAACTGCGCCCGGCGCTGGATCGCGCGCTGGCCCACGATGGCCCCGCACTGGTCGTCATGCCGGTGGATTACAGGGAAAATACCAAGCTCACCGAACGGCTGGGCCGGATCAAAGTCAACAACTGACGCGGTATCGCCAACGCGAGCACGCGAGCGGACAACACCCACGGAGAGACGATGCTCAAGGATCAGTACCCCTACTACCTGGCGAACAAGCCGGTCCAGGCCAACACCGATCTGGAAGTGACGGACAAGTACCGGGGCGGCGTGGCCACCCGCGTCGCGTTGGCGGACGCCGCCACCCTGGACAAGGCCATTGCCGCCTCCGAAGCGGCCACCCCGGCGATGGCGGCCCTCAAGCCCTATCAGCGGCGCGAAGTGCTGGAGCACTGCGTGTCACGCTTCCGGGAGCGCTTTGACGAGTTGTCGGAAAGCCTCTGCATCGAGGCCGGCAAGCCGATCAAGGACGCCGAAGGCGAGGTGACTCGCCTGATCGAGACGTTCCGGGTTGCGGCCGCCGAGACCGAGCACGACATCGGCGCGGTGATTCCGCTGGCGAACGCGGCGCGCGCGGCTGCCTACGAGGGCATGTACAAGCGGGTGCCCATCGGCCCCTGCGCGTTCATCTCCCCATTCAACTTTCCGCTGAATCTGGCCGCCCACAAGGTCGCGCCGGCGATCGCGGCCGGCTGTCCGTTCGTGCTCAAGCCGGCATCGCGCACGCCCATCGGCGCGCTGATCATCGGCGAGACGCTGGCGGAGACCGATCTGCCCGAAGGCGCGTTCTCGATTCTGCCGATGACGCGTGACGCGGCCGACGCCCTGGTCGAGGACGACCGCCTAAAACTGCTGTCGTTCACCGGCTCGGACACCGTGGGCTGGGCGCTCAAGGCCCGCGCCGGCAAGAAGAAGGTGGTGATGGAGCTGGGCGGCAACGCGGCCTGCATTATTGATGAAACCTGGGATGACCTGGATGACGCGGTCGCGCGGCTGATCATCGGGGCGTTCTATCAGTCGGGCCAGAGCTGCATCGGCGTGCAGCGCGTGCTGGTGCACAGCAGTCGCTACGAGGAACTGCGCGACCGTTTCGTCGAAGCCACCAAGACGCTCAAGGCGGGTGATCCCAGCGATCGCGAGACCTTCATCGGGCCGATGATTTCCGAAGGGGAGGCCAAGCGGCTGCATGGCTGGATCCAGGAGGCCGAGGCCGCTGGCGGTCGCGTTCTCTGCGGCGGCGGTCGCGACGGTGCCATGTTGCAGGCGACGCTGATGGAGAACGTGCCCGGTGATCAGAAGCTGGTCACCGAGGAGGCGTTCGGGCCGGCCGCGGTGTTGTCGAGCTTCGACTCCTTCGACGAGGCGCTGACCACGATCAACCAGTCCCGGTTCGGCCTCCAGGCCGGCATCTTCACGCGGGATCTCTACCGCATGCAGCAGGCCTGGGACACGCTGGAGGTCGGCGGCGTGATCATCGGCGATGTGCCGTCCTGGCGCACCGACCAGATGCCCTACGGCGGGGTCAAGGACAGCGGGCTGGGGCGCGAGGGTCTGCGCTTCGCGATCGAGGACATGTCGGAGATTCGTCTGCTGGCGATTCGGACGCCGTAACCGGTCGGAAAATCCGTTGCGTGATCGGGGGGCTTTGCGTATAGTCCGCCGCCGGTCGGGCGTCGTTCCGACCACGGTTCGGGGTGTAGCTCAGCCTGGTAGAGCACTGTCTTCGGGAGGCAGGGGTCGTAGGTTCAAATCCTGTCACCCCGACCACTGTTTCGGCCCTCGTGGCCCACAAAAAAGGCGACCTTCGCGGTCGCCTTTTTTGTTGCTGAATCACGGCCCTAGCTGATGCGTTCCACGGAGAAGCGCGCCAGTGCCGCAAGCGTGTCGCGCTCCGGCGAGGCGTCCAGCGCATCCAGCGCCCGAACCGCCTGCTCCGCGTAGTCCTCCGCGAGTCGGGTGGTCTGCTCGATGCCGCCGACCGCGCGGATGTCCTCGATGATCGCCGGCAGTTCCTCGGGCGTTGCTTCGGTAATGGCGCGCCGCACGCGAGCCTGCGCCGCCGGCTCACCGAGCTGGAGCACGCGCATCAGCGGCAGCGTTGGCTTGCCTTCGGCGAGATCGTCTCCGACGTGCTTGCCCAGGTCCGTCTCGCTGCCGAGATAGTCCAGGGCGTCATCGACCAGCTGGAAGGCCATGCCGAGCGCCTGGCCGTAGTCCGCCATCGCGGTGGCCCGTTCCTCCGATGCGTCGCTCAGCAGCGCCGGCAACAGCGTCGCGGCGCGGAACAGCCGTGCGGTCTTGCGATCGATCACGTCCAGGTACTGGGCGTCGGTGATGTCCGGATTGCCGATGTTCATCAACTGCAGGACTTCACCCTCGGCGATCGCGTTGGTCGTGCTGGCCAGCAGGTCCATGACCGGCATGCAGTCCAGGCGCACCATCAGCTCGAACGCACGCGAATAGAGGAAGTCGCCGGTCAGCACGCTGGCCGCGTTGCCGAATGCGGCGTTCGCCGTCTCGCGACCGCGACGCAGGGTCGACTCGTCGACCACGTCGTCATGAAGCAGCGTCGCGGTGTGGATGAACTCGATGATGGCCGCGGCGACCGGAACACGCGAATCCGCGAACTGAAGTGCCTGCGCGGAAAACGCGACCAGGGCGGGGCGCATCCGCTTTCCGCCGCCGGAAACGATGTGATGCCCAATCTGGTTGATGAGCAGGACATCGGACTGCAGTTCGTCCCGGATCAGTTGATTGATCGCGGCCATGTCGGCGGCGATCGGAGACAGCAGTTCGGCGAGTTCCATTCGAATTGGCTGGGGGGCGAATGCGCGGATGCTATCGGCAGGTGTTTACAAGAACAAGCGGTGGACTATCTAAGCGGTTGAATTTGGCGCAAACTTGGCGCTCGAGATGCAAATGGACCGGGACGCGGAAGGCTTTGCCGGCCAGGCTCCGTGAACGTCTCGAAAAAACCGCGTGTCGCGTTGACCGAAATCCCTTGTCCACGTAGAATTCGCGCCCTTGAATTTCGGCTGCGGCGTTGTGTGCCGCAGTTTCATTTCCGGAGAATTTCAGATGTACGCGGTCATTAAGACGGGTGGCAAGCAGTATCGTGTGGCCGAAGGCGATGTCATTCGCGTCGAAACCCTGCAGGCGGAAGCGGGTGACACCATCACCTTTGACGAAGTGCTGATGGTTGGCGAGGGCGAATCGGTCAAGATCGGCAAGCCGTTTGTCGAGGGTTCCTCGGTCACGGCCGAAGTGGCTGGTGAAGGTCGGGGCGACAAGATCCGCGTCATCAAGTTCAAGCGCCGCCAGGGTTACAAGCGTACCCAGGGGCATCGCCAGAACTACACCGAACTCAAGATTACCGGCATCGCCGGCTAAGGAGCACAGACATGGCACATAAAAAGGCAGGCGGTAGTACTCGCAACGGCCGCGATTCAGAGTCCAAACGACTGGGAATCAAGGCGTTCGGCGGGCAGGTTGTCTCCGCCGGCAGCATCGTCGTGCGCCAGCGTGGCACCCGCTTCCGCCCCGGCGAGAACGCCGGCGTGGGCAAGGATCACACCGTGTTCGCCAAGGTGGGCGGTCGCGTGGTCTTCGAGGTCAAGGGCGCCGAGAAGCGCAAGTACGTGCGCATCGAGCCGGTCGAGCTGGCCTAAGCCAAGCACGCCGACACGAACGTGCAAGGGCCTCGTCGGCGCGCCGGCGAGGCCTTTTTTGTATCTGATGGTGGTCGCGCATCACGGCACCGCCACGAGAATCACGCTCCGGGAGTCATCCAGTGAAGTTTGTTGACGAGGCGACCATCACCGTCGAGGCGGGCGACGGCGGCAACGGCTGCGTGAGTTTTCGCCGCGAGAAGTACGTGCCCTTCGGCGGTCCGGATGGTGGCGATGGCGGGGATGGCGGCCACGTTTACGCGGTCGCCGACGAGGAGATCAACACGCTCGCCGACTTCCGCTTCACGCGTCGCTTTGCCGCGAAGCGCGGCGAGAACGGCCGTGGCGCCAACTGCACCGGCGCGCGAGGTGACGACTGTGAGATTCCCATGCCGCTGGGCACGGCGATCCAGGACATGGACACCGGTGAAACCATTGGTGAGCTGATGACCCCGGGCCAGCGGGTCATGGTCGCTCATGGCGGCTGGCACGGGATTGGAAATGCTCGCTACAAGAGCAGTACCAACCGCGCGCCGCGCCAGTTCACGCCCGGCAAGCCTGGCGACCGGCGCAAGCTGCGTCTGGAGCTGAAGTTGCTCGCCGATGTTGGTCTGGCCGGTATGCCGAACGCCGGCAAGTCCAGTCTGATCAGTGCGGTGTCCGCGGCCAGGCCCAAGGTGGCCGATTATCCGTTCACCACGTTGCATCCCAATCTCGGGGTGGTCAGCGTCGGTCCGGCCGAGAGTTTCGTCATGGTCGATGTGCCGGGGCTGATCGAGGGCGCGGCCGACGGTGTCGGGCTCGGGCATCAGTTCCTGCGCCATCTTCAGCGTACCCGCCTGATTCTTCATCTGGTCGAACCGGAGACCGCGAGTGGCGAAACCGCGGCCGAGCGCGTTCGCAAGATCGATGCGGAGCTCAAGCAGTACGGTGACGAGGTGGAATCCATCCCGCGCTGGCTGGTGCTGACCAAGATCGATGTGCTCGGCAGCGAGCTGGCGGCGGAGGAGCTGTCGACGCTGGTCGCGGACCTGCAATGGACGGGGCCGGTCTACGCGATTTCCAGCCACAGTGGCGAGGGCACGGAGGCGCTGATGCGGGACATCTACAGCCACCTGAAGGCTGCGGATACGACGGACGACGACGAGACGTCTGCATGAGCAAGTCGCGGCGCCTGGTCATCAAGATCGGCAGCTCACTGATCACGCAGGGCGGGCGCGGGCTGGATCGCGCGGCGATTGGCGGCTGGGCACGGCAGATCGCCGAGGCGGCCGAGGACGGTACGCAAATCGTCGTGGTGTCCTCCGGCGCCGTCGCCGAGGGCATGGTGCGCATGGGCTGGTCGGAGCGTCCCGATTCCCTGGACCGGCTACAGGCCGCGGCGGCGATCGGGCAGATGGGCCTGACCGAAGCCTGGGGTGAAGCGTTCAACCGCCACGGGCTGCATACGGCGCAGGTGCTGCTGACGCATGACGATGTCGCGAACCGACGCCGTTACCTCAACGCCCGCTCGACGCTGCTGTCGCTGATCGAACTGGGCGTCGTGCCCATCGTCAACGAGAACGACACCGTGGCGACGGACGAGATCCGCTTTGGCGACAACGATCGCCTGGGCGCGCTCGTGACCCAGTTGGTCGATGCCGATGGTCTGATCATCCTGACCGATCAGCCGGGCTTGATGACCGCAGACCCGACGACGAATCCGGACGCGCAGCTGGTGGAACGCGGAGTGGCCGGCGACGAGACCTTGCGCGGCTACGCCGGCGCCGGTGCCGGTCGTCTTGGACGTGGCGGCATGGTGACCAAGCTGGATGCGGCGGCACTGGCCGCCCGTGGCGGCGCCTGGACATTGCTGATGGATGGTCGCGACAACGCTGCGATCGGTGCCGGGATTGCCGGATCGGCGCGGGGCACCTGGCTGGAGCCGGGCGGTGCCGCGCTCAAGGGGCGCAAGCGCTGGATCGCGGGACGCCTGCAAATTGCCGGTCTGATCGAGATCGACCGGGGCGCGGAGCGTGCGATCCGGGAGCAGGGCGGCAGCCTGTTACCGGTGGGCGTGGTCAGGGTTGCCGGCTCGTTTCGTCGTGGCGACCTGGTCGAGATCGTCAACGCCGCCGGCACACGGCTGGCGACCGGCATCAGCAATTACCCCAGTGACGACGCCGCGCTGATTGTCGGGGCTTCCAGCAGCGCGTTGGTCGAGCGCCTGGGTTACGTGGGTGATGCCGAACTGGTGCATCGGGACAATCTCGCGCTGAGCGACTGAGCGAGGTTGTATTCGACGCTGGTGACGGGCACAAAAAAGCCGGCGAGACGCCGGCTTCTTGCTTGAACCGCGTAGTACGTGGTTCAGAGTGCCTGAATGCGCTTGCTCAGGCGGCTCTTGTGCCGAGCGGCCTTGTTCGCGTGCAGCAGGCCCTTGCGCGCCATGCGGTCGATGACCGGAACGGCGGCCGTGTATGCGGCCTGCGCTGCATCCTTGTCACCGCTTTCGATCGCGCTCACCACCTTCTTGATGGAGGTGCGCGTCATGGAGCGCTGGCTCATGTTGCGCTCGCGAGCCACCTTGGCCTGCTTGGCGCGCTTGCGTGCTTGTGCGGAATTCGCCACGTCTATCCTCTTCGAAAACGGGGTTGGCGGTAGATCGGAAGGCCGCGTATTTTATGGCGTTTGCCCGCAAAGTCAATGCTCGGGGTCGCGCCGCAAACAATCCGATAATCTAGGGAACATCCGCATACCCGACATCGTTCGGTTGGCGGCAGTTTCCCGGCGCGCATTCATCCACGGAACCCGTCTTGAGCACCATCGTTCGATCCACCTCCATTGTCGGCGGGATGACACTGGTTTCCCGCTTCATGGGGCTGGCGCGGGAGGTTTTGTTCGCCACGCTGTTCGGACCCGGCGTGGGTATGGATGCGTTTCTCGTCGCGTTCAAGATTCCCAACTTCCTGCGGCGTCTGTTCGCCGAGGGCGCCTTCGCGCAGGCCTTCGTTCCGGTGCTGTCGGCGACCCGGTCGACGGATGGCGACGATGCCGTCAGGCGGCTGATTGCCGTAGCGGCGGGCACCCTGGGTGTGGTGCTGATCCTGCTGACGATCCTCGGCGTGCTGTTCGCGCCAGCGGTGATCGCCGTGTTCGCGGTCGGCTTTGTCGACGACCCGGTCAAGTTCAATGCCGCGTCCGACATGCTGCGATGGACGTTTCCCTATCTGTTGCTGATCTCGCTGTCGGCGTTGTTCGCCGGTGTGCTCAACACCTACGATCGGTTTGCCGTGCCGGCGTTCGCGCCGGTGTGGCTGAATGTCTGTCTGATCACGGCCGCGGTGGTCTTCGCGCCTTCGACCCATGCGCTCGCCGTCGCCGTGCTGGTCGCGGGTGTCGTCCAGCTCGGCTTTCATCTGCCCAGCGTTGGGCGGCTCGGGCTGCTGGGTTGGCCCCGGGCGGACTTCGGGGATGCGCAGGTCCGGCGCATCCTCAAGATGATGGGGCCGATTCTGTTCGGCTCCTCGGTCGCCCAGATCAACCTGCTGCTGGACACCATTCTGGCGTCGCTGCTGGTCACCGGAAGCATCAGCTGGCTTTATTTTTCCGACCGCCTGATGGAGTTTCCCCTGGGCGTGTTCTCCATTGCGCTGGCGACGGTGATCCTGCCGCGTCTGTCCGGGCAGCATGCCAGCGGCAGGCGCGAGGAGTTCGCGGCGACGCTGGATTGGGCGCTGCGGTTCCTGTTCCTGCTGGGTGTGCCCGCCGCGGTGGGTCTTTTCGTGCTGGCCGGACCGCTGGTGACGACACTGTTTCAATACAACGCGTTTTCGGCGTTCGATGTCGACATGACCCGCCGCAGCCTGATGGCCTACGCGCTGGGCTTCTTCGGGTTCAGTCTGGTCAAGATCCTGACGCCCGCGTTCTACTCCCGGGAGGACGCCCGCACGCCCGTGCGTTGCGGCGTGATCGCGCTGAGCCTGACCATGGTGCTGAACATCGTTCTGGTCGGGCTGTTCACGCTGCTGGGCGTGAGCGGGGTGCATGCCGGACTCGCCCTGGGGACGTCACTGGGTGCGTTCATCAACGCCGGTCTGCTGTATCGCGCGCTGCGACGGTCGATCGGCCTGACGCTGTCCCGTCAACTCATCAGGGTGATGCTGAGCACCGCCGCGGCCGCGCTGGTGATGGGGTTGGCCCTGTTCTTCGCCATGGGCTCGCTGGAGGACTGGGTGGCGGCCTCGCTGATGACCCGCGTGCTGTGGCTGTTGCTGGTAGTCGGGGGCGGAGCTCTCGTCTATCTCGTCGTGGTGCTTGTGCTGGGATTGCGCCCCCGCGATTTCCGTCTGGCCGATGTCGTCGAGCAGACCGGCGAGGCGGGCGCCGGCCCGGTATAATTCGCGGCAAATGCAGCTGATCCGCGGACTCCACAACTTGCGGCCGGACCATCGGCCCTCTGTCGTCACGATCGGCAACTTCGATGGTCTGCATCGCGGTCACCGCAGCATTCTGCGCAGGTTGCAGGCGCGGACGGACGGGACGCGCAGTACGTTGATCACCTTCGAACCGACACCGCTGGAGCATTTCGATCCTGCCGCGGCGCCGCCACGGCTGAATCGGTTGAGCGAAACGATTGCGATGCTGGAGGAGGAGGCGCTGGTGGATCAGTTGCTTTGCCTTCGGTTCGATGCCGCCCTGGCCGCGATGACACCGGAGCGTTTTGTCCGCGATGTGCTGGTTGAGGGTCTGCATTGTCGTCACCTGATCGTCGGTGAGGATTTCCGTTACGGTGCGCGACGGGCCGGTGACATTGAGTCGCTGAGACAAGCGGGTGATGCCGCCGGATTCAGCGTCGAGGTCGCGGGCACCGTGGTGGAAGATGGCGACCGGGTAAGCAGCACCGGTGTTCGATCATTGCTGGCATCCGGCGATGTCGGCGGAGCGGCGCAGCTGCTCGGTCGCCGCTACCGCGTCACCGGCAAGGTGCGCCGCGGGCAGCAGGCCGGTCGCTCGATCGGGTTTCCCACCGCGAATCTTCATCTGGCGCGCAAGGCCGCGTTGCGGACCGGGGTGTACGCGGTGCGCGTGTGTGTGGGCGGTTCGACGAACCTTCCGGCTGTCGCGAACTTCGGGACGCGCCCGACGGTCAGTGGACAGGGGCATCTGCTGGAGGTGCATTGTCTTGACGAGACCGGCGACCTTTATGGTCAGCGCCTGTGGGTCGAGTTCGTCCAGTTCATCCGTCCCGAGCGTCGCTTCGACGGCCTGTCGGCACTGAAACAACAGATACAACACGATGTCGTCGAGGCCCGGCGATATCTGGAGCACTGATTCATGGCTTTTCGACCCACCAACGTTCACTGGCTGTGGCTGTCCGCGGCCATCATTCTGATCGACCAGATCACCAAGCAGCTGGTGTTCAGGACGATGCTGGAATACGAGCGGATCGAACTGCTGCCCATCTTGAATCTGACGCATCTGCACAACACCGGCGCGGCATTCTCGATGTTCGCCGACTTTCCGCCGTGGGTCTTCATCGTGCTCGGGGTTGCGGTATCCGTCTGGATTTTGTGGTGGCTGCGCAAGCATCCGCGTGACGAGCATCTGCTCGCCGTCGCGCTGTGCCTGGTGCTGGGCGGCGCGCTGGGGAATGTCATCGACCGGGCGGCACGGGGCTACGTGGTTGATTTCATCGACTTCCACTGGAAGACCTGGCATTACCCGGCCTTCAACGTTGCCGATATCGCCATTACCCTGGGCGCTCTGACGCTGGTGCTGGACATGTTCCTGTCCGGTCGCCGCGCCTCGTCGTCCTCCAACGCCTGACTGCATAGATCATGGATATTCTGCTCGCCAACCCGCGCGGATTCTGCGCCGGTGTCGACCGCGCCATCGAAATCGTCGAACGCGCGCTGACGCAGCTCGGCGCGCCCATCTACGTGCGTCACGAAGTCGTACACAACCGATTCGTCGTTGATCGTCTTCGCGACGAGGGCGCCGTGTTCGTCGAGGAAGTGGACGAGATACCGGCCGGCGCCACCTGCATCTTCTCGGCGCATGGCGTGTCCCAGCAGGTGCGGCGGGATGCCGAGGTGCGCGGGCTCACGGTCTTCGACGCCACCTGTCCGCTGGTCACCAAGGTGCATATCGAGGTCACACGCTATTCCCGGCAGGGTCTGGATGTCGTGCTCATCGGTCACGCCGGTCATCCGGAAGTGGAAGGGACGATGGGCCAGTTCGATGCCTCTGGCGGCGGGCGCATCCATCTGGTGGAAACGCCTGAGGATGTTGCCGAGCTCAATCCCAGAGATCCCGAGCGTCTGGCCTATGTCACGCAGACGACATTGTCCGTGGATGACACCTCCCGCGTGATCGACGCGCTGCGGGCAAAGTTTCCGGCCGTGCAGGGTCCGCGCAAGGACGACATCTGCTACGCCACGCAGAATCGCCAGGATGCCGTGCGCGATCTGGCGCGCAGGGCGGATGTCGTGCTGGTCGTCGGTTCAGTGAACAGCTCCAACTCCAACCGCTTGCGGGAGCTCGCCGAACAATGTGGCGCGAATGCGTGGCTGATCGATGGGCCGGATGACATCCAGGCCGAATGGCTCACCGACTGCCGCGCGGTGGGTGTGACCGCCGGGGCGTCAGCGCCGGAAGTGCTGGTTGCTCGCGTCGTCGCGAGGCTGAAGGATTACGGTGGTGTGGCCGCAGAGGAGCTGAAGGGTAGGGAGGAAACCATCACGTTCTCGTTGCCATCGGCGCTACGCGCCGGTTAGCGGCCCCAGCACCCCTTGTCCTCGGCGGCCAGCGCGGTGGAGAAATCACTGGAGTTGGCCCATGCACGACCATCCGATGCCAGATAGTAGGACTGACAATCCGTGTCGTCGTTCTGACGACCCAGCGGGACGCCTTCAAGCAGGAAGCCGGTCGTCGTCGCGTTAGTCATGCGAACCCTGAATTTTGATGCGCCCGTCTGACTGCCCGTCTCGTTGCCGCCCGTGTCGATGAAGATATCTCCGGAGAACCCTGTCAGTGGTTGCAGTGACGTGGCGTAGCTGCCGCGGTGCTGGAGCGCGTAGGCCTCCTGCTGCCCGCGGAGTTCTTCCATGTACGATTGGATGGCGGTTCTGTTGGAACGCAGGACGAATTGTTCGTACTGCGGAATCGCGATCATCGCGAGAATGGTGACGATGGCCACCGTGACGACGAGTTCGATCAGCGTGAAGGCGCGTTCAGTCCGCCGAGATTTGGTCTCCCGGCTGTCGATCGTCCAAACACCGTCTCGCATGCTGATAAGCCTCCCACCTCTCATGTCTGCATCATAGCTTCAGTGGCCGTCAGGTTCGATTCATCCATGAACATTGCCGTGGTCGGAGCCGGCATGGTCGGGCTCTGGAGCGCCCTCGCGCTCACGCGTCGGGGTGCGCGCGTGCAGGTCTTCGACGCGGGGGCGGTAGCCGGCGAGGCGTCCTGGGCGGGCGGCGGCATTCTCTGCCCGCTGTGGCCCTGGAGTTACCCCGACGGCGTCTGCGAGATTGCCCTGCGCGGCGCGCGTCTGTGGCGGGAGGAGCTTGAGCGCACCTCGCGTGAACGCGAGGCCGGACTGATCCGATCCTCGATGACGGTGAATGATCGCTGTGATCAGGCCGAGCAGTGGGCACGCCGCTTCGAGCTGCCGCTCAGGCTGCTGGCCGGCGATCGCGTCAACCTCCCCACGATCGATCAGGTGCGCACGCCCCGAGCGGGCCGCGTACTCGGGGAACTGGCCACCGCGGCGGGGGTGCGGATTCATTGCAGCACTCGGGTTGAACTGACAGGCGCAGGCGCGCGGGGCACCCTGCGGGTCGCGGGACGTGATCAGACCGAGTTCGATCAGATTCTGATCTGCGCCGGAGCCTGGTCGGGCAAGCTGCTGGAGGAAATCGGGGTTTCGTGCGACATCCATCCGGTGCGCGGGCAGATGATCGCACTGAAAGGTCGCGCGACCTCAGGCGCGATCGTGCTCCAGGACGGTCGTTACCTGGTCCCGCGGTCGGAGACGCTGGTGTTGTGCGGCAGCACCATGGAGAACGCGGGATTCGACCGTTCGACCACCGCGGCGGGAAGGCGGGAGCTGGTGGAGGCCGCGGTGAACATGGATGCTGGTCTGGCGACTGCCGAGGTCGTTCATCACTGGGCGGGGCTGCGGCCCGGCAGTCCCGACGGAGTTCCGGAGATCGGGCGGGTCGGGGGCTACGACAATCTGTGGGTCAACATCGGCCATCATCGCAACGGCGTGGCGATGGCCCCGGCCACGGCTCAAATTCTGGCGGACCGGATGCTGACCGAGCTCACCAGCTGACTTTGTCCGTACCGTGGACGCGCACTCGATCCACGTCAGGGCGGCCGTCCGCGGATGCGGTGGTGCGGCGGGAGATCAGGATCAAGCGGCCATCCTCGGCCTGCGATCCGGTGGGCGTGGCAACCAGCCGAAAGCAGATGGCGCTTGAACACCCCGTGGCAGTAGGCGTGGC
>CALBOV010000058.1 GCA_937896565.1 uncultured Salinisphaerales bacterium
CTGCCTCCCCGGGTTACATGGCGAGGCGTGAGGGGCAAGGTGCAAGGAGGATTTCCCCTTCACACCTCACGCCTCACACCTCACCGCTTAAGCCTTCTCGACCTGCCCGAACTCCAGTTCGACAGGCGTGGAGCGGCCGAAGATCAGCACGGAGACCCGCAAGCGGTTCTTCTCGTAGTTGACCTCTTCGACCACACCATTGAAATCGGCAAACGGACCGTCGATGACGCGCACGCCTTCGCCGGCCTCGAACAACGTCTTCGGCTTCGGCTTGTCGACGCTTTCCTCAACCCGGTTGAGAATCTGGTCGGCCTCACGATCGGAGATCGGCGCCGGCCGGTCGCTGGTGCCACCGATGAAACCCAGCACCTTCGGCACGCTCTTGACCAGATGCCAGGTCTCGTCGTTCATTTCCATCTGGACCAGCACATAGCCCGGAAAGAACTTGCGCTCCGTGGTCCGCTTCTGACCGTCGCGGATTTCCACCACTTCCTCGGTCGGCACCAGGATGTCGCCGAAGTAGTCGCCCAGCCCGGCGCGCTCGACACGATCCAGCAACGCCTTGCGGACATGATTCTCGTACTGGGAATACGCGTGTACGACGTACCACTTCTTGCTCATGATTACGCCTCGCCTCGTCCGGTCAGCGCCTTGACGCCCCACAGCAGAACCGCATCCACGCCGTAAAGGAATGCTCCCAGGATCAGCACGACCACGAAGATCAGCAGCGTGGTCTGCACGGAGTCGCGCCGGGTCGGCCAGACCACCTTGCGTAACTCGACACGGGAGCCGCGCACGTAGGTCCACATCGTTTTGCCGATCTCGGATTGCATCAGAATCGCCACGGCGGCACCGATGGCAATGAGCAACCCGCCGACGCGAATGGCGACGTTGTACTGCGCTTCGAAATAGTAGAACGCGCCGATTGCCCCGCCGAGCACGAGAACAGCGAGCAAAATCAGCACGTTATCCAGCGCGGAACCGGATTTTGTTTCGTTCGAACTCATTGAGATCCAGTGTCAGGGCCAGCCAGCCGACGGATGGCAGGGCAGGAGGGTCTCGAACCCCCAACCTGCGGTTTTGGAGACCGCCGCTCTACCAATTGAGCTACTGCCCTATACGCGTCCGGCGAAAGGGCGCGGATTATACCCTGTCGGGCGACGAATGAAAGCCCCCTGATTTCAGAAGCTTTCACTCCCTGAAACAGAGGGCCTGGCGCCCCGAATTTCACGAGCCTTTACGCAGGGTTAACGGCCTGGGGCCGCCGGAGAAACATGACGGCGCGCCGGTGTTTCGCGGCTGCGTCGCGCCAGCACGGCCAAGCAAACTGGCATCGACCCGACAACACCCCCCGCTCGCTTCGCGAGCCGCCCCCTCACTCAGGGGGCGAGGCCGCCAGCTCGATTGCGAGCCCGTTCAGGAGCGCATCCACCGCACGGCTGGTCACATCGCTAGAAAATGGTGCCCACCGCCAGAATCGAACTGGCGACCTCGTCCTTACCAAGAACGTGCTCTACCGACTGAGCTAGGTGGGCAAATATCAGATTGTTCGGTCTTGCTTGTCTGGAGCGGGTGATGGGAATCGAACCCACATCATCAGCTTGGAAGGCTGAGGTTCTACCATTGAACTACACCCGCCTCGTGGCGTTCCGCATCGAGTGAACCATGCTTCTGGTCACCATGCCGGAAGGTGGAGTCTCAATGCCAGCTTGGCGGCAAAAACGCCGTCAAATTGGTGGAGGGGGCAGGATTCGAACCTGCGAAGGCTGAGCCGACAGATTTACAGTCTGTTCCCGTTGACCGCTTGGGTACCCCTCCGCGGAGCGCGGTATTGTCGTGATCGGACACCCCCCCGTCAAGACGCGCGTGCCCGCGTCGACGCGGCATCGAAGATCTTTTCCGCATTCGCGGCCAGAAAGTGCTTGTAGAGACGGGGTGATCCGTCCGCGCCGAGGACCGGCCGACCGCTTTCGTCAACATCCCCGCCACGCTCGATGATCTCGACGAACTGCCTTTCGGTTTGCGCCACACCGACCGATCCGTCGTCCTCCAGCACCGGCGTGTCCATGGTCGCAGCCATCGTCGCCGTCTGCCGCAGCTTGGTGCCCGGCGCCCCCTGGATCGAGGGCAACATCCGGAATCCCTGAGCGGCCATGTCGGCGACCATGGCGTCGATGCCGGGATATCCGGCCGCCAGCACGTCGATGGTGACGTGATTGAAGTCGGCGCCAAGCGCCAGCGCACTGGCCGCCTCGCCCGACACCGCCGCCACGGTATTGAGCACTGAACGCCGGATTGGCGGACCCGGGCGCGTCAGTACCGTATCGACCACCAGTGCAATCAGACGGTCACCCTGCTCTTCGGTCAACCCGCCGGCCCGTTCCGCGACATCCAGCAACTTCTCCAGCCCCGCGTGGTCAGCGGCCTGCCAGCAACCCTCGGCGTCACCGCGAATCGCAGCGGCAACGTCAGGAGGAAACGCATCGAAATCGACCTCGCTGACAAACAGCTTGAACTGGCGGGCATCGTCGCCAGGCACCTGAAGATCGAACGACTCCAGTTTCTTGGCCGGAAAGCTGTACCTCCGGTCCGGGGTCATGTCGAACCGCGCCGCGATTCTGACCAGCAACGCGGTCACGCGCGGATCGGCACTGCGAATGGCGGCGTGATCGTTGTGAAAGCGACCGCCCCGATTCAGCACATGGGCGCGCAGAGCGGCGAAGTCTCGCACGCCGGCGGCGAACTTTTCGGTAGCGGCGTCGACGAAGCGCTGCCGCAGGACAGCGGCTGGCACGAGCGACTGCGTCATGGCGTCAACCTACGTAATGGCAGGCTGCGTATGATGCGCCTCCGCCGACGGATCGCAAGCCGGGCTCGTCCTGCGCGCACTTGCCGTCAGCCAACGGACAGCGGGTCCGGAACGCGCAGCCGGACGGCGGGTTCAGCGGCGATGGCAGCTCGCCACGCAGAAACTTGGACTCCCGCTCACGTTTGTAATCCGGGTCCGGAACCGGGATCGCGCTGAGCAGCGCCCGTGAGTATGGATGCCGTGGCTGGCGGTAGAGCTCTTCGGCATCGGCAACCTCCACCACTTTTCCGAGATACATGACCATCACGCGGTCGCTGATGTGTCGGACCACGGCCAGGTCATGCGCGATAAAGATCAGCGACAGCTGCAACTCGTGCTTGAGCTTGATCAGCAGGTTGACGATCTGGGCCTGGATCGAGACGTCCAGCGCCGACACTGGCTCGTCGCAGATCACCACCTTCGGTTCCAGGATCAGCGCCCGGGCGATACCGATGCGCTGGCACTGACCGCCGGAAAACTCGTGCGGATAGCGATTGATCTGGTTCGGCAGCAGACCGACCCGCTTCATCATCGCGCGGACGCGACGGCGGCGCTCGTCCTTGGCCAGATCCGGCTCGTGCACGCCCAGCGGCTCGCCGATGATCTCGCCCACCGTCATGCGCGGGTTCAGTGCCGCCAGCGGGTCCTGGAAAACCACCTGGAGATCGCGACGGGTCTTCTGCCAATCCGCGGAAGACTGTGTCGTCAACTCCTTGCCCAACAGGCTGATACTGCCGGCAGCCGCCGGCACCAAGCCCAGAATGGCGCGGGCCAGCGTCGACTTCCCGCAGCCCGACTCACCGACGACACCCAGGGTTTCGCCGGCATGGAGATCGAGATTCACACCGTTCACCGCGTGCAGTGACTTCGGCTTTGCGAACAAACCGCTGGCGACCGGGAAACTCACCCGCACCTGACGCAGGGACAGCAACGGCCGGCTCATGACGGACGTACCTCGGCAACAGCGGCATGGCAGGCGCGGCGGTGATGGCTTTCGCCCTCGACACCCACGAGCATCGGGCGCTGTGTTGGGCACGGCTCGTGGCGCCAGGCGCAGCGCGCCTCGAACGGGCAGCCCGGAGGCAGATGCAACAGGTCCGGCGGGTTGCCTGGAATCGCGACCAGCTCGGACTGATGCTCGGAATCCAGGCTGGGAATCGAGTCGAGCAGCCCGCGCGTGTAAGGGTGCGTCGGCCCCTTGAACAAGCTGCGCGCCTGGGCCTGCTCCATGATCTGACCGCCGTAGAGCACCAGCACCTCATCGCAGAGATCGGCGACGACACCGAGATCATGCGTAATCATGATGATCGCCACTCCGAATTCATCACGCAGGTCCGACAGCAGATCGAGAATCTGAGCCTGCACCGTGACATCCAGCGCCGTGGTCGGCTCGTCGGCGATCAACAGCTCCGGCCGGGTGAGCAGGGTCATCGCGATCATCACGCGCTGACGCATGCCGCCGGAGAATTCGTGCGGGTACCGGTTCACACGATTCTTCGCATCGGGAATCCGCACCGCATCCAGCATCTTGATCGATTCCTGAACGGCCTCACGCTTGCCCATGCCACGATGCCGGATCAGCACCTCGGCCATCTGCGTGCTGATCTTCAGGTACGGGTTCAGCGACGTCATCGGGTCCTGGAAGATCATCCCGATGTGCGCGCCGCGAATCTTGTTCATCGCGCGCTGCCCCGCGCCCACCAGTTCCTTGCCCTTGAACCGGATCGAACCCGTTGTCTGTCCGTTGCTGGCCAGCAACCCCATGATCGCCAGGGCCGTCTGGCTCTTGCCGGAACCCGACTCGCCGACGATGCCCAGCGTCGCACCGGCATCCAGCGAAAAGTCCAGACCGTTGACCGCATCGACCATGCCGTCTTCGGTCGTGAAGCGAACACCCAGATTGTTTACCGTGAGCAACATGCGCTAGCGGTCCTTTGGATCCAGCGCATCGCGCAGACCATCGCCGACAAAGTTGAAGCAGAACAGGGTCAGGGCGAGAAAGCTCGCGGGGAACGCCAGTGTCCACCACGATGACTCCATCTCCCGCGCCCCTTCGTTGACCAGCGCGCCCCAGGACGTCGACGGCTCCTGCACGCCGAGGCCCAGAAAGCTCAGGAACGACTCGACCAGGATCACGCGTGGAATCGTCAGCGTCACGTACACGACGACAACGCCGAGCAGATTCGGGACCACGTGACGCAGAATGATGTTGCGCGTGCTCACGCCCATGGCCTGCGCCGCCTCGACAAACTCCCGCCCTTTCAGCGACAGCGTCTGCCCGCGGACGATCCGAGCCATGTCCAGCCAGGTGATCGCCCCGATCGCGACGAAGATCAGAACGATGTTCCGTCCGAACAGGACCATCAGCAGGATGACCAGAAACATGAACGGCAGTGCGTAGAGGATGTCGACGATACGCATCATCACCGAATCCACCCGGCCGCCCATGTAGCCGGCGGTGGCGCCCCAGGCCGTCCCGATCAACAAACTGACGGCCGTGGCGACAATGCCCACCAGCAGCGAAATCTGCCCGCCCACCAGGGTCCGCACGAACAGATCGCGCCCAACCGCATCTGTTCCGAAAAAGTGTCCGTCGCTGAGACTCGGCGCGGTTGCCACCTTGTCCCAGTCCACGGCATCAAAACTGTAGGGCGCCAGCACCGGACCGATGAAGCAGATCAGCAGCATCGCCCCCAGAATCACCAGACTGGTGACGGCCGCCTTGTTGCGTCGCAGACGACGCCAGGCGTCGACCCACAGACTGCGCCCCTGGACGACCTCGTCACCATCGAGGGTTTCCGTGATCGCGTTTGCCGCATTCGTGCTCATTGGGCGCGCACCTTGGGATCGAGCACGCTGTAGAGCAGATCCACCAGAAAGTTGAAGCCGATGATGAGTGCGCCGTAGAAGATCACGACCCCCAGCACCAGCGTGTAGTCACGGTTGAGCGCACCCTGAACGAAGAAGCGCCCGAGACCGGGGATGGAGAAGATCTGCTCCATGACCACGGAGCCGGTGATGATGCCCGCCGTGGCCGGCCCCAGGTAGGACAGGACCGGCAGAAACGCAGGCTTCAGCGCATGGCGGAGAATCACCTGACGGACCGGCAGGCCCTTGGCCCGGGCGGTGCGCAGGTAGTTGGAACGCAGCACTTCGATCATGCTGCCACGCATGATTCGGGCGACATAAGCCACCTGCGGCAGCGCGAGCGCCACCACCGGCAGAACGATGTTCTGCCAGGCGCCACCATTCCACCCGCCGGCCGGGAGCCATCCGAGCCCCACGGCGAACCCCAGAATCAACAGCGGAGCGACGACGAAGTTCGGGATGGAGATACCGGTCATGGCCACCGTCATCACGCCATAGTCCGACACCGTGTTCTGGCGCATCGCGGCGATCATTCCGAACATGGAGCCAAACAGCACCGCGACGATCATGGCCGAGATGCCCAGCTTCAACGACACCGGGAAGCCCTGGGCAATCAGTTCGTTAACCGTGTAATCGACGTACTGGAAGGATGGCCCCAGATCGCCCTGCAACACATCACCGAGATAGTTCGCGTACTGGATGATCAGCGGCTTGTCGAGACCGTAGGCCGCATCCAGGTTGGCCCGGACCTCCGGCGGCACCGGCTTTTCCAGGTCGAACGGTCCACCAGGCGCCAGGCGCATCATGAAGAACGCCAACGTGATCAGCACGAGCAACGTGGGGATCGCGGCCAGCAACCGCTTGAAGGCAAAACTCAGCACAGCGCGTTCCCGTGACGACAGCGATTGAAGACTGAATCATCCATCGGTCAGTGCGCGAGGATTCGCCAGTTCTTGGTGTAGTGGTGGTCCATGATGTTGGACACGAAACCGTCCACGTACGGTTTCACCAGACCTTTCTCCACGTAGTAGTAGATCGGCATGATCGGCTGGTCGGCGAGCAGCATCCGCTCGGCCTGCTCCATCAGCTTGGCACGCTCAGCCATATCGGTCTGCACGGAAATCTTCGCCAGCAGTGCGTCGTACTCCGGATTGTTGTAGCCGGAATCGTTGATGCCATGCTTGGAATGCAGCAGCTCGAGAAAGGTATAGGGGTCGTTGTAGTCTCCGATCCAGCCGGCGCGGAACACCTGGGTATCCTGCTTGAGCTTTCGCGTCTGCAGAAACACCTTCCATTCCTCGTTGATCAGCGTGTAGTCGACACCCAGCACCGCACGCCACATTGCCGCGACCGCCAGCGACACCTTCTTGTGATTCTCGTGCGTGTTGTAACGAATCTCCACCTTCAGTGGATTGTCTTCCGAGTACCCCGCCTCGTTGTACAAACGACGGGCCTCGGCGAAGCGCTCCTCCCGGGTCATGTCCGCGTAGGTGGCGACCTGGGAGTCATACCCGGTGATTCCGGGCGGCACGAACCCGTAGGCCGGCTGCTCGCCCAGCTTCAGGATCTTCTCGCAGATCACCTGTCGATCGATCGCCATCGACAGCGCACGCCGCAGCTTCAGGTTGTCCTTGAAGGGCGGCTGGGTGACGTTGAACCCGAAATAGTAGATGCCGAGATACGTCGACACTTCCAGTTCATCGCCAAGATTCTCGCGAATCCAGCCAACCTGTGACACGGGGACGTCGTAGGTGTAGTCCAGTTCGCCAGCTCGATAGCGCTTGAGCTCGGAGGACTGATCCTCCGTCGCGTAGTAATAGACGGTATTGATCGTCGTGTTGGCGTCCTCCCAGTACATCGGGTTGCGCTGAAGCACGAGGTGCGACTGAACAACCCAGTCCGACAACACGTAAGCGCCATTGCTGACCATGTTCCCCGGGCGGGAGAACTTGTCGCCATACTGCTCCACCGTCTTGCGGTGGACCGGGTAGGTGCTGGAGTGATTCAGCAATCCCAGAAAGTAGGGCGTCGGGGCCTTGAGGCGAATCTCCAGGGTGTAGTCATCCAGCGCCTGGATACCCAGTTCTTCGACGGGCAGCTCGCCTGCCACCACCGCTTCCGCGTTCTCGATCGGCGAGAGGATCTGTGCGTACTTCGACGCCGTGACCGGATCGGCGCTGCGGTGCAACCCGTAGACATAGTCATGCGCGGTCACCGGGTCACCGTTGGACCAGCGCGCGTCTGGCCGCAGCGTGAACGTGTAAACCGTGCCATCGTCGGACAAGGTCCACGAGGAAGCACCTCCCGGGATGATGTCTCCGTTCGGAGCCTCACCGGTCAGGCCTTCGTAGAGATCGCGCAGGATGTTCGAAGATGGAACGCCCTCCGCCTTGTGCGGATCGAGCGTCTGAGGCTCCGCCCCGTTACCCCTGTGGATGACCTGCTCTTTGGCAAGTTCGGCGGCTGACGCGGGCAGAGCCGTCCCGCCGATCACACACGCGAGAATCAGTGCGCCAAGTGCACCTCGCATAAAAGTCCCCCGGAGCCTGGATCAGCCCTCTGCTGCGAGATGCGCCAGCCAGGCCTGCGCTTGCGATTTGGTGGAGCTGCTGTTGCGAGCAGCCAGGAACGCGGAACGGGCCTGATCGGTTTTGCCCTGATTCCAGGCGGCCACGCCAATCAGGAGCTGCGTTTCACCACGGTCATCAACCCCCTTGGCCAGCGCGTTCTTCAGCGCTTCTTCCGCCTTGGGCCAGTTCTCGTCATCCACGTGAATCTGCCCCAACTTGAACCATATACGACCGTCGTCGGCCAGCGGCGCCGCTTTGGTGAACACGTCGATGGCACGGGCATTCTC
>CALBOV010000059.1 GCA_937896565.1 uncultured Salinisphaerales bacterium
CCCCGAGTCGCGACAGCCTGTACCCCTGTGTTCTCACCGATGATACCGATCAGGCCTTGGCACAGCTGGCTCGTGATTTGGTGAAAGCCTGGGGTGATCGGGCCCTCAGCTTGATCGAATTGGAGGAACGCATCGCCACGGCAGCTGAGAAAGCCCCCACCGATGACCCCCAAATTCAGGCCCTGCGGCAGGCCATTGCCCGGGTCAAGGGTGAGTTTGATGCTGTGGTGAAACGGGATGAACAGCAGGTCCGTGAGGCTGGTGGCCTGCATGTCATCGGCACGGAACGCCACGAATCACGCCGCATCGACAATCAGCTGCGAGGCCGCTCCGGCCGCCAGGGCGACCCCGGTCTGACCCGCTTCTACCTGTCGCTGGAAGATACGCTGATGCGGATCTTCACACCGCCGCGGATGCGCGCGATGCTGCAGCGGCTCGGCATGGAGGAGGGCGAGGCGATCGAGCATCGCTGGGTGTCCCGGTCCATCGAGACCGCCCAGCGCAAGGTGGAGTCGCACAACTTCGACATCCGCAAGCACTTGCTCGAGTACGACAACGTCGCCAACGATCAACGCAAGGTCATTTACTCGCAGCGCAACGAGCTGATGGCCGCCGACGAGATTTCGGCCCTGATCGACACCATCCGGCCCGATGTCGTCTCCGGCGTGGTTCAGGCCTACCTGCCCCCTGGTTCGCCAGAGGAGCTGTGGGATATCAAGGGCTTGAGCGAGGCGCTGCGCGCCGAGTTCGGTGTCGACGAAGACATCGCCAAGTGGCTGGAGGATGATGCCTCGCTGGACGATGTCGGCGTGCGGCGTCGCGTGAACGAGCTGCTGGCAGCCTCCTACGCGGACAAGAAGCAGCGTGCCGGCGAAAGTGTCATCCAGCATTTCGAAAAGGCGGTGATGCTGCAGACGCTCGATCGCCTGTGGCGTGAGCATCTGGCTGCGATGGACTATTTGCGGCAGGGCATCAACCTGCGTGCCTATGCGCAGAAGGATCCCAAGCAGGAGTACAAGCGCGAAGCGTTCCAGCTGTTCAACGACCTGCTCGCGCGACTCAAGCATGAGGTCATCGCAACCCTGTCCAAGGTGCGCGTCCAGGCCGAGGCTGATGTCGAGGCGGTGGAAGCCCAGCGCCGCGCACAGGCCGAGGCCTTGCAGGCACGTGGCCAGGCCAGCCATGCCGAGGCGAGCAGCGCGCTCGCCGGTGGCGGCGAGGAACCGGTCGCTGACGCTGCGCCGGCGGCGGGACGGCGGATTCAGGCCGGTCCCGGACAGCGTCCGGCCGCGCCGCCACAGCCGGAAACCTTCGAGCGTGGTGAACGCAAGATTGGGCGCAACGAGCCCTGTCCCTGCGGGTCCGGCAAGAAGTACAAGCAATGCCACGGGCGGGTCTCCTAGGGCCGCAATGCTGCGAATTCACCGAGGGCGGGCATCCAGCGTGATCAGGGTACGGTCTTGGCCGTTGGTCTGACGGCACCGGATGCGCTGCTGCCCGTCGGCGGTGTTCGCCTTGCCGCCGGCGCCGCCGGCATTCGTTACCGTGGTCGTGACGATCTGCTGCTGATCGAGCTGGCGCCCGGCTCACGGTCCGCGGTGGCGCTGACCAACAATGCGTTTGCCGCGGCACCCGTGCGGATCTGCCGCGAACACCGGGGGCGCGTCGCGCAATCACGCGCCTGGATCATCAACAGCGGAAACGCCAACGCCGGAACCGGCTCGCCCGGTGTGCTGGCGGTGCGTCGCAGCTGCTCCGCCGTGGCCGCATCATTGTCCTGCGCGGCGGAGGCGGTCTGGCCGTTTTCCACCGGCGTCATCGGCGAGGCGCTGCCGGTCGAGCGCATCGAGGCCACGGTTCCCGAACTGCAACATCGTCTCACCGAAGACGGCTGGTTGACCGCGGCGCGGGCGATCATGACGACGGATTCGGTGCCGAAGGGCGTCAGCCGGACCATCGATGTGCCCGGCGCCCGCTACACGGTGACCGGGATCGGCAAGGGCGCGGGCATGATCCGTCCGGACATGGCGACGATGCTGGCCTTCGTCGCGACCGACGCGCCGCTGTCCCAGGCGGCCGTGGAGCAGATTCTCGCCAGAGCCGTCGACGCAAGCTTTCACTGCATCACCGTGGATGGCGATACGTCCACCAACGATGCCTGCGCCCTGGCGGCGACCGGGTCGGGCGAATTGATCGAGATCGGTACCGTCGCCTATCGCGCCTGCCGCGACGCCATCATCGAGGTCTGCCAGCATCTGGCCCAGGCGATGGTCCGGGACGGAGAGGGCGCCAGCAAGTTCGTCACCGTTCGTGTCCGCGGCGCCCGATCAGGCGAAGAGGCGCGCAAGGTGGCCTTCACCATCGCGCATTCGCCGTTGGTCAAGACGGCCTGGTTCGCCAGCGATCCCAACTGGGGGCGCGTGCTCGCCGCCGTGGGTCGCAGCGGTCTGGAAGGTCTGAAGATCGAGGATGTGGATCTGATGATTGACGATGTCCGGGTGCTGGTCGGCGGCGAACCGGCGGAGGGTTATCAGGAATCCGACGCGTCCGAGGTCATGCGGCGGGACGCGTTCATGGTGACCATCGACCTCGGACGCGGGGGTAGCGACGCGACCATCTGGACCTGCGATCTCGGACACGACTACGTACGCATCAACGCCGAATACCGGACGTGACCCTGCACATCGCCGTGGGGGTGCTCCGGCGCGGTCGGCAGGTGCTGATCAGCCAGCGGCGGGCCGGCAAGCCCGGCGCCGGTCAATGGGAGTTCCCGGGCGGCAAGTGCGAGCCCGGAGAGTCCGTGCAGGCTGCATTGCGCCGTGAACTGGCCGAAGAACTCGGAATCGAGGTGCGTCGGCGCCGGCCGCTGATCCGGCTGCGGCACCGCTATCCGGATCGCGAGGTGCTGCTGGACACCTGGCTGGTCGACGACTGGGGTGGCGAGCCGGTAGGACGCGAAGGGCAGGCGATCCGCTGGCTGGACGTCCCCGAGCTGTCCGGTGCCGGCCTGCTGGAGGCCGATCGCCCGATCGTGGCGGCGCTGGAGCTGCCCTCGCGGTATGCATTCACGCCTCCGGACATGCGGATCGAAGCGCTCAAGACGCACTGGCCCGCCATTCCCGACGACTGGCTCGTGCGGCTGCGGCTGCCGTCGCTGGACGACGCGCAGTATCGCGCGCTGGTGCTGGCGCTCTGGAGGCAGGATGGTCCGATGCTCGCGGTGGATCGGCCCGGACTCGACTGGGACGCTGACTTGCCCGCGGGCGCGCTGGTCTGGCACCTGCCGCACCGTGCCCTTCCCGGCTGCGCTGTCAGCAGGCCTGCTTGGGCGCGTTGGCGTATCGCATCCTGTCATGGCGAAGCCGAACGTGATGCGGCGCTTGCCGCTGGGGTCGATGCACTGGTTGTCGGTTCCGTGCGCCCGACCCCGTCACATCCGGGCCGGGCGCCGATGCGTTGGCTACGCTGGCGTGCACTAATCGATCCGGCGGGTTTGCCGGCGTACGCGATTGGCGGCCTGGTCCCGGCGGATCTGGATGCGGCCCGCTGGGCGGGCGCAACGGGTGTAGCCGGGATCCGCGGGTTCTGGAACTGACGGCACCGCTGGTCAGCGCTGCGGCGGACGGGCCGGGCGGGTTCAGTCGTCCCGTTCTGGCGGAAGCTCGGGCTCGTTGCCCGGGATCCGATGTTCCTCCTCGAACCAGGCGCCGAGGTCGATGAGCTTGCAGCGCCGGCTGCAAAACGGTCGCCATGGGTTTTCGGGCGTTGCCTTGGTGCGCTGGCCGCAATGCGGGCAACGCACGAGTCGTGGCGGTTCCGTCGCGGGCATCAGCGGGTCGCCCGTGACCGGGTCAGCGCGCGGGTCCGGGCCACGCGGCCGGGCTGCGCG
>CALBOV010000060.1 GCA_937896565.1 uncultured Salinisphaerales bacterium
ACCCTTGCGCACGCAGTGCTTGATCTCGTCGGTGATATGCGGGATGACCTGCACAGTGCCGCCAAGGAAGTCGCCGCGGCGCTCCTTGCGGATCACGTTGTTGTAGATCTGGCCGGTGGTGAAATTCGACAGCCGCGAGGTCTTGCTGTGCGTGAATCGCTCGTAGTGGCCGAGATCGAGGTCGGTTTCGGCCCCGTCGTCGGTCACATAGACCTCGCCGTGCTGGAACGGGCTCATGGTGCCGGCATCGACGTTCAGGTACGGATCGAGCTTGATCATGCGGACAGACAGCCCGCGCGACTCGAGGATCGACGCCAGTGACGCGGCCGCCATGCCCTTGCCGAGTGAAGACACCACCCCACCCGTCACAAAGACAAAGCAGGTCATCGGCTCCTTGGACATGGGGAATTCGCTGGATTGGAGAAGCGCCGATGTTAGCCGATGGCCGGGCTTCCGGACAATCCGATCAAACCGGCGGCACTCCCGCAATCGCATGATTCCATTGCAGTTTCCCCGGAGCGTATCGCGTGTCAATCCGGGTGGAGGCGATGGTGCACATCCGCCCCTCGCGCAACAGCACCGGCAATCGGGTGCGCGCCCAGGGTGCGATGCCCCGCTCCTGGCACCATTTCGACAGCCGCTTGCCCGGCCGCTCCGGCAGGCGGATCACGTCGTCATGGCGCGCCAGCCGCACCGTCCCGTCGCCAACGCTGTCGGATTCCAGCGAGCCGACACCCGCGGGCAGAACCAGCGGTTGCCGACCGTTCCACTGCATCGACCAGCCCTCCGGAATCGCCGGCAGGCCCTGCTGGATGAACAGCAGATCCCGATAGCGGCGGACCTCGGCGACACCCCAGCGCACGCAGTGTTCGGCGTCTTCACGCGTCGACTCGATCACGCCCGCGATCTGCCTCAGCACGGCCCGGCCGGGCACCGGCAACCCCGCCTGGCGAATCGCCAGCCGCAGAACCCTGGCGGCCAACGCGCGATCCAGCGCCCGCAAACCGCTGACCGACAGCCCGCCGGACATGAAAAGAGCGTCCAGCGTCGCCTGATCACCGTCGCGCAACTCGTCCGCCACGTCCGCGAGATGCGCCGCGGCCGAGGCGGTTCTGTCGGAGAAATCCGGCCAGCGGTCGCGCAGCAGCGGCAACACCCGATGCCGCAGGTAGTTGCGATCCAGAGACAGGTCGCCGTTGGACGGGTCGTCGATCCATTCGAGATTCAATGCCCGCGCCGCGGATTCCAGTTGCGCCCGGCTCAGCTCCAGCAGCGGACGATGAATCCACCCGGGCCCGAACGCGCGCTGCCCCGGCATGCCGGACAACCCGTCCAGCCCGGCGCCACGGGCGAGGTTCAGCAGAAAGGTTTCGGCCTGGTCGTCGCGATGGTGCGCCAGCAACACCGTCTCGCCGGGCTCCATCAGGTTCTCGATCGCCGCGTACCGCGCCGCGCGCGCCGCCGCTTCCAGACCCAGACCGCCGTCGCGGTCGACGCAGACATGACGGACTTCAAGTGACACGCCCAGATCGGCGGCCTGCCGCCGGCAGTGCTGCGCCCAGCGATCGGCATCGGCATGCAGCCCGTGATGGACGTGAATGGCACGCAGCCGGATGGACGGGTTGTCGCGCGCCCAGGCGACCGCCCAGTGCAGCAGCACCGAAGAATCCAGGCCTCCGGAAAACGCGATCAGCCAGTGGCGGCCAGGCGCCGCCGCAAAGCTCGCCTCAGGCGGAATCCCTGAACTGGCCATAGCCCATCAACCGCGCGTAACGCGCCTCGAGCAGTTCGTGGATCGGCTTCTGCCCCAGCAGATTGAGCACGGTCCGCAGATGATCCCGCACCACGTTCATCAAGGCTTCGACATCGCGGTGGGCGCCGCCAAGCGGCTCGCGAACCACGGCATCGATCAGCTTCAGCTCCAGCAGGCGGTCCGCGGTCACTCCCATCGCCTCGGCCGCATCCTTGGCGCGTTCGGCGCTTTTCCACAGGATGGACGCACAGCCTTCGGGGCTGATCACCGAGTAGATGCTGTGCTGAAGCATGGCCAGGTGATCACCAACGCCAATCGCCAGCGCGCCGCCGGAGCCGCCCTCACCGATCACCAGCGACACGACCGGCACGCGCAGCCGCGACAGCACCAGCA
>CALBOV010000061.1 GCA_937896565.1 uncultured Salinisphaerales bacterium
CAGCGCCGCCGGCACGAAGGTGACCGACAGTACCAGCGCCGCGAGCAGCGCCATCACCACGGTCAGCGCCATGGGATGGAACATCTTGCCCTCCACCCCGCTGAGCGCGAACACCGGCAGGTACACGATCAGGATGATGGTGATCGCGAACACGCTGGGCCGGATTCCCTCGCCGGTCGCGGCCCGCACCAGCGCCAGCCGCTCGCGCAGCAGCAGCGCAACGCCGGCCTGGCGCTGCGCCTCGGACAACCGGCGCAGACAGTTCTCGACGATGATCACGGCGCCGTCGACGATCAGGCCGAAGTCCAGCGCGCCCAGGCTCATCAGGTTACCCGAGGTGCGGCTGGCGACCATGCCGCTGATGGTCATCAGCATCGCGAGCGGGATGATCAATGCCGTGATCAGGGCCGCGCGCAGGTTGCCCAGCATCAGGAACAGCACGGCAATGACCAGCAGCGCGCCCTCCACCAGATTCTTCTCGATGGTGGCGATGGTCTTGTCGACCAGGTCCACGCGGTTGTAGACCGGGTTCAGCGTGACGCCCTCGGGCAGCGAGGCCTCGATGGCTTCCAGCCGCTCGGACACGGCCTGCGCCACGCGACGGCTGTTGGCCCCGATGAGCATGAAGGTGGTGCCGAGCACGACCTCCTCGCCGTTCTGGGTGGCCGCGCCGCTGCGCAGATGCCGCGAGGTCGCGACCTCGGCAATCTCGTCCATGCGGATCGGCACGCCGTCGCGCCGGGCGACGACGATGCCGCGGATGTCATCCAGCGTCTGCACCTGCCCCGGTGAGCGGATCAGGTACTGCACGCCGTAACGCTCGATGTAGCCCGCGCCCATGTTGCTGTTGTTGCGGGCCAGCGCCGACATCACGTTGTCCACGGTCAGGTCATAGGCGAGCAGGCGGTCCGGCCATGGCGCGACGAGATAGGTCTTCTCGAACCCGCCGATGGTGTTGACCTCGACCACGCCGTCGGTTTGCTGGAGCTGCGGCCGGACGATCCAGTCCTGCACGCTGCGCAGATCGGTCGGCGACCAGTCCGTGCCCGGCTCGGCGCCGATGGTGTACATGAAGATCTCGCCCAGGCCGGTGGCGATCGGCCCCAGCGCCGGCGACGCGCCGGTCGGTAGCGCCTCGCGCAAACCGGCGAGGCGTTCGGCGACGAGCTGACGGGCGAAGTAGATGTCGGTGCCGTCCTCAAACACGACGGTCACCTGTGACAGCCCGTAGCGGGACAATGAACGCGTGTAGTCCAGGCGCGGCAAACCCGCCATGGCGGTCTCGACCGGGAAGGTCACGCGCTGCTCGGCTTCCAGTGGCGAGTAGCCGGGAACGGCCGTGTTGACCTGCACCTGCACGGTGGTGATGTCCGGCACGGCGTCGATGTTCAGCCGCTGGGCGTTGTAGATGCCCAGGCCGCCGATCAGGACCACCGCGAACAGCACGAGGACACGGTTCGCCACCGCGAACCGGATGATGGCTTCAAGCATGATGATGTCCTCAGTGCTGGTGGCTGGCGCCGGACTTGTCGAGGTCCGCCTTCATCAGATAGCTGTTGCCGACGACGACACGCGCCCCCGGCTCCAGTCCCGACAGCACTTCGACCGACTCGGCGTTGCCCCGCCCCAGTTCCACCGGACGCTGGGCGTAGCCGTCATCCACCTGTTCGAACACCACGCTTCGCCCCTCCCGCCGCTGGACGGCCGAGCGGGGAATCAGCAGGTCGACCGGTTGCGCCTCGACCAGCAACTCGCCATGGACATACTGGCCGGGTCGTAACGCGCCGTCCGGGTTGGGCGCGATCACCCGCGCCCGTACCGACTGCGCCGCGTGAATCGCCAGTGGCGAGAGCTGATCGACCACGCCCTGGCCGACCGGATTGTCGTGAAGACCGAAGATGTCGACGGTCTGGCCGACGCGAACAACATCGAGATCGTGATCGAACACGTCGAACTCCACCCACAGCTCGGACAGGTCGGCGATGACGAATAGCGGTTCGCTCCCGGTCACCTCGCCCACCTGGGCATTGCGGGTCACCACCCATCCGCCGATCGGCGCGCGCAGGTCGTAGCTTTGCAGGCTGTCGTTGCTCTGCACCCGGGCGAGCACCTGGTTCGCGGTGACGCGGGTCCAGGGTTGCGCGCTGACGGACTGAATCAGCCCGGCGTACCTTGGACGCACGCGCGACACGCGCGCCGGGTCGGTATGCACACGGCCGGTCAGCTCGCGGGTGATGCGCAACTGCCCGGGACCGGCGATCGCGGTCTTCACCTGCATGCGGTCCGCCATGTCGGCGGACATCTCGACCTGATCGGCATGCCCGCCGCCGTGGTCATCGCCGTGCCCGTGGTCGTGATCCCCCGATGCGTGGGCGGAACCGGCCCCGGCGAGCAGGAGGAACAGTGCTGAAACAATGCTTGAATGGAATGCGTTCATTGGCTTGCGTTCTCCCCGAGCGAGCGGCCCAGCAGGCGCTCCAGCTCGATGCGTGTCTGGTGGTATTCGGTGGCGACGGCGAGGCGACGTTGCCGCCAGGTCAGCAGGTCCTGCTGCGCCGTGGTGAGTTCGAGCAGGCTGTAGCGGCCCTGGCGATAGCCGTCGCGCATCGCCTGAAGCACCTCGGCGGACTGCGCCTCCAGGTCATCACGAATCACCGCGAAGGCCTCGTACAACGCATCGAGCTCGGCCCAGGCGGCGGTGACCAGCGCCTGGGCCTCCAGGCCGGCCGACTGCCTGGCCCAGTGCGAGGCTTCGACCTGCGCCTCGGCGGCCTGGCGTTCAGGCTGTGAACGGCGACTGCTGCCCAGCGACAAGCCAAGGCCGAACACCAGGGCCTGATCACCGCTGTCGCGATCATCGCGAACACCGACCGACCAGCTCAGATCGGATCGGGCACGGCTCGCGGCCAG
>CALBOV010000062.1 GCA_937896565.1 uncultured Salinisphaerales bacterium
ATTGCGAACAACTCTCCGGCGCTGCTGGGTTGCTCAAGTGCCCCGTAGTTTTCTCCAATCTCCCCAATCAGTCGATCGTTGCTGACCCATCGCACACCCAGTACGTGGGTGTCACTGCCAAAATCCTTCGCCGACATCGCTTCCATGCTGTCGATATTCACGACAATGATGCCGGTGCGGTTTCCGCGTGGGACAGTTGCGGCCAGATACTCTCCGGTTGGGGAGAGTGAGACGCTGCGAAACTCTGGGAGCTTCGCGAAGGATTCCACGGGCACTGGGGCAGCCACGGCTACGGTCGTCAGAAACATCAGGACTGCAAAAGAAACGGTTCGAATCACGAGTAATGGCCACGAAATGCAAGATGTGCACACCGTAGCAGTTATCCGGACATCGCTGGGAACGGAGTAAGCTTGCTCAGCAATTCCGCCACTCGAATCGTCCGCTTGTCATGCAGGTACGGCCCGACGATCTGCACGCCGACGGGCAGGCGGTCGGTGAGTCCGATCGGTGCGACGGTGGCTGGCAGGTGCAGCAGGGTGGCGGGCGAGATCCACGCCATGTTGTCGGCGTAGGGCCGCGAGACGCGATCGACCTGGATGCGGCGTTTGAACAGATTGCCGGCATGTTGATGCGGCATGGCCGGCGTGGGTGTGACGGGCATCAGGATGACATCGTGGGATTCGAACAGGGTCCGCCACTGGTGGCGCATGCGGTGACGCATCTCGTTGTCGCGCAGCCACTGGCGGTGTGTCTGCGTCGCGCCCGCGGCGTAGCCCGGCAGGGTGTCCGCTGCGGTCTTGCCAGTCAGGCGCCCCATGCGCGCGGCCCACTGCATCTGTCGGAACAGCTTGGAGGGGACACCCCCGCCCATGACCCCCGCGAGCAACCGCATGTATAGCGGGTAGTAGCGACTCAGTTGCAGGTCGTCCGGTGGTGTCTCGGTGACGGACGCGCCCAGCTCCTTGAGGGCCGATGCGGCATTGCGCAGCTGCGCGCGGTAGCCACTGTCGATCGGGCAGATCGGATCGTCGAACCAGCACAGCACCCGGAGTTCATCGGCCTGCCAGCGGCAGTCGGGCAGGTCCAGTTGCCAACCTTCGTCATCCATTTCGTCTGGACCGGCGAGCACGTCCAGCATCAGGCGCAGATCCGACGGGCTGCGCGCCATCGGACCGGCAACCACCATGTCCGTCTGCGCCTTCGTGCCGGGCGGGCCGGGGATGTGGCCGCGTGTCGGGACGATACCCTGCGAGGGCTTGTGGCCGTAGACACCACAGAAATGGGCGGGGTTGCGGATTGATCCGCCGATGTCGCTGCCCAGTTCCACCAGCGTCATGCCGGAGGCGAGGGCGGCAGCGGCGCCGCCGCTGGAGCCACCTGGCGACCGGCTGGTGTCCCAGGGGTTATTGGTGGTGCCGTACACCGCGTTGTAGGACTGGAAGTCGCCACAGAACAACGGGACATTGGTCTTGCCGACGATGATGGCGCCGGCATCGATCAGGCGTTGCACGGCCGCGGCATTGGCCTTGGGCTGGTAGTTCTTCAGGCTGGGGGAGCCGCTGGCGGTCACCATCCCCTGGACTTCGAAGCCGTCCTTGATGGTCATGGGGATGCCGTGCAGCGGTCCGCGCAGGTGGCCCGCCGCGCGTTCCGCATCGGCTTGCCGAGCCTGCTCCAGGGCGACCTCGGGCTGCATCGCCACCACGGCGTTGATGCTCGGGTTGCGCTCGGCGATGCGATCGAGCACCGCTCTCGTCAGCGCCTCGCTGGTGAGCGTTTTGGCGTCCATGGCGGTCAGAGCTGTTGTCAGGTCGCGCTCGCAGTAGTCAGCCGGCTGCATGGTGTCTCCCTTCACTGCATGGATGATTTGAATACGATGCCCCAGATTCTCTCACTTGCCATTGGCCCGCGATGCCTGCGAAGCCTTGCGCTCGGACTGGCGGTGTCACTGCTGGTCGGTTGCGGTGGCGGTGATGGCGCCGGTGGTCCCGGCCCCTACCCGACCGGAGAAACCGAGGATGCCATCGTGCTCGATGGCATCGCCCCCCGCTTCTACGTATTCGTGCCGTCTGCCGCCGGTCGGGACAATCCGGTTCCGCTGGTGATCAGTCTGCATGGCGGCGGCGGCAGCGCGGACGGCTTCGAGCAGACCGCGCAGATTCAGGCGGACGCCGGGGCCGCGGGTATCGCCGTGGTGCGCGTCGAGGGATACGCGACCGACACCGAGTTGCTGACCTGGAATGCGGGCGTCTGCTGCGGTGGTGCCCGACGGGACGAGGTGGATCATGTCGGTGCGATCGCCGCGATCATCGACCGGGTCACGGCGCGTGTCGCGATTGACGCGTCCCGGATAGCCGCCGTGGGGCATTCCAACGGCGGGATGATGGCCTATCGGCTGGGTTGCCAGCTTTCGGAGCGGATCACGCATGTCGGTGTATCGGCGGGCTATCTGGTGAATCAGGATCTGTCCACCGATCCGCCGACCACTTTGTTCGAATGCACGCCCAGCCGCCCCTTCAGCGTGATTCATTTTCACGGTTTGCAGGACACCTGTGCGCCGTTCGAGGGGGGCGAGGGTGCCGGCGTGGTCAACGACGAGCGTCCGCCGGTCGCGGACACGATCGCGCAGATTCGCGCGGCCAACCAGTGCGCCAGCGTCTTCAACGACATGGTGACCGGGGCCGGCGAGCTGGAACGGAGGACATTGACCGGCTGTGCCGAGGAGCGTGTCGTCCAGCTCAATACCGTGGATTCGGCCGGCCACGTGTGGTTCGGTGCGACGGAGTATCCGTCGCAGGCCATCTGCGAAGGCAGCACGACCAGCCTGCTGTCGGCGAATCAGGAGATCTTCCGGCTGCTGCGGGACAACCCGCGCTGACCGGATTCTTCATGGCTCCGGACGCGTTCCGCTTTTCCACAGAATCTGTGGATAACCATGTGAACAGTGGCGCCCGCGGTCGTGATTCGCGGGCGTTCGTCCGCGATGGTCACAAAACGTTCAAGCGGCCAGGGCGGCATCCTCGGATGGCTGCGGTGGCAGCTTGATCGTGCGGATGAAAGCCTCGCAGGTTTCGCGATCCATGTAGCGCGGGACCGCGTAGGTGAAATGCGCTTCGGACATCGCGGCCTTGGCGATGGCCGGAACGTCTTCGTCCCGCAATGCGTCCAGGCCGGCGGGAATGCCGAACTGCGCATTCATTTCGCGGACCCGGCGTATGAAGCGTTCGGCCAGTTCCAGGTCGTCGGCACCGTCGCCGTCCATGCCGCTGACACGCGCCAGGTCGGCCAGGCGGCCCGCGCAGGCCGTCTTGGAATACTCGAGCACGTAGGGCAGGACGATTGCGTTTCCGAGACCGTGGGGCGTGTGGTAGCGGGCGCCGAAGTTGTGCGAGATGGCGTGCACGTAACCGACCCCGGCCTGGGTGAAGGCAATGCCCGCCTTGTAGGAGGCTAGCGCCATCTGCTGACGCGATTCGATGTTCTGACCGTCGTCCATGACCTTGGGCAGGTGCTCCATGATCAGGCGCGTGGCCTCGATGGCCTGCTCATCCGTCCGCTTCATGGCGTTGCGCGAGATGTACGCCTCCACGGCGTGTGTCAGCGCGTCCATGCCGGTGGCCGCGGTCACGCCCGGCGGCAGGCCGGCCATGAGCTTGCCGTCCAGGCAGGCACTGACGGGTGTCAGCTTCAGGTCGATGACCGACATCTTCTTGTGGCGTTCCGGGTCGGATACCACCGCGGCGATCGTCACCTCCGAACCGGTTCCGGCCGTGGTCGGGATCGCGTGCAGAGGCAATGGCCGGCGGAAGACGCGGAACAAACCCTCCATCTTGCGGATGGGCTTGTTGTTGGTCGCGCGGGCGGCAATGATTTTGGCGGCATCGATGCTGGAGCCGCCGCCGATGGCGAGAATCGCGTCGGCGCTGTCCCGCTTGAGCTGCTCCACGCCCTTCTCGATGAGCGCGACGCTGGGATCGGGTTCCACGCCGTCGAACACGGTGACGGTCACGCCGGCGGATTCCAGACGCTGGCGCAGCGGGTCG
>CALBOV010000063.1 GCA_937896565.1 uncultured Salinisphaerales bacterium
AGGTCGGGTGGGAAAGGAACCACGATCGCGGATTGCCATTCGCCGGTGCCCTTCAAATCCTCGCTGAAAAACCGTCGGAACTGACGCTGCGAAGCCTCCGGTAGCGGTTGGATCTGCTAATCGGGCGCGAGATCGCCAATCGCCTGATGATGGGCGACGCTTGCAGCGTTATCGCAATCGAGCAGGGGCTATAGCCCTCCACCTCGGCCCATCACGTGTGCCGGCGCCGTGGAATACTCCGCAGATGTCGATGGCGGGTATGGTGGGAATGATTCTGACCGAGGGCGACGGAGCCGGCTGCTGAGGCTTCAGGATACCGCCGGCTGCTTGTCGGCAATGTCGATTGCTCACACGTTTGTCACAACGGCGTCGGTACGCTTGGTGGATCAGAACGTTGTGCTGACCGTGACGGGAACCGAGATCGGTCAGCCAGTCCCACCCTCCGCAGGGTCCGATCAATGAATGATGAGTCCGCTACACCTGCGGCCGAACACACCCGTTCGCCGGACGCGGCGTTGCGTCAGGTTGAAGCACACGACGGCACCGTTCTGGTGGATTTCGACGAGACGCTGTGGCTGCGCAACTCCACGGAAGCATTCATCGACCAGGCATTTCCTGGGCTACTGATCGCGATTCTTCTCCGGGTTCTGGATGTCATCAAGCCGTGGCGGTGGAGCGGTGGCGGCGAGCCGACGCGGGACATTTGGCGAATCCGTACGGTGCTGTTGTGCGCACCGTTGCAATGGCGCCGCTGGCATCGTTACGCGGCTCGGCAGGGGGCGGACTGGCTGAACAAGCCATTGTCCGCCGCGCTGCGGACGGGGCCGCAGCGCGTTGTCGTGGTCAGCATCGGCTTCGAGCCGATCATCCGACCACTGCTCGACGCAATGGGCTGGCATGACGTTGAACTGGTAGCCTGCTCGCTGCGTGGGACACGGGATCGGCGCGATGGCAAGCTCGCGCTGATCGATGCGCGCCTGGGTCGCCAGACGCTGGCCGCGGCCATGGTGGTGACCGACTCCGGCGCCGATCTGCCCGTACTGGATCAGGCAGGGCACCCGGTCTTCACGCAATGGCCCGACGCGCGGTATCAACACGCCCTCAGCCGGGTTTACCTGCCGTTCGATTACACCAGCAAGGTGAAGCGACCCGGCAAGCACTATCTGCGACGCGGCATCCTGCTCGACGACTACGCGTACTGGGCGCTGGCGACGGTCACGCTCGCGTCGGCGCCGATGCTTCATCTGGCCGGTCTGGCCTTGTTGCTGGTTTCGTTCTGGGCGATTTACGAGCAGGGATATGTCGACAATGATCGTTGTGGTGAGCGTTTCGAATCGAATCCGAAACTCTCGAATGCGTACTTCTCACACGCGGCTGCGATGCCGGTCGTGCAACCGTGGGTTTGGGCCGCGGTTCTGGGAGCTGGCGGGATTGTCCTGCTGGACCCGCCGCGATCGACGATGGCCCTGTTCGCGGTCTGGATGGCGGGTCTCGTGGTGTTGCACCTGATCTACCGGGTGTTCAACCGCGTGGACTACGCGACGCGTGTCTGGCTGCACCTTGTGCTGCAGTTTGTCCGGGTCACCGCCTGCCTGATCGTCGTGCCGGCGTCAGCGCCGGGTATTCTGGCGCTGGCCACCCTGGCGATCACGCGCTGGATTCCCTATTACATCTATCGCGGTTTTGGTCGGAAGTGGTTGCAGCCGAATCTGATGGTTGTTCGTGTGGCGCTTTATGTCGCACTGGTCGGGGCATTTCTGATCGCGGACCCGACCGGTTCGATGTTGAGTTGGACCACCGGAGCATTCATCGCATTCGGCCTGTTCCGGGCCCGGCACGAGCTCCGCGACATTCTGCGAACTGCGCGCCGGATCGACCGGGACGACGCCGGCACGCCCTAGCAGCGCGCCGGCCTGTCACCGCGGCGGAGGTCGCCCATCACCTCGGGCAACTTTGGATCGGAGGGTTCCCCCACCGATCCGTTGCTCGGGCTCAGGCGGCCTCGGCACGAAACTCGAACCCGTCGTCGCCGGTCTCGATGCGGATGGTCGTTCCGGGTGCGAAGTCGCCGGCGAGAATCCGGTTGGCCAACGGGTTTTCCACGAGCTGGGTCAGCGCCCGCTTGAGTGGCCGGGCGCCGTACACCGGGTCGAAGCCCGCGTCGGCCAGCCGGTCGAGCGCGGCGTCGGTGAACGACAGCGACAGGTCGCGTTCGGCCAGCCGCGCCATCAGCCCCTGAGCCTGGATCAGCGCGATGTTGCGGATCTGATCCTTGGCCAGCGGGTGGAAGACGACCACTTCGTCGATGCGGTTGACGAACTCCGGCCGAAACTGCTGCCGCACCACTTCCAGAACCGCCTCGCGAATTGCCGCGTAGCTGTTGTCCTCGTCGCCCGACGACAGATCCTGGATCAGGTTGCTGCCGAGGTTCGAAGTCATCACCACGACGGTGTTGCGGAAGTCCACGGTGCGGCCCTGACCATCGGTCAGGCGGCCGTCGTCCAGCACCTGCAACAGGATGTTGAACACGTCCGGGTGCGCCTTTTCCACCTCGTCCAGCAACAGCACGGAGTAGGGCTTGCGGCGCACGGCCTCGGTCAGATAACCGCCCTGATCGTAGCCGACGTAACCGGGCGGGGCGCCGATCAGCCGGGACACCGAGTGCTTCTCCATGAATTCGCTCATGTCGACGCGGATCAGGTTCTCGGTCGAATCGAACAGGAAGCCGGCCAGCGTCTTGCACAGCTCGGTCTTGCCAACCCCGGTCGGCCCCAGGAACAGGAAGCTGCCCACCGGCTTGGATGGATCGGACAGGCCCGCGCGGGAGCGGCGGATGGCGTTGGCCACGGCGGAGATCGCCTCGTCCTGGCCGACGACCCGTTCGTGCAGCACGGATTCCATCTGCAGCAGCTTTTCGCGCTCGCCCTCCATCAGCTTGGCGACAGGGATGCCGGTCCATTTGGACACGACCTCGCCGACTTCCTCGTCGGTCACGCGGCTCTTGAGCAGCTGGAACTTGCGCTGTTCACCATCGCCGGCGGCCTGCGCCTCGGCGAGCTGACGCTCCAGTTCCGGGATGCGCCCGTACTGCAACTCGGACATCCGCCCCAGATCACCGGCACGCCGGGCGTGCTCCAGCTCGATGCGGGCGCGTTCGAGTTCCTCCTTGATGCTGGAGGCGCCCTGGACGCTGGCCTTCTCCGACTTCCAGATTTCCTCCAGGTCGGAGTACTCGCGTTCCAGTTTGGCGATGTCGGTCTTCAGCGACTCCAGGCGCTTGCGCGAAGCGTCGTCGGACTCCTTCTTCAGCGCTTCCTGCTCGATCTTGAGCTGGACGATGCGCCGCTCCAGGCGGTCCATGGCCTCGGGCTTGGAATCGATCTCGATGCGAATCCGGCTGGCGGCCTCGTCGATCAGGTCGATGGCCTTGTCCGGCAACTGCCGGTCGGAGATGTACCGGTGCGACAGCCGCGCGGCCGCGATGATGGCCGGGTCGGTGATCTCGACGCCGTGGTGCACCTCGTAACGCTCCTTGAGTCCGCGCAGAATGGCGATGGTGTCCTCCACCGACGGCTCGTCGACGACGACCTTCTGGAAGCGACGTTCCAGCGCGGCATCCTTTTCGATGTTCTCGCGGTACTCGTCCAGCGTGGTGGCGCCGATGCAGTGCAGTTCGCCACGCGCCAGCGCGGGCTTGAGCATGTTGCCGGCGTCCATGGCGCCTTCCGCCTTGCCGGCGCCGACCAGGGTATGGATTTCGTCGATGAACAGGATGATCCGGCCTTCCTGCTTGGACAGGTCCTTGAGCACGGACTTGAGCCGTTCCTCGAACTCGCCGCGGAACTTGGCGCCGGCGATCAGCGCGCCCAGATCCAGCGACAACAGACGCTTGTCGCGCAGGCCTTCAGGGACTTCACCGTCAATGATGCGCTGGGCCAGCCCCTCGGCGATGGCGGTCTTGCCGACACCGGGGCGTCCGATCAGCGCCGGGTTGTTCTTGGTCCGGCGAGACAGCACCTGGATGACGCGGCGGATTTCCTCGTCG
>CALBOV010000064.1 GCA_937896565.1 uncultured Salinisphaerales bacterium
CCCCGAATCCAGCGACATCAGCGGCGATTGCCGGTCGCTGTTCAGTGCATCAGCGAGCTAGCGACGCGGTCAGGACAGCCGGTCGGCGAGTTCGTGCAGCCGGGCTTCCCGGTTCACCATGGACCGGGAGGGCGGCAGGCCGACGGCGGAATAGATCTGCTTGAGCCGGTACAGCCAGTCATGGCGAAGCGCGGACTCGCGGACGTTGCTGACGCGGATCGCCCGCAGCCGCTCGGGATCGCGATCCAGTTCGTCGAGCTGTTCGACGATGCCGGGATGCTCATAGGGCGCGGGAATCACCGCGTCCGGCCAGTCGAACTGTTCGCGAAAGCTCGGGTTGTCCGGCGGCACACCGATCATCACGGTGCCGGCGGCGGCGCCTTCGTAGAAGCGGGCGGAGATTTCTTGTGCGTCGTGGGTCGTCGCGGATTCGTTGATGCGGGCGCGATTGGCGATGTAGTACCGGCTGTTGCGCAACAACTGTGCGAGCAGCAGCCGGTGTTCGGCCGGTTCGTCGACGCGGAACGAGCGCCCGGTGCCCGATGCCTGGGCCGTGTCGAAGTAGTAGAACCAGGATGGCCGGGTGCGCATGGCCGTGAGCAGCGCCCGGTGCGTGGAGGTCGCGCGCCGCCCGATATTGCAGAGATCGACGCTGCGCGGCCGGTCGATGTCCGCCGGGGCAAAACGCAGCACATCGCAGCCCAGTGGCAGGTAGCTCACCGGTGTGGTCAGTTGCCGGCTCAGCGGCTCGACCGGATTCTGCAGCCCGATGAACACATGATCGAAGCGATTGAGCATCTCCATCAGGTAGTTCGTCGGCAGCCTGCTGACCCAGGCCTCGTTCAGATAGCAGACCGCGTGGGCGCAGCGCTCGCGCCAGTCGGGGATGGTCTCCAGCGCGTAAAGCGCCCAGGGGTTGTGCGCGTTGAAGACGAACAGCTCGTAGTCCCGGTTGAGCGGGACACGTTCACGCATCGGTGCCAAGGTTCGGGCCACCCGGCGCGGGCATCTCAGCATGCGCGCGGTCTTGTAGAGCTTGCGCGAGCGTTCCAGCTGCCGGATGTCGCCCGGGGTTCGGAACTCGGTCGGTCCGGCGCTGCGCAGCACGTCCTCGATTTCGTAGCCCAGGGCGTAAGCCACGAGCTGGTCGAGCTTGCGCAGCGACAGGGCGAGCACGGGAGGCTCCCGGCCATCTCCCACGCAGGTGGCGCGTTGTTCCCGGTCCGAAGGTGCCATCTTCATCCGGTGAAGACCGCGTCCTGTTCGGTGCGCAGACGATCGATCAGGCGTCCGGCCGGCCGCTCGACATCGGCGTGGGTCAACACCTGGTCCTTGCGCACATCCCGTTTGAGCACGCAGCCCTCGGCCAGGCCGATGGGCAGCAGCCCGGCGTCGCGCGTGCGCGCATGCGTCTCGCATTGGCCATAGGTGTCGAAGCCGCCGAGTCCGTCGATCCGCTGACCGGCGCGCAGATCCTGTTTCGCGGTGGCGACCACGTCCACGGACGGCGCCGTCCGGCGTGCCTGCAACACCGCATCGCCGAAATCCACCGCGCGGGCGATCGATAGCGGAACCTCGAAATGGCACAGGTGATAGGGCACGTAGAAACTGTACAGAGGACCGTCGCCCAGCTTGTATAGCGCCAGGTAGTGACGTTGCTTGGGATCGTTATGCGTGGCGAGCACGTACACGCCGGGCGCCGGCCGGGTGCCCACGACGTAGTCGACCACGCCGCCAAGGGCGCGGAGCTGCTCGACGTCGTATTCCGCGCACAGCTCATCGACATGCCCGTCGACATCGGCGCCGCGCATGCCGCGTCGCTCGATGGACAGGCCGGTGGCGTTGGCCACGCAGGCCTGCTCGAAGCTGATCTTGGTGCCATCGGCGAAGCTGGTCACCATCGTCGGGTTCTGCCCCCAGCGCTCGGCGAAGGCCTTTTGCGTCGCGGGCGTGCGGTATGGGTCCTGCAGGCCCTTGATGTTGCCGCAGACCAGGGGGGTCAGGCCGATGCCGCGGACGAAGCGGTAGAGGTTCATCTGCACGCCGGGCTGGTCCCCGTCGCAGAGCGTGAACAGCACGCCGGCGGCATTCGCGCGCTGTTGCAGGATGGCGCCCACCGTGCCTTCCAGCTCGGCGTTCATCGACACCACGGGCTTGCCGCTGGCGAAGGCTTCCAGCGTGACTTGCGCGCCGTATTCGATAGCGCCGGTGGCGTCGACAATGCAATCGATGCCATCGGCGCGGCACAGCAGTTCCGGATCGTCGGTGACGAGCACTTCGGAGTCCGCCACGCCGGCCGCCAGCCTCTCGGCCGTCGCGCTGATCGGCGTCAGGCCCGCTTCACCGGCAATGTCCGCCGCCCGTTGCACCGTCCGATTGGCGATGGCGGTGACCCGCATGCCCGGGACCGAGTTGGCGATCTGGTTGACCAGCCCCCTGGCCATGAACCCGGCGCCCAGCAGTCCGACGCGGATGGGCCGGCATTGCTCCTCGCGCTCGGCGAGCTTGCGATCAACCAGGATCACGGAATCGCTCCACGGCGTGGTAGTCGGCATTGAACAAGGGCCAGGTGCGATCCTTGTCGGACATGTCGGTTGGCGTCATCGGCCAGTCGATGCCACACCAGGGGTCGTCGAAACGCAGCCCGCGCTCACTGCCGGGTGCATAGGCCGCCGACACCATGTAGCTGGCTTCGGTGTCATCGGCCAGTGTCTGGAAGCCGTGCGCACAGCCGGCCGGCACGTAGATCGCGACCCGGTTGTCCGCCGTCAGCTCGGCGCCGGTCCACTGACCGAAGCTGGGAGATTGCGGCCGCAGGTCGACGATGGCGTCGAACAGTGCGCCGCGGGTGCAGCGCACGAGCTTGGTTTCCGCGTGGGGCGGCAATTGATAGTGCATGCCGCGCAGCGTGCCGCGCAGCTTCGAAAGGGACAGGTTGGCCTGTGGAAACCGGGTTTCCAGTCCGGCGGCGGCGAATTCGGTCTCGCAGAAGCTCCGTGCGAAAAATCCACGGTCGTCGGCATGCGGCTCCAGATGGATCAGCGCGGCGCCAGCGATGGACAGCGGTTCAATCCGCATGGTCGGTCCAGCGCAGGTCGGGCGACAGCCGGCCCGCGTCGATCAGCGCACGCAGCGCGCGCAGTCGCATCAGCAGCGATTCGCGGAACGCCGGATCGTTGAAGCCGATCGCGGCCAGTCCTTCGCGAAGACCCTGAATCGTGCTGTCCAGCGTTTCCAGCGGCTGGTGGTCCGGCGCCAGCGACTGGAACAGGCTGAAGTCGACGCGGTAGGAGCGCTTGTCCGGCGGGGCATCGGTGGCGATCGACACCGTGGTGCCGTCGATGACGCCCGCCACCGCGTGGGCCAGATCGGCGACTTGCAGGTTCCAGGAGTCGCTGCCCACGTTGACCACCAGAGACGCGCCGCCGGCCTCGGTCGGACGATCCACGGCCCAGTCGATGGCGCGGGCCATGTCCCTGACGTGAATCAGCGGGCGCCAGGGTGTGCCGTCGCTGAGTACGGTGATTTGCCCCGAAGCGACCGCGCCGGCGACGAAATCGTTGAGCACCAGATCCAGGCGCAGGCGAGGGGACATGCCGCAGGCCGTGGCGAAGCGCAGGCAGCTGATGGTCATGCCGCTGTCGGCCAGCGCCGCCAGCCCGTGTTCCGCGGCGATCTTGGAGCGTGCGTAGGCGGTCAGCGGATCGATCGGGTCGCCTTCGGCCCGCGCCCGGGCATCCTCGGCGTAACCGTAGACGCTACAACTGGATGCGAACACGAAGTGGCTGACGCCGGCTTCAGCCGCGAGCCCGGCGCAATGGACGGCGGCTTCGTGATTGATTTCGCCGGTGGGTTTGGCGAAGTCGCGGCCCATCGGATCGTTGGACACGGCGGCCAGGTACACCACCGCGTCGATGTTCTCGAACAAGGCGGCGGACAGGTTCCGCGCATCGCCGAAATGCTGCGTGTCGAGCACGCGTTCGGGGAAATGGTCCGTGGTCAGACAATGTCCGAACAGGCCGCTGTCGTAGCCGATCAGCGTCGCGTCCGGCCGTGTCCGGCGCAGATGCTCGCACAGCACCGGACCAACGTAGCCCATGTTGCCGATGACCAGAATTCTCATGACCAGAGCTTCCAGGGAGCCGCGCCGCCGTCCCACAGGGCGTTGAGGTGGCGGTTGTCGCGCAGCGTATCCATCGGATGCCAGAAGCCGCGATGGTGATAGACGGATAACTCGCCGTCATCGGCCAGACGTTCCATCGGCTCGCGCTCCCAGACGCAGTCATCGCCGGTCAGATAGCGACCGATACCGGGGTTCAGAACGAAGAATCCGCCATTGATCCAGGAGCCGTCGCCGTTGGGCTTTTCCCGCATCGCGGTGACGCGGTGGCCCTCGGTCCAGATCGCGCCAAACCGCCCCGGCGGCTGGACCGCGGTGACGGTGGCCAGGCGACCTTCGCTGCGATGCAGCTTGATGCTTGCCGCAATGTCGATATCGGCGACACCATCCCCGTAGGTCAGGCAGAACGCTTCGTCGTCAGCCACATAAGGCAGCACCCGCTGGATGCGTCCGCCGACCATCGTGGCCTCGCCGGTGTCCACCAGCGTCACGGTCCAGGGCTCGGCGTTGTGGCGGTGGTACTCCGTCCGTCCGTTTCGATAATCGAAGGTGACGTCGGAGACGTTGAGCATGTAGTTCGCGAAATATTCCTTGATGATATTTCCGCGATACCCCAGGCAGATGACGAAGTCGTTGATGCCGTGGGCACTGTAGATCTTCATGATGTGCCACAGGATCGGACGCTGGCCGATCTCGATCATCGGCTTCGGGCGCGTCCCGGTTTCTTCGGCAAGGCGGGTGCCAAATCCTCCCGCCAGAATCACGACTTTCAACAATGAACTCCCTGAGTGAGGCGCCCGCGCGCTCATTCACAGCCACATCCCGGAGCGACACATGGATCAAATCCGCCCGTATCGGCAGCGGTGTGTTCACCGGCCGGTGGCGTTGTCGCAACGGTATTCAGTTCGCCCGAGATCAGCGAAGTGGCTCCCCGCGAGCATGCTATCCAATTTCGTCGAGAAAGAGCGAGTGTAGAACCGCGTGCGGTTCCGGATGTGAAGTCTTTGTTCGAGCACGGCGAACCCTCACCGCCCCACACCCGCCAGGGCGAGGCCCAGGGAGAGGTCGAGCAACCACGACCCGAAGGAGTGCGGGCGAGAGTCCAATCCCAAACAGGAGCGCCAACGAAAAAGCCCCCACCATTCGGTGAGGGCTATTCCGGGTATTGGTAGGTGCGATTGGACTCGATCGGGTTGTCGGGAACGACCCGACGCGAGCGCAGCGAGTCCGCAGGACCGGGCGCAGGGATGCGTCTGGCAACCACGACCCGACGGGTCGTTGGCGAGAGTCCAATCCCAAACAGGAGCACCAACGAAAAAGCCCCCACCATTCGGTGAGGGCTTCTCCAGTGTTGGTAGGCGCGATTGGACTCGAACCAACGACCCCCACCATGTCAAGGTGGTGCTCTAACCAGCTGAGCTACGCGCCTGAAGGGCCGCGGATTATGGGGTGTTGTCCCCGACATGGCAAGCCGCATCCGTTGGCGGGCGGACACACCGTCGAAATTCCCGATCCGGTGTCCGGGCGGGCCGCGCGCCCGGGAGCGACCACAGTCGTCAACCGGGGCTGCCCCGGAATCCGGCTTGGGTGATTCCTGATGGTCGAAGAGCCCTCATAAATGTCTCCCAACTCGTTGATAGTTGATATGAAAATCAATCTCGGGCATGGAGCTTGCAGGATTGATCACGAAACGACACTGGAGTTCTGCACGGTCGATTGACGACAAAGGAGGCTAGGGTGAGAGCAACCATGAGCTTGACGGACATGGGACTGCGTGAATACCTCAACACGTCCGTTTGCGACGCCATGTCGCATCAACGCGTGGACGCTACCGAGGAAACGGTGGTTTATCTGGTGCACATGCTGACGGGGTTCGTTCACGCCGAGCGCGTGTTCGAAGCGACACCGGATGGCGTGGTGCTGCAACCGCTGACCGGTCTGTATCAGCAGGCCGTGGAGGCGCCCAGCCCCGAAGCACGCAACGATGCCCTCCAGCGACTGGGTGATCTGGCGCTGTTCATCGCCGGCATCTTTCCGGAGTGGCTGGAGCGCCGCCAGGTCGGGATTGGCTACTACGTGTCGATGGGCGGCAACGCCTACAGTTGTCTGCGTGACATCTACGAGACTTCGCGTGCCCGCGCGGTATTCCGCGACATCTTCGGCGAGCTGGCTCAGAAGTTCAGCCGCTTCGTCGACGTGTTGCAGGAGGTCTCCGAGCAGGCGCAGCTCAAGTCCGACAGCGACGTCGTGCAGCTCTACACCCTGTGGGCGCAGACCGGCAGCATCCGGGCGGCGCGACAGCTTGAGAAGCTCGGCATCCAGCCGGTGGCGCAGGAGACCGGTGCCTGGCGGCACTGAGCCCCTCGTCATGACGCCCGCCTTGATGGCGCCGCTGCGTGATCTTCAAACCACGCTCGAGCAGATTTACGCGCTTGCGCCAGTGCCGGACATAAGGCGGTTTCTGGTGACGGATCGACACCTCGCCGTCCATCTGGGCGCCGTCGCCGACGATTTGGATGAAGCGCTGCTCGTGCTCGAGCGGGATGGGGAGTTGAACCTGTCGTTGTTTCTGGATGCTGCTGTACTCGCGCAGGTCGCCGGAGGTGCTGTCGACGCCGACAATCTCGGCGCCTGGCTGCTCGCGACCGAAGGCGTGAGTCATTTCGTCTATCTGGCCGCGAGAGCCGAGGTGAACCGTCCTGTCAGCCAGCTGGAGATGGAGTTGCAGGGCGAGATCGACAAGTTTGTCGTGGTTGAGCAGTTGCTTCAGGGGCAGGGCGTTTCGGTTCCCGACACCGCCTTGCTCCACTGGCTGTTCGACCAGCCAGCCCTGCGTTCGAGTCTCGATGCGGAACAGCGCTGGCGCTACCGGACTGCGACACGCCTGGCGAGGCACTACTGCGTGCGGCTGCCAACGTCTCGGCGACCCGAGCAGCGTCACAGAACGCTACGCGATTTCTATCGACTGGCCGGCGCGCAAAAGATTCAGCGCATTCGCCGCTTGACGCACTAACCTCGGTAAGAAGTCCGCAGACACAAAAAAGCCCCTGATCGGATGGATCAGGGGCTTGATCATGCCGGGTTGAAACTAGCCGATGCGGCGACCGCCGCGCAGCTGTCGGCGCAGTACACCCACGACCATCAGCAGTGCCAGCAGCGGCCAGCCCAGAGCGCCACCGCCGGTCGCGCCTGCAGACGAACCACCACCGCCGCCTGAACCACCGGTACCGGGTTCAGCCACGACGACCGTGTGCTCCGCCAGGTTGCTGCTCTGGGAGCCCGCGGTGTCCTTCACCGAGGCCTGCGCACGGTAGGTGCCCGCGGCGTTGTACACATGGGTGATGGTCACCGAGTCCTGTCCGCCGAAGGGTTCGTCCTCGACGAACGAGCCATCACCGAACTGGATCGAGTAACTGCTGAGGCTTTCCCCGTCGGGCGCCTGGCCGGAGATCGTGAAGTCCACGCTCAGCGGCGCTTCGCCCTCGTTCCGGCTGCCGGCGAGGGTGGCGAGCAGATTGCCGACCAGGCCGTCGCAGATCAGATCCGTGCGAACGAGATAGTCGGCCGGTCCCGCGGTGTCTCGGCTCGGCAGCGAGGCCGACCCGACACGGGAGCGAACATCGAAGCCGGCGATGATGTCGCCCGCGTTCAGCTCGCCGAACAGCGTTTTCGGCACCACGAAGACGATCGTGCCGTCCGCGCTGTACGTGCTGCGTTCATCGAGATCGCCTTCCGCGGTGAAGGCCAGCAGACCCTGAGGCAATTCCTCGAAGGTGCCGTACTCGAAGCTGGGCAGTCCTTCTCCCACGTTGAGCGCGAAGTAGAAGTTGTCCCGCAGCGGGAACAGCACCGGATAGAACGAGGTCGGCGGGGGCTCGGTTGCCGTGAAGGTGGCAACCTTGAGCGTAACGACGAAGTTACCGGCGAAGTCGGCTGGCTCTGCCACGGACACCGAGATGATGTCGTGATCCGGCGTTGCCGAATCGCCCTCGGAATCGAGGATGATCGTGTCACCCGGCAGCGAGCAGGTGTCGACGATCACGTCATCCTCGATCGGCAGCGTGATGATGTTGCTGTCGACCGAGCTGCCAGCCGTGTTCTCCGCGACGATCTTGTACGAGTACTCCGGCACGGACGTGCTGGCCGTGGTGTCGATGAACTGGTTCCGGGCACCGGCATCACCCACGAACTCGTAGGGGCCGGCCGGATTCTCGGCGCGGTAGACCTCATAGTTGGTGATCTCGCTGCCGCCATTGTCAGGCTCTCGCCAGACAACCCTGGTCTGGGTCAAGGTGCGCAGGCTGTCGTCCTGCAAGGCGCAGGCCGCGGCCGGCGGGATCGGTGCGCCGACATTGAATTGCTGACCGGCCAGGTTGTCGAATTCCGCGTACAACGGGCGCCCGCCGGACTGCCGAACGATGGTGCCCTTTGCGGCGAAGCTGTTCTGGCTCGGGTCCAGCACGCAGCCGCCGATGCAGCCGTCGGCATAGGCGAACATCGGGCGGCCGAGGTTGTCCAGCTCCAGGTCGTTGAAGTCCAGCAGGTTGCGGTTGGTGCCACTGGGGCCGACGCCGCCAAAGCCCTGGACCGGGTCGTTCGGACTGACGTTGACCAGCTGCCAGGTTTCGCCACCGTCGTAGGTCGTCGCGATGTAGGGATACCAGACGCCTTCGAAGCTCAGGTCCTCGTCCGCACCGACCGTGGTCGTTCCGAGAAAGGCGCAGGCGGCGCGATCCGGGTCGCCCGCGATCATGGCCGGGAACCGGGTAGCCACCAGACCGGCGGCGGCGCCGACGTCCTGATCATGCTCCCAGGTCACGCCCTTGTCGCCGGAGACCGCCACACGCGTGGTGCCGTCCGCGTTTTCGTAGCACATGTAGGCGGTGCCGTCGGTCGCCAGCGCGATGGACGGGTCGGAACCGGCGCCGCCTTGGCTGTCGGGCAGCGGACGGACCTCGTAGGTCGTGCCGGCATCCTCACTGACGAAGGCCACGACCTTCTCGGAGCTGCCGTCCAGGCCCAGCGAAGCGACGCACTGCGAGCTGTCCGGAATGTAGAGCGTGCCGTCGGGTGCGACCTTCGGGTGGCCGTGCAGCGCGCCGGCGCCGCAATCCAGGTTCTTGAACGGCGTGCCGGGACCGAAGGTCTGGCCGCCGTCGTCACTGCGGGCACAGAACGCCGCCGCGACCGACTGCGAGCAGTAGTACACCGCGTTGGGGAACAGCAGACCCGCCGTCGGGAAGCCTTCGGGGTAGGGGCCGCTCACCACACCCTGGTGATCGGCGCCGCCATTGGGCAGGCCGATCTGGCCGGGGATCCAGGTGTCGCCGTCATCGTCGGTGTACTCGAACAGGCTGTTGGCGCCGGCCAGCTGCGAGTTGAAGGTCCGTCCCGTGGCCTGGTCCGTGTACATGATCGGGTCCAGGGAGTTCAGCGTCGTGATCAGTCCGGACTTGTTCTCCCAGACGGCGTCGCAGGCCTGCGGCAGCGGAGTTTCCAGCTTTTCCGGGAAGGTCACGCGCAGCGCGTTGGTGTAGGAGATGAACATCGCCCGTTCGGTGAACGGGTTGAATCCGATCGTGGGCTCGCCCGCGTCATTGCCTTCGTTGGGCGGGGACACGTAGGTCGAGTAACGCGGCGCGGTCGGATCGAACGGCAGGCGGCCATCGTTACCGGTGCCGCCGTCGCCACCGCCGCCGGTGCTTTCGAAGAATTCCAGCGTGATCGTGGTGTCCGCCGTGGAGCCGGTGACCAGCCAGGGGATAACCCGAACCGTGAACGTGGACATGCCGGGGTCCACCGTCTGGAACATTTCCTCGGGCGTTCCGCCGGCCGCCGAACTGTTGATCTGGTTGCCGTCGGCGTCCAGCAGATAGATGTCGTAATCCTCGGACGACGGCGCCACCGTGCGGATGCGAATTCCGGCGCTCATGTTCTCGGGCAGCGGTGAGGGGACATCCACCGTCAACGCGAAATCGTCACAGGCGAGCACCGGTGCCTGGCAGACCCCGGTGTCCGGGTAGGCGGGGTTGGAAACCACGTTCGGACCCGAGGCGAACTCGGTGGTCGGCGCGCTTTCGCTGACGGTTCCGGACGCCGGTTCGGCGGCCACGGCAGTGCCGCCCAGCATCGTGCAGGCGACGATCAGGACGAGATGGCTTCGGATGTTCACTGTGGATTCCCCAGTTGAATCAGAGGGTTCGGCAACGTCGGCCAGGACGTGCCACACACGGATGGCGGAACGGCCGGACCGCGAATTCCCCGGGGGAATGGACAGGTCAGGCGTTCACGTCGCCGCTATCCCCTATAATGGCATTATTTTCCCACAAGATGGAAGTTGCCGTGCATCACTATCGTCTGAGCGTGCTGATGGGCGTCCTGCTGGCATGTCTGGCTGGCTGCGCCGAGCCGGATCAAGCTGCCGAGCAGGGCGCCGCCGGGTCCGGAACGGAGCTGATCGAACGTTTGCGGATGACGCCGACACCGGCGTCCGGGGTGGAGAAGGTCGAGATCAAGTCGGTCATCCGGGCCTCGCAGGCGCCGGAGCTGTTCGAGGGGGAGGGACTGGTGAGCTCGGCCTACTACAAGTACTGGAAGGCCGACGACTCGGCCTACAAGGTGCGCTTGAACGTCTATACGTCCGAGTCCGCCCTGGAGCAGGGTTGGAACAAGCGATTCCCGGCCGAGACGCTGGAAGGCGTCCAGCCGCTAACCGGAGGCGTGAACGGATTCGTCCAGGCCGAGAAGATCGGCGCGGCGCGGGTCGGGCCGGTGCTGGTGGAAATCGCCACGTCGAAGCAGCCCGGCGGGCTGCGCGACTTTCTGGTGGAGTACGCGGGCTACGTGGATCAGGTTCTGGCCGACTCCGGGCGTGCCCAGCGCTAGCGCAGATTCCAGGCGAAGCGGAACACACCCGTGGTGGCGGTCGGCGTTCCGTCCGTGGTCGCGGGCCTGAACTGACACTGGCTCAGCGCGCCCAGCGTGGCCTCGTCCAGACGGCGATGGCCACTGGATTCACGTACCGAACCGTTGGTCACCGTTCCGCTGGCGTCGATGTCCAGGGAGATCACCGTGACACCTTCCTCGCCGGCGCGTAGTGATGCACGGGGGTAGGCCGGCCGTTCGCAGGAATCCCACAACACCGACGGCTTGGTGATCACCGGCTCCCGTGCTGTGGTCAGCGCGACGCGGACCGGCGCGGGCTCGCCCGTTTCGGCCGTTGGTGACGGGGGTGGTGCCGGCGTGCCAAGCTGCGGCTCGGAGGGCGGTGATGTCGAGGCGACGGTGGCGGCGGCAGCCTCGGCGCGTTCACGTTCGATGCGTTGCAGACGTTCCTGTTCGCTTTCCAGCTGCTGGCGCAACTGCTCTGCTTCACGCTGACGCTGTTCGAGTTCCTGCAACTGCACCCGTCTCGCCTCGGCCGCGGCGCGCTCCTGCGCCGCCAGTTCGGCCTCCATGCGACCGCGTGCCTCGACTTCGTTCAGCGACTCGTGCAATTCCCTTCGCAGTTCGGCCAGCGCCGCGTCTTCCTCGGCCTTCATCCGCGTGGCGGCGTCGGTGGCCAGATCGTCGCTGGCCATGGAGATCTCCGTCACCGTGCCCCGCGGTTCGTCGCGACTTCCGAACCAGACGACGGCGCCGACGGCCAGGCCCACGACCAGCAATGCCAGGGCGATGGCGTACTCGGCCGAGTGTCCGATGGTCTGGCGAAGGCCGCCGGCGTCCGAGGCCGGACGGTTGATTGATGCAGACATGTGTTCCCCCAAAAAGCGGTTCCGCGAGCAGCGCTCAGGCGTGCAGAAATTCCCGGATCTTCGCGAACAGGCCGCGGTTCTGGCGTTCGGGTGGCATCGGCGCCACCTCTTCGGTCAACTCCCGCGCACGCTCGGGTCGGCGGGCCAGCGACTGGTGACGCCGCGCCGCCAGATTCACCGTGCCGCGCAGCACGCTGACATTGATCGGCTTGCGCAGCACCCGATAGACACGGCCAAAGTTGATCAGGTCGATGATGTGCTGGGCGTCGGGCTGGCCCGTTAGCACGATGTAGACCAGGCCCGGACGCAGCGAATGCAGGCCGTTGATGAGCGTGGTCACTGGCTCGCCGCCGATGCTGGATTCGGTGATCACCATGCCGATCTGATGCGTGCGAATCTGCTCCAGCGCGTCGAGGAACGAGCTGGCTACATGCACGGGCCGGTCGGCGCTCAGCACGTGGCGCAGCGCCTCCCGCTCGGCGGCGTCGGCGTCGAGAATCAGCACGCCGGGCTGGTCGGCAACCGACACGCTCGACACCGGCTCGGGGACGGCCGGCGTATCCGGCTCATCGTTCGCGGTCAGCGCGCGGGCGGTTGCCTTGACCGCGGCGGCGACGGTGTCGCGCAACTCGTTGCGGCGCCAGGGTTTGGAAACAAATCGAAAGATCTCGCCGTCGTTCACCGAGCCGATGATCGCTTCCAGGTCCGAGTAGCCGGTCAGCAGGATGCGGGTGGTCGTTGGCCGGATCTCGGCCGCTGATCGCAGCACGTCCACGCCGGTCATCTCCGGCATGCGCTGATCGCTGACCAGAACATCGGCGGGCCATCCGCGCAGGATGTCGATCGCCTCGGCGCCGCTGTTGGCGATCCGGACATCGTAATCGTTGCGAAAGATGGATTTCAGCGACACCAGGATGCGTGATTCGTCGTCCACGAACAGCAGGCGCGGGCGATCCGGAAGACTGGGCTGTGCGTTCATCGACCGGCCTCAGGCGCTGGCTTGCAGGGCTGCCGACATCGGCGGTTCCGCCGCATCGTCCACCAGTGCAGCGGCCGAAGCGCTCGCGGTCCGCGTCTGCCGGACGGGCAGGGGGATGGTGAAGGTCGTGCCGGCGCCCAGCGTCGAGTCCACGTCGATGCGTCCGCCATGGTCCTCGATGATCCGGAACACGATCGACAACCCCAGCCCCGTACCCTCGCCAACGGCCTTGGTGGTGAAAAAGGGTTCGAAAATATGTGCCCGGGTGTCCGCGTCCATGCCGCAGCCGGTATCGCTGATCCGGATCGTGACCTGATCCTGCTCGTGGCGTGTCTGGATGCGGATGACACCGGTTCCGTCGATGGCCTGCGACGCGTTGTTGATCAGGTTGAGGAAGACCTGATTGAGCTGCGACGGCGCGCAGTGAATCGCGGGGAGCTCGCTGAGATCGCGCTCGACCTCGATCCCGCCCTTGAGCTGGTTCTGGCAGATCTTGAGCGCCGTCTCCAGGCCCTCGTTCAGATCGAACAGTTCGGTCGCCGAGCGGTCCATCCGGCTGAAGTTCTTCAGACCCTTCACCAGCTCGTCGATCTGGTTCATGCCGTGCATGGAGTCCTCAAGCAGCACATCGGCCTCGACCATGCGCTCCTGCGCATCGTCGCTGAGCCCGCCGGCGGACTCCACGATCGCCAGCGATTCCTTGACCGTCTCGACATTGCTCAGCGCATAGCCTAGCGGCGTGTTGATCTCGTGGGCGACGCCGGCAACCATCTGGCCGAGCGACGACAGCTTTTCCGACTGGATCAGATGCGCCTGCTGCATGCGCAGTTCCTCCAGTGTGCGGTTCAATTCGTCGGTCCGCTGCTCGACGAGCTTCTCCAGGTTGCTGTTGATGCTGTCCAGCTCGTTGAAGCTGCCCCGCAGTCGAAGACCGATCAGGCTGAAGACCAGCAGCAAGGCGCCGGCGAAGGCGGCCAGCGCCAGCGTGTAGTGCTCGATCCGTGCGTCCTGCGCCGCGATGGCGTCCCGAACCTGCGCGCCCAGTTGATCAAGCAGCGCCACCGGTGTGTCGGAGGTCAGCGAATCGGCCACCGGCTGCAGCGCGTCCTTGGCCGCGCGGACTTCACGCGCCGCCTGTTCGAAGGCGGGGACGGAGCCGTTGAGTCGCGCCATCAGTGAATAGATCCGGCCGCCGTTGTTGGGATTGGCCTGCAATCCGTAACTGGCCAGTTCGTCCAGCAGGGTGATGACCTGCTCGCGCGTCGCGATGCCCGCCTCGTTGGCGAGCAGGGAGGCGAGGGTGTTCTCCGCTTCCAGGCGAAGGCGTTCGAAGGCGGTAATGAACGTGAGCTGAGCCGCCTTGAAGTCCGCCAGCTCCTGTCTGCGCTGCGCCGCCGCCGAACGATAGCGGTTCAGGGTCGTGCCGGTGTCGGGACCGTCCGCCAGCCCGGTCTCGTCGGCCGCGAGACGCGCATCGGCCGACTCCCACAGCGCCACGGTGCCGTCCAGGGCGGCGAACGAGGTGTCACGTGTGATGCGGGTTCGCGTGATCTCGCGACTGAACTGCTCCGCGAGCCGGGTCGAGTAGTTGATCTGGGCGAGCTGGTCGCTCGCCAGACGGGCGTCAAGCGGACGCTGCTGAGACTTGATGACAAGAACGCTCAAGAGCGCAACGGTGCCCAGCACCGCGAGTACGGCGATCCATTTCCGAAAAAACATGCATTCCCCGCCGAACTGCTGTCGGCATGATCAATGATTTCCCCAGTGCCGCTCCGATCGTGTTCCCCGGACATGCCGTGCAACGGCGGATGTCCCACGACGGACTCGGCGGTATTGGTCGTGAAGGCGGCAATATCCGTGCCACGAAGTCACCTGATTTGCCTGAAACGGGGCGACCAAACCACCGATTCCGGCGACTTTACGTCCTCTGGCGCTGAATATCGCTCGGAGGCGGCTCGTCGAGATCCTGCGGCACGGCCAGCACCCGGTTCCGTCCTCGGTGCTTGGCGCTGTAGAGCGCGGTGTCCGCCTGGTTGAGCAGCTGGGTTGCCGTCTCGCCGCCGAATTGCACCAGACCGATGCTCACGCTCACTCTGAGCGACTTCGAGATTTCCGGCATTGTCAGGCGTTCCACGGCGAACCGGATGCGCTCGCAGGCCACCATGGCGTCGGGTATCGACGCCTCGGGAAAGATGAAGATGAACTCCTCGCCTCCGAAGCGCGCCACCACGTCCTCGCCGCGCACGCTCTGGTCGAGCGTGATCGCCACCTTGCGCAGTACCGCATCGCCGGCGCCATGCGAATAGCGGTCGTTGATCTGCTTGAAGTGATCCAGATCCGCCAGGGCGATACAGAATGTGCCGTGATGGCGGCGTGCGCGGTGGATCTCCTCCTCCAGCCGGATCTGCGCGTGCCGCCGATTGCGCAGGCCTGTCAGGTCATCCGTGCGGCTCATCTCGTCGAGGCGGCGCGATTGTTCGTGCAAGTCGATGGTGCGTTCCTCGACCAGGCGTTCCAATCGGGCACGCATCGCCCCGTGGGAACTGAGCTGGAGCATGCCCACGGCCAGCAAGCCCGTGAGGATGAGGCTGTCGATCAACGCCAGGTTGGTCCAGACGACGACGAACACGATGGCGACGAGGTAGGACAGGACTTCCAGCGTGAAGGAGAACCCATCGAAGCGATGCTGGTGAGCCACGCCACGGATACGAAACACCAGATGCAGCATCAGGGCGTTGACCACATGCGCGATCGTGGCCATGGCGATCAGCGGTGGCACCACCTGCCAGGTGACGCTGCGCAGCGGCACAGGACCGTTCAGGCCGTGATAGGCCAGGCCGCCGAGCAACACCGCCATCCCCATGATCGCGCCGTTCGCGCAGCCCGCCGCGAGGGCATTGGTTGGTGAGACACCGCGGCGTAGCCGCTCGACCGGATGAACGAACGAGGCGCAGGCATTCAACGCCGCGGCGACCACCGGGTCCAGGATCAGCACGGCGGAGAACTGAGCGACCCGGTCAAAGCTGACGACCCCCTGACCCGGGTGCTGATACCGACAGGAGATCGCAAACAGCGTGAAGAGGAAGAAGCCGGCGCAGGTCAGCGGATCGGCGGCGACCCCGGTCCGCAGCAGCGCCGTGCCGCCAATCACGGCAAGCGTCACCGCAAACAGTCCGGCCATCGCGAGCAGGAAGCGGCCGTCCGGCATCCGGGCCGGGTCTCGCTGCGAGCTCGCCAACGCTGAAGTCTGATTCCTGGACACGACAACCCGGGTTCCGACCCGCCGCGAGTCGGATGGTCCGCCTGATGATTTCCGTGCGACTCGGAGATTCGCGGCGTGGCGGATTGAGAATGACAATCAGTATCCGGATCGGATACGCATGGGTTTTTTATGCCAATTTGAAATACAAGGCAAGAACCCTTATTTCATTCGCAGCCGTCGGTCTTTCAGAATTTCGCGTGCGGCGTTGTGTCCCGGCGCGCCGGTGACCCCACCACCTGGGTGCGTGCCGGAACCGCATTGATAAAGGCCTGCGATCGGTGTGCGGTGATCGGCGAAGCCCAGGGTCGGGCGCGCGGAGTACATCTGGTCGAGCGAGAGCTTGCCGTGGAAGATGTCGCCGCCGATCAGACCAAACGTCCGCTCCAGGTCCAGCGGCGTGAGCGCCTGCCGGCCGATCACCGACCGACGGAAGTTCGGAGCGTACCGAGTGACCGTGTCGATCATCAGGTCGGCGACCGAGTCCCGGTGCGTATCCCAGCTCGATCCGTCCGGCAGTTCCGGCGCAACGTGCTGACAGAACAGGCTGGCCACGTGCTGCCCTTCGGGGGCGAGCGACGGGTCCAGAGTCGACGGGATCAGCATCTCCACCACGGGTTGGCGCGACCAGCCATGCGTCCTGGCATCGAAATACGCCTGCTCCATGTAGCGTAGTGAGGGCGCCAGAATGATGCCGGCTCCGTGGTGCTCGGCCGGCGCGGTGCCCGGCAGACAGGAGAAGTCCGGCAGCTCGCTGAGCGCGACGTTCATGCGAAAGGTGCCGGAACCGCAGCGCCACTGCGCCATGCGGGTGCGAAAGTCCGCCGGGATGTCGTCGTCGTCGACCAGCCGCGTGAACAGCAGTTTCGGGTTCAGATTCGAGACGACGGCGCTGGCGCGGAATTCACGGCCGGATTCGGTGGCGACGCCCACGACGTGTCCGCGCTTGGTCAGGACACGGCTGACCGGCGCGTTCACGTGGATGGTCACACCGCGCGACCGGGCCGACGCCGCCATGGCCTGGGTGATCGCACCCATGCCGCCGATCGCGTGACCCCAGACACCCTTGCGACCGTTGACCTCGCCGAAGCAGTGATGCAGCAGCACGTAGGCGCTGCCGGGCGAGTAGGGGCTGGCGTAGTGGCCGACGATGCCGTCGAACCCCAGCACCGCCTTGATCGGATCGGATTCGAACCAGTCATCCAGGTAGTCGCCGGCTGAGCAGGCGAACAGCCGCAGCAGTTCCTGGCGCTGGTTGCGGTTCAGCCGTCCGACCGAACGGCCGAGCCGCAGCGCCCGCAAAAGTTCGGGCAGCGCGGCCCGCCACCCGCGGTCGGTCATGTTTGGCGGCCGTTCGAGCAGCAGGGAGCGGATCAGGTCGGCCTGGGTTTCCAGCGAGGCGTCGAATGCCGACAGCCGGTCGGCGTCCCGGGCCGAGAAGGCGGCCAGTGATTCGCGAGTCCGGCCCGGTCCGACCTTCAGATAGCGGCCGTCTTCGGTCGGCAGAAAGTTCGACAGCGGTCGCTCGACAATGCGCAGTCCGTGACGCGCGAGCTCCAGATCGGCAATCACCTTCGGATGAAGCAGGGAGACGGTGTAGGCAGCGACGGAATTGCGGAATCCCGGATGAAACTCCTCGGTGACCGCGGCGCCGCCGACCACGGCCCGGCGTTCCAGCACCGTGACCGACAGGCCCGCCGCGGCGAGATACCCGGCGCAGACCAGGCCGTTGTGGCCGCCGCCGATGATGAGCACGTCGGAATCCGGATTCGGGGAGTCGTGCATCGTCTGGCGGGGAGTGGGATCGGGTTGCATTATGCGGGTATCACGACAACACAACGAAGGAGACGCCATGGATATCCGCAGCCAGGTGACGGCCGAGGAATGGGAAACGCGGGTCAACCTCGCGGCCACCTACCGGCTGGTCGCCCAGTTCGGCTGGAGCGACCTGATCTTCACGCACATCTCCGCCCGTGTTCCGGGTGGGGATCATCACTTCCTGATCAATCCCTACGGCATGTTGTTCGACGAAGTGACGGCCAGCTCGCTGGTCAAGATCGACCTCGACGGCAACAAGGTCATGGACTCGCCATTCGACATCAATCCGGCCGGGTTCACCATCCACAGTGCCATTCACGCGGCCCGGGAGGATGCCCAGTGCGTACTGCATGTTCACAGCGTCAACGGCATCGCGGTCAGCGCACAGCGTGATGGCGTGCTGCCGCTGTCGCAGCAGAGCATCTTCGTGCTGGCCTCGCTGGGCTATCACGACTATGAAGGCGTCGCGCTCAACGAGGCCGAAAAACCGCGGCTGGTCGCCGACCTGGGCGACCGGCATTTCCTGATGCTGCGCAACCATGGCCTGCTGACGGTGGCGAACAACATTCCCGATGCCTTCCTGTTCATGTACCTGTTTGAAACCACCTGCATGATCCAGGTGAGGGCGCAGGCCGGAGGCGGGGAGCTGACGCACGTACCGCAGCCGATCATCGATGGTGCGATGGCCCAGGCGGCCGCGGTTACGCGCGGCGCCGGCGGTGGGCTGGCCTGGCCCGGACTGCTGCGGCGGCTGGATCGCGTCGATCCGTCCTACAAGGGGTAGACGTCGGTCAGGCGACCGGCGGCAGGCCGACCCGCGCGCGGCCCTCGTCGGTCTTGATTGAGAAGTCGCCACCGGCGAACTCGCGGGCCGCGTCGGTGCACAGGTAGGCGATCGCCTCGGCGGCCCATTCCGGAGGAATGTGGTCGTCGGGCTTGAGTCGGCTGTAGTGATTGATGCCGGATGCGCGGATGCTGGCCTGCATCTCCGTGCCCACGGTGCCGGGACTCATCCCGACCACGGTGATGCCGCGATCGCCGTACTCCTCATGCCCACAGCGCGTCAGCGCCAGCACCGCCGCCTTGGTCGCGCAGTAGGCGCTCCAGGCCTCGATGGCCTTGGTCGCGGCGCCGGAACTGAGGTTGATGATTGTCCCGCCGCCCTGGGCGAGCATCTGCGGAATCGCGTAGCGCATGCCGTGGAACACGCCCTTGAGATTCACGTCCACCACGGTGTTCCAACCGTCGACATCGACGTCGGCCAGATGGGCGATCGGTTCGATGAGGCCCGCGTTGTTCACCAGCACATCCAGTCGGCCGAACCGGTCCACGCAGGCGTTGATGGCGGATGCGACCTCCTCGGGGCGGGTGGCATCGCAGGCGATCGCCATTGCCCGACCCGGTCCGCTGTCCAGTTCGTCGACCAAGGCCTCGAGCGCCGACAGGTTTCTCGCGGCAAGGGCCACCTGGCGGCCGTCGGCAGCCAGACGGCGCGCGGCGGCTGCACCGATGCCGCGACTGGCGCCGGTGATTAGAACAGTCTGGGGCATTGTTGCTAGTCCATGGCCAAAGCGGGTCAGTGTGGTGCGTGATCGCCGTCATGCCAACGTGGCGTCGATCTGCATGCTTGCAATCTCCGTTGGAAAATCAAATCATGCGCCGCCTTGGTCCGGCGTCCTCCGCTGACGCCAGGATTTTCAAAAAACAACACATCAGGATGACTGGGGAGTCATGATGAAAATACGATTTTGGGCGGTGGCGCTGATCCTGATGAGCGGCAGTTCCGCCGCCTTCGCCGACGACGGGGGCAGAACCTGGCTGACGCTGGGCCTGAACCTGATCTACGGACATGTGGATCTGCCTTGCGAAACCGATCACAGCGACTGCAGCGAAGCCGGTCTGCTGAGTGGCCTCACCGGCGCATTCACCACGGCGACCGAATCCGGCGGACTGTTTCGAATGCGCGTGGCTCGCATCCGCGAGGCGGACACCGATGACGATCCGGTCGAGGTGGCGGCGCTGTTCGGTACGCGGTTTGGCGACAGTTCCGTGCATGGCGCGCTGGGGGTCGGGCGGATCTTCAATCCCGATGACGAGCTGCCAGGGCATCGGACCGGGTTGGCCTGGGAGCTCCTGTTCGCCAGGGACACCGATCGGGACGCGGCCTTCGAGTTCGCGATCCAGGGCAACTTCGCGGGCAGCGCAGAATATGTAGGGGTGAACTTCGGCCTGCGGTTTGGCGACATGCAGTAGCCGGCGTCCGGGCCGTTTCGCGCGACCACTTGTCGGAGTGAATCAATCGGTGTTTCCCTGACGACCCGGGTCTTGATCGGTTTCACCCTCAAAGGATTCGTCACATGGACAACAGGCTGGATGGGCAGGCGACGGTCGGTGCGTGCGATGTCGTGACGCTGCGCGAACCGGGCGGCGGCACAGCCCGCGTGACCGCACACGGCGCGCATGTGCTGGAGTGGACACCCGAGCCGGAGGGCGGCAACCGGCTGTTTCTGAGCGACAACAGCGCGTTCGGTGCGGATGCGTCGATTCGCGGCGGTATTCCGGTCATCTTTCCCCAGTTCGGCAATTTTGGTGATTTGCCCAAGCATGGCTTCGCCCGCCGATCGGCCTGGGCCCTGGCGGGGGTTTCGGATACGCAGGTTGCTTACGAGCTGAGCGAGAGTGCATCGACACTGGAGATCTGGCCGCATTCGTTCCGCCTGCGGCTGACCGTGAGTCTGTTGCCATCCGGTTTGCGAACCGCGCTGTCGGTGGAGAACACCGGCCGCCATCCGTTGCGGTTCACCGCGGGTCTGCACAGCTATCTGCGTGTCCGCTCGATCGAGGACGTGACGCTGGAGGGGCTGGATGGGCGGACCTACTGGGATGCGACCCGCGACATGGCTCGATCGGTCCAGAGTGAGCCGGCGCTGCGTTTCGGCCCCGAACTCGATCGCGTGTACCCCGACGTGTCGAACGCACTCACGGTCCGGGAGGGCTCACGGAGCCTGCGGGTCGAGGCTGAAGGCTTCCAGGATGTCGTGGTCTGGAATCCCGGCCCCGAGAACGCGGCGGCGATGTCCGACATGGAGCCAGGCGGTGAGCGTTACATGCTCTGCGTGGAGGCCGCGCAAATCGAACAGCCGGTTTCGCTGGGGCCGGGCGCGGTCTGGCTCGGCGCCCAGGTGCTCACCATCTGAGCAGCAGGGTTTCCGGCGGTGCCAGCAACAGGCTCCAGTCGGGCAACACGGGGCGGGGTTCCACATCGCGATCCCGCTCGCCGACATGGGTGTCCAGCCATTCGATCAGGTCGTTCCACATGCCGGCGATCTGCGCATCGGTGGGCATGATGCCGGCGTAGTGCAACTCCGGAGTGATCACCGGCAGCGACAGGCTGCGGCCGGCATAGTTGCCCAGCGAACCCGGATAGGCGCCGAGACGATCCAGATGCAGCATCCCGAGTTGCGGTGGCGGCGGAGGCGGTCCGTCGAAGTCGAGCACCCCCAGCGGAGCATGGACGCTGACGATGACATCGGGCTTGAACGCGGCGATCTCCTCGACCAGCCACTGCACTTCGGGCTCGGAGGCCGGCGCCGGCCCCGGATAGCGTCGCGGATCACGGCCGGTCTGCTGCGTCCAGTACGGCAACGCGCGTGACTCCCAGGCCAGGGTCGGGAAGTTCCGGTTCAGATCCACGCCGTTGGCGTTGACGCGGGTCGCCGGTCCGGCGAGCAGCCCATCGAGGTTCAGGCAGGGGAGCATGCGCCAGTGGTAGCGGCGTTCGTCGTCGCTCGCCAGTTGCTCGGCCCAGCGAAACTGGATGCTGACGGAGGAATATTCGTCGCCGTGGATTCCGCCCAGCAGCAGCACTCGCGCGGGGCGCTTGTCCACCGGCAGCACCCGGCGGGCAGGGAACTCTCCGATCAGGATGGGGCGCTGCTGCACGGTGCCGGTGTCGGCGACGCCGAAATCGACCAGATCGCAATCACCTTGCGAAATGCTGCTCAGCAGGTTGGCCATCATCAGGCAGCCCTGCTGACCGTTGGCCAGCGGGATCGGGCGGCTCTGGCCGGCATGCGCCGCCGGCAGTGTCGGGAGCAGGATGCAGGCGATCAGAAGCGCCCGGGCGTACTGGGAAATCACAGTGCGAATGACGCGCCGCGTGGATGGTGGTCGGGGAATCGATCCAAGCAGGATCGGCGCGAAGGATACGCGAATTCGCCGGCGTCTCGCCAACGGTGAACCGGGTCGCGCCGAGAGCGGGTCAGGCGTCGGCCGGCCGGACCAGATAGCCCCCGGAGCGCTCGTCGCGCGTAAGCAGCAGCAGCTTGGCCTCGCCCATCGCTTCCAGCAGCTTGTTGAAGGAATCGAAGCCGTGGAACGACTCGGAGAAACCGGGCTTCCGGCGCTTGAGCGTCTGCTTGATCATGGAGCCCCAGATGCGCTCGTCCTCGCCGCGCTCGTCGATCAGTGCCTCCAGTGTTTCCAGCACGTGATCGAAGGCTTCCTGTTTCTTGTCGTCCACCTTCTGCGTGCTCGGCTTCTTCGCCTTGCGCTTGCGTTTGCTCTTGTCCGTCGAGCGGACCAGATCGTCGTAGAAGATGAAGTCGTCGCAGTTCGCCGTGAGCAGGTCGGAGGTGGAGTTCTTCACGCCGACGCCGATCACGGTCTTGTTGTTCTCGCGAAGCTTGCTGACCAGCGGCGAGAAGTCGGAATCGCCGGAAATGATCACGAACAGGTCGAGGTGTTCCTTGGTGTAGCAGAGGTCAAGCGCGTCGACGACCATGCGGATGTCCGCCGAGTTCTTGCCGGACTGGCGCACGTGCGGGATGTCGATCAGCTCGAATGCTGCCTCATGCATCGGCTTCTTGAACTCGGCGTAGCGGCTCCAGTCGCAGTACGCCTTCTTCACGGTGATCGAGCCCTTGAGCAGCAGGCGTTCCAGCACCTTCTGGATGTCGAAGGCCGCGTAGTTGGCGTCACGGACGCCGAGCGCGATGTTCTCGAAATCGCAGAACAGGGCGAGGTTGGGTTGTTCGGTCGTTGGATTCATGCGGCGGAGTATCGCAGGTCGCTGTTGAGCTCGTAACCGGTTTCGACCAAAGCATGGCTTGCGTTCGACATCCGCGCGGCTATGATCGCCGCCCCCCAGTTTCTCCGGTTCGTGCCATGTCTGCGATGCGCCTGCTGATTCCAGTGCTTGCGTCTCTGTTTCCCTCTGTACTGATGGCGGCGGAGCCGGCGCCCGAGCAGGCACTGGATCTCACCGGCACCTGGATTGGACTGACCTGTCTGGGCTTGTTCGTGGCGGCTTACGTCATGGTCGTGCTCGAGGAATGGAGCGGCATGCGCAAGTCCATTCCGGTGCTGATGGCGGCCGGTTTCATCTGGACGCTGATCGGCATCGCCTACACGCTGGCCGGGCAACCGCACTGGGCGGGCGAGATGGTGCGTCACAGCCTGCTGGAGTACGGCGAGCTGCTGCTGTTCCTGCTGGTGGCGATGACCTACGTGAACACGCTCCAGGAGCGCGGCGTGTTCGACGCGCTGCGGGGCTGGCTGGTGTCGCGCGGCTTTTCGCTGCGCATCGTGTTCTGGGTGACCGGTGCGCTGGCGTTCCTGATGTCACCGCTGGCGGACAACATGACCACCGCGCTGGTGCTGTCGTCGGTCGCGCTGGCGGTGGGCGGCGACCAGACGCGCTTCGTCGTGGTCGCCTGCATCAACATCGTCGTCGCCGCCAATGCCGGCGGCGCGTTCAGTCCCTTTGGCGACATTACCACGCTGATGGTGTGGCAGAAGGGGCTGCTGGGCGCCGGTGAATTCATGGCGCTGGCCGTGCCCGCGTTCGTGAACTGGGTGGTGCCGGCGTCCATCATGAGTCTGGCCGTGCCCGCCGGGCGCCCGCAGGCATTGGCCGAAACCGTCACCGTCAAACGCGGCGGCTACATGATCATCGGCATGTTCGTCATTACCGTCGCGGTCACGGTCACCATGCACACGGCGTTTCACCTGCCGCCGGCGCTGGGGATGATGGGCGGCCTGGGCCTGCTGAAACTCTACGGCTGGTATCTGAACTGGTCAGGGCTGCGCAAGCAGGGCCAGCCGATCGCGTTCGTCTCCCACGACGAGATGATGTCCGATCACACCGAGCCGCATGCGCCGAACACGTTTCGCGAAGTGGCGCGGTCCGAGTGGGACACGCTGTTGTTCTTCTACGGGATCATCGTCTGCGTCGGTGGTCTGGGTGCGCTGGGGTATCTGGCGGCCGGCTCGCAGCTCATCTATGAAGGCCTGGGGGCGATGACCGCCAATATCCTGGTGGGTGTGGCCTCGGCCATCATCGACAACATTCCAGTGATGTACGCGGTGCTGAGCATGAACCCGGCGATGTCGGACGGACACTGGCTGCTGGTCACGCTGACCGCCGGTGTGGGCGGCTCGCTGCTGTCGATCGGTTCGGCGGCCGGTGTCGCCGTGATGGGGCAGGCGCACGGCCGCTACACCTTCTTCTCCCACCTGCGCTGGAGCTGGGCGATTGCCCTGGGTTATGTCGCCGGCATTCTCGTGCATCTGTGGCTCAATCGCGGTTTGTTCTGAGCAGGACGTTCCGGCCGTTTCCGTCCAGCTACAAGCCAACCGCCTTCCGGGACAAATACCGGGTCGTCGACGATTGATTCGCGTGGCATCCGGTGGTGCGGATGCGGGCGCCGGACTGTGGCATGCTCGCCGCACGCGGAGCGTTCGCCATCACGGGGGCGTTCGGAAAGAGACCGAGGGGGAGACTCGTCACGATGATTGTCACACCGCTTTACGCCGGCCTGCTGGCGCTCTGGTACCTGGTGCTGAGCATCTGGGTGATCAAGGGGCGCGGCGGCAAGGGCGGTCCTAGTCTGGGCGACGGCGGCAGCCAGGAGATGGCGCGGCGTATCCGCGGCCACGCGAACTTCGCCGAGTACGTCCCGCTGATCCTCGTGCTGGCGGGGTTTTCCGAGCTGTCCGGCGCACCGGCCTGGCTGCTGCATGTCATCGGTCTGGCGCTGCTGATCGGCCGACTGCTGCACGGCTATGCGCTGTCGTTCACAGCGCATTTCATGCAGGGGCGGGTCATCGGCATGGTGCTGACATTTTCCGCGTTACTGCTGGCCGCGGGGTACTGCGTGGGCAACAGCGTGACCAAGCTGGTTTCCTAGGGCCGCGATCATCATGAGTTCCGGGGACGACGCCACACCGCTGCCGCTGGTCGCGGACTGTCGCGTCCTGCCGGCCACGGCTCCGTTGCGATGGCTGGCCGCCGGATGGCGCGA
>CALBOV010000065.1 GCA_937896565.1 uncultured Salinisphaerales bacterium
CCCCCGTCGCCTCCGCTCCACGTGTAACCGTCATTGGACGTCGTCCCGCCCTCATCGCCGGGTATTCCCGTACCCCCGTCGCCTCCGCTCCACGTGTAACCCTGCGTGTAGGTATAGCTTCCATCCCAGGTCGTCCCACTCACGTCCGAAACCTGCTGCGTTTCGGGATTCACCAACGCAAACGTCCCGTCCTCCAGTTGCGTCGCGGCACCGACGTAATGTGCGTCACCGGAGAGATCCGCCGCGATGTCGAGCCCGACGTTGGCACAGCCGGTCGCGTCTCCGTACACCGCGTCTGGGGCATAGACCAGTCCCGCGCCCTGCTGGAAGATGGAGTACAGCGCGGTTCCGTCGGCATCCACCACCGGCTTGGCCGAGCGCAGCAGCCGACACTTCACGTCATCGGGCGTCAGGTCCGGATTCGCCTGCAGCACGAGCGCCGCCACGCCGGAGATCACGCCCGCGGCCTGGGATGTCCCGGACATCGTGAAATACATGCCGCTGTTGTCCATGTAGCTCGGATAGGTCCGCGGAATCAGCCCATCCGGATTCATGTGCGCCAGCATGTGACCTCCAGGCGCCGTCAGCTCGGGCTTGACGAAACCTTCGTAGGTCGGGCCCGTGGACGAAAATGAGGACAGGAAGTCGTCGCTGTTGTCATCGGGCGTGAAGTTGTCATCCACCGAACCAACGGTGATCACGTACGGCACGTTGCCCGGGACACCCACCGTCATCGGAGTCGGCCCCGTATTGCCGGCGGACGTCACCACCACGATGCCCGCCTCCCAGGCGGACATCACCGCCTGATTCAGCGGATCGTCCCAGTAGAACGACTGCGGCTCGCCGCTGAACGAGAGGTTCATCACCCGGATACCCAGCGCCTCATGGTGATCCACGACCCATTGAATCCCCTCGATCACGTCGAGATAAGTCCCGTAGCCGCTCGCATCGAATGCCTTGACCACATAGACGTCGGCGCCGGGCGCCACCCCTTCGTACCGCCCATCGGCGGTCAGCTCGCTACCGGCGGCAACCGACGCGATATGCGTGCCGTGCCCGCTGTCATCGCGAACCGCAGCGGGAGAGAACGGCGCGGAGGCCACATTGGTCCGGCTACCAGTGGTATCCACGCCATTGACCACGGTCATTTCGCTGGCGAGCAGAGGCCACATGCCGGTATCGATAATCGCGATACCGATACCGGACCCGTCGATGCCGCTCGCGTGCAAGCGATCGGCGCCGACCCAGATCGGATAGAACGTGTCGGGAACCTGCCCGCTGACCTCGAGACGAGCGTCCTCGTATACGCGCAAGCCACCGCTCGCCCGCAATGCAGCCACCTGCGCCTCGGTGAGCGAGGCGCTCGCCGCGTTGATCAGCGGCAGTTCACCAATGGCCTCGCCGGCGACCCGCTCGATGGCGGAATGCGCTGTTTCCAGCGAGTCCGCCTGAACGATGTAGAACCCTGCGACTTCGGCCGCGAAGGAAACTGGCGAATCACTATCCGCCATGGAAAAGAGAGCGACCCCAAGCGCGGCGAGTCCGCCGGCCCCGATCCCCAGAATGCGCGTGTGCATGATGCGTGGCCCGTCTGCGGCCTAGTCCCTGAAGCCTGGTGAATATCGATGCCGGGCAATCCTTTCCGGCGTCGTTTTCTTTTAAGCTTCGAGGGTAGAACTCTCGTTCTTCAGTAAACGTTAAACGCTCTTGGGGTGTTGCGTTACTGGTCTTGCTCACCCGATCAACGGCGGAATCGCAAAATCATTACACCAGCGCAGACATACTCTTGCGGATGAACGTCGCACCCATCCGCAATGCCGAGTCTCAAGGTCGCCTCCGGCCAAGACGCGGACGCTGGACGCCCCATAGCTCGCACACGCGCTGGTTGTCGCTCGCGGCTGTCCTGTCCCTGACGCTTTCGGCCGCCGCCGCCGCGGCGTCACGGACCACACCGCTGTCCTTCGAGCGGCTCAGCCTGAGAGAGGGCCTCAGCCAGAGCACCGTGATGGATATTCATCAGGATGCCTTCGGTTTCATCTGGCTCGCCACGGAGAGCGGCCTGAATCGCTTCGATGGCCACAAGATCCAGACCTATTACAGACAGAGTGGCCGAACCGACCACCTGCGAAGCGACTACATCTGGGCTATTGAAGAGGATTCCGAGGGCAACCTTTGGATCGGTAGTGATGACGCTGGCGTGATGCGTTGGGATCGTCGCGCCGATCGGATCGATACGGTCCAACTAACCGGGCAGGATGGGGAAGACCTCACCAACGCTCGCATCTACGACCTGCTGGTGGCGTCAGACGGAACGATCTGGGTCGGGACACGCGATAACGGCATTGTCGCACTCACTCCCGACGCCCATCCGTTTGCGTGGTTCCTGAGCGAAGCGAAGAACCAGCCATCTGCGCGCCGAAGCGCAATCACATCGTTAGCCGAGGGAAGCGGCGGCACAATTTGGGCCGGGAGCCAGCGGGGCGTCCACAGGATTCAGCGTCCATCCAACACGATCAAGTCTTACCTGCACGACAGCGCCGCTGATGAAGCCCGGACGCTGGCAGCAAACAATGTGGCCAGTGTCATGGAAGATCGCCATGGGAATATCTGGATCGGCACATTCGATTCCGGGGTATCGCGCCTGAATCCAGAGACTGGTGAGTTTGACCATTTCCGAGCCGAGTCAGGCGCATGAATAACGCTGCCCAGTAATCGGATTCGTGCCCTCATGGAGGACGACGAAGGGCGAATCTGGATCGGCACTCAGTCAGGCATTGCGCTGATCTTTCCCGACGGCACTTCTCAAATCGTCAGGCACGAACCTGCGAATCAGTTCAGCCTGCCGAATGATTTCATCATGAGTTTCGCTCAGGACGACTCTGGGCTGATCTGGATCGGTACACGCGGTGGAGGTACCGCGATCTGGAACCCACGCAGCTGGTCTCTGGGCCCTCGGACGCCGGAAGTGCTCTCTGGCGTACATGTCAACGCGTTCTTGGAACAGCCCGACAACACGGTCTGGATCGGAACAATTGGATCTGGGCTTCTGCATCTGAATGGTTCCGGCCACTCAAATCCAGCTCCACCCTCTGCCCTGTACGACCTCGGGCAAGACAGCGTCATGTCACTTCTACGAGACGAGAACGGCAAGATCTGGATCGGCACGCTGGCGGACGGACTACTCCACTACGACCCGGAACAAGAGACCATCACTTCGATGCCAATGTCTCCCTCTCGCCGGGACGCGCTTGGAGCCGCTGGAATCATGTCGTTGGTGGAAGGGCCACCCGGAACCGTCTGGGCGGGCAGCTACAACGGCGGCGTCGCTCGCATCGACACAGACTCGCTTTCCATTGAACGTTTGGGTTTTGAGGGAGCGATGGCCGGCCTGGAACGCATCCGTGCGACAGCTTTGGCGGTCGTAAAAAACCGGGAGCTTTGGATCGGGACGGAAGCCAGCGGACTGATGATGCTGAACCTAGAATCCGACCAGTTCCGGCATTTTCGCGAGAACGCGAATGAACCTGGAAGTCTGCCGTCCAACACCATCTACAGCTTGCACGCCGACAATGAGGACAATATGTGGATAGGCACGGGAGCCCAAGGTCTCGCCAAGCTGAGCCGCGAATCGCTGGAACAGACGCGACCCGAGTTCTCACTGATTTCATCTGCTGACGGACTCTCGAGCAACGTCATTTTCGGCATCGAGTCCGACGCGGCAGGACGCCTCTGGCTCAGCAGCAACAATGGCTTGATGAGGCTCGATCCAAACACGAGTGCGGTCCGGTCGTTTCACCAAGGCCACGGCAGCTTCGGCGACGAGTTCAACTTTGGCGCCCACCACAGGGCAGAAGACGGCACCCTGTACTTTGGTGGGCCAGGCGGCTTCAACGTCATTGATCCTCAGACCATTGAGTGGAACACACAACCACCACGAATCCTGCTGACAGACATACTGCTATTTGGCGTGCCTGCGACGGGGAGGCCGCCCCCCTACCTTCGCAAAGCCTTGCATCTGGCACACGACGAAAACGTCGTGGCCTTCGAGTTCGCCGCAACCGACTACGCCGCCCCCGAGCGAAATCTCTATTCGGTCAAGCTGGACGGCTTTGACAAGACCTGGAGCCCGCCCTCGCCGCGCAACCGCGCGACCTACACGAACCTTGATCCGGGCCACTACACGCTCATGATCCGGGCCAGCAACAGTGACGGCGTCTGGACTCCGGAACCACTGACACTACCGATTCATGTGGCCCGGCCTCCGTGGGGAACCTGGTGGGCCTACGCCTGCTACGCAGCCGCCGCGATGTTCCTGCTGTGGTGGCTGCTGCGCCTCAATTTCAAGGCGCAGGAGCGCAAGGCCCGTCTCAATCAGCTTGCGTTTTACGATCGCATCACGGGCCTGCCCAATCGGGAGCTGTTCGAACAGCGCGCGAATGACGTGCTGAGCCGCCAAACCGACCACGAGAATTTCCTTGCCGTTCTGTGTATCCGGATTTTTGTGCCCAGACAGATCACGCAGTCGTTGCCGCAGCAGCTGCTGAACGACATGTGGCAGACACTGGCATCCCGTCTCATGCGCGCGGTGCACGGGCACGAGCAGACACACGGGCGGCGCGATCTGGCCCGCCTCGATTCCGACCATTTCCTGGTGTTTATCGAAACCGACTCGCTGGACGACTCCCAGCCGTTCTCGATTGGCGAGCGCCTGCGCCTGATCTGCACCGAATCGCTGACCATCGGCCAGCACCGCGTCCCCATCGCCGCGTCCGTTGGCATGGCGCGCGCGCCGCAGCATGCGCCCGACGCGGACACGCTGATCCGCTACGCGGCCACCGCCGCGTCGAGCCAGTCGCACCCACAGGCCGATGGCGTGCTGGTCTACAGCAAGGAAATGACCGCGCGGCTGGAATCGCGTCTCGCACTGGAAACGCGCCTGCGACTGGCGTTGGCCAACGACGAACTGCAGCTACACCTTCAGGCGAAGGTCGACGGCGACAAGGTGGTGATGGGGGCCGAAGCCCTGCTGCGCTGGCACAGCAAGGACCTGGGCTGGATTCCTCCGACGACCTTCGTCGCGGTGGCCGAAGAATCCGATCTCATCGTGGAACTGGATACATGGGTGATCCGCAAGGTTTGCAGCCTGCTGGCGTCGACTGAATTCGCGGACCTGGGCGACATCCAGATCGCCATCAACATCTCCGCCGCCAACCTCGGGCATCTCGGGATCGTCAACCTGCTCATCCAGACCTGCGAGGAGTTCGGGGTCCAACCACATCGCCTGGAAGTCGAACTCACCGAATCCGCGCTGCTGACGGACATGGAGCAGACCCGGGAAGCGCTGCGGCAACTGAAATCGCACGGGTTCTCGATCGCACTGGATGACTTCGGCACCGGCTACTCGTCACTGACGCATCTCAAGACGTTTGCAATCGACACCGTGAAGATCGACCGCGAGTTCGTCCGCGGGGTCGATTCCGAGGACCAACAGGCCACAATCTGCAATGCCATTGTCGCGCTGGCCAAAAGCCTGGACTTGCACACGGTGGCCGAAGGCGTGGAAACCGAGGAGCAGTACGAGGCTCTCCGCGCACTCGGTTGCGATGCCATGCAGGGTTATCTGTTCGCCAAGCCAGTGCCGGCCGCGGATTTCGCCCAATTCGTCCGGCAGTCTCCGGCCAGGGTGACCAACCCGCAGTAGCTCGACAGCCCGACCGTTTCGGTCAGGCCCGCAGCACCCAGCGCCGCAGCAGCAGGAACTGCGTGAGCAGCACCACAAGCACGGCGAACACCAGTACCGCGCTCATCGCCGCCGCGTAGCCGAATCGCAGGTACTCGAACGCGTTCTGATAGATGTAGTGCGGCAGAAACAAGGTGGCGAACTGCGGCCCGGTCTTGGTCACCACCAGCGCCGGCACGAACGCCAGCTGGAGCACCAGCACCACGTCCCGCGCCGCCAGTAACAGCAGCATCGGCGACATCGCCGGCAACGTTACCCGGGAAAAGCTGTACCAGGCACCGGCGCCTTCCACGGCACAGAGTTCGTAGCGCTGGTGCGGAATCTGGCGACGGGTTGCCAGGATCACCAGCACCAGCTCGCCAATCAGGAAGCTCAGCACGATGACCATGGCGGTGCGAGCACCGGAAACGGTCAGCAGCCATTGCGCGCCGCCGTACTGCATGGCGTTGAGCAGCCAGGCCGCCGGCCCGAAGAATGGGTTCAGAATCCAGAGCCATGCCATGGCCCAGACCAGTTCGGGCAGCACCACTGGCGTGAAGACGGGAACCAGCGTGACACCCGCCAGACGCCCACGGCCGGCGAGCAACAATCCCAGCACCAGCGCGATCAGCAACCGCACGGGCACCGCGAGAACGATCAACCACAACGAATTCCGCAGCGCGGTTCGAAACAGCGGATCCTCCAGCATGGTTCGGACATGCGTCAGCCCGATCCACTGCGGCGGATTCAGCGCGTCGTAACGGAACAGCGCCAGCACCAGCGTCCCGAGCAGCGGCACCATCACCAGCGCGATGGTTGTGACGACGACGAGACCCGCCAGCCACGCACCGGAGGTTTTCACAGATGCAGACCCGTTCGCCCATCAAACCAGCGCACGGCGTCCGGCGCGATCCCCAGGACGACAGACTGGTCGGCCCGATAGGCGGCGTCGGGCTCGACACGGGCGATCAACGCCTCGCCCGCCACGTCGCAATGCAGCCACTGCACGTCACCCAGATGCTCGACCTGGCCGATCCGCCCCTCGATGCGCCAGTCATCCTCCCGCAGCGGCGCCCAGCTCGAACCCGTGACGCGCACGTCCTCGGCGCGCACGCCAGCGATCAGGTGACCCTGTGCCGATTCTGTCGCAACCGGCCGCTCACCGCCGAGCAGCGAAACCGCCCCGGCACTCACCTTCGCCTGAAACAACTGCATGGCGGGTTGTCCCAGGAACGCGGCGACCCGCGTGCTGGCGGGCTGACGGTACATCGCCAGAGGCGTATCCACCTGTTGCAACACGCCGTCGATCAGCACGCCCAGCCGGTCGGCCATGGACAGGGCCTCCGCCTGATCGTGCGTCACGTAAACGGTGGTCCAGTGCTGACGCCGATGCAGCTCCAGGATTTCCCGCCGCAGACGCGCTCGCAACGGCGCATCCAGACTCGACAGCGGCTCGTCCATCAGCACCAGGCGGGCATCACGCAACATGGCGCGGCCCAGCGCCACACGCTGACGTTCCCCGCCAGACAACCCCGAGGCGCGCCGATCCAGCAACGGCTCCAGGCCCAGCCGCGAGGCGACGTCATCCGCACGACGTCGCGCCTCGCGACGGGCCACGCCGCGCGCCCGCAGCCCGAACATCAGATTGCCGGCCACCGTCAGATGCGGCATCAGTGCGTGATCCTGGAACACCATCGCGATCTCGCGCGAACCCGGGGGCAGATCGCCGATAGCGACGCCTCCGGCCCGGATCGTTCCGCCCGCACAGGGAACCAGACCCGCGATGGCCCGCAGCAGCGTGGACTTGCCGCTGCCGGAAGGCCCGGCCAGCACCAGAAACTCGCCGCGCCGCGCGGTCAGGTCAATGCTGCGCAGGATGTCCCGTCCGCCCAGGTGAACCGTCAGTCCGGCGACATCCAGTCCGGACTCGGAATCCACGGCAACCGTCACGAATCGTTTTCCGTCTTTCCGCCAGCCGGCGCCGGCTTCAGCAACCCGCCCGCCGCCTGCTCGATCAGATCGACCAGCAGATAACCATCACGCAGACCGAAGTTGGCCTCGCCCGCCATCTGCGCCGCGGATTCGAACATCCATTCCTCGATGACGGGATTGATACGCGTCTCGATTTCGTACCAGGTCGGGATGTTCGGCGTACGCCGCAGCGTCGGGATGGTGTCGAGAAAGACACGGGCGGACGCCGGCGGCTGATCCGGGTCGAGGAACGCCTCGCTTTCGGCCACCGACTTGCGCACCGGGACGATGCGACCCGAGGCCGACAGCAAGGCCTGCCCGGTCTCGCCGGTGGCAAAGGCGATGAAGTCGCGCGCCGCCGCCTTGTGCCGGCTCTGCCGCCCGAGGCAATAGGCGTCGGCATGCAGCACCGACGCCGCCTCGCGATGTCGGGGCAGCGGCGCCACATCCCAGTCCAGGCCGTCGACGGCGCGCAGGCCGGCCGAGAACCGCCGGCTGTTCAGCGTCATCGCCGCACCACCCCGGATGAATCGGGCATCCGGCCCCTCGGCGCGCCGTTCGATCAGCGGCGGAATCACGCCGACCTCGTTCTTCAGCCGCTTGAGGAACATCAGGCCCGTGACGGCCTGCGTCGAGCGCAGCGCGAACCGCGTGGGCGCGTGGATGTCATCGACGATCCGGCCGCCCGCCTGCCACACGAACGGCGCCAGCCGGATGATCGAAGGATCGACATCCAGACCATAGAGATCGGCGCGGCGATCGCCGTCCAGATCACGGGTCAATGCCCTCGCGGCATCATGAAACTCCTTCCAGGTCCAGTCGGGCGCCGGTGGCTCCACGCCATACTGCTTGAACAGTGCCCGGTTCCAGTACACGACCAGCGATGACACGTTCTGTGGCATGCAGATCAGCTCGCCACCGTAGGTGAAGCCGTCCAGCGGCGGTTCGTAGAACGCTTCGCGCTCGAACAGGCCCGCGTCCCGCAACAGCGGGCCCACCGGTTCCAGCACGTCACTCGCGATGAACTGCCCCCAGCGACGAAAGTTGATCAGGAACAGGTCCGGCGCATTGCCTGCGGCGAAGGAGGTGGTGAGCCGGGTCACGTGTTCGGCATGACGACCAACCGGTACGAACTCCACCTCCACATCCGGCCGCTCGGTCCGAAATGCATCGATCAGTTCACGATAGGCTCTGGCCTCGACCGGATCCGCCACGGCCTGCAAACGCAGGTGGACCGAATCCGGGGCATCGCCACGGCCGCAGGCCGACAGGCACAGCACCAGCGCCGCAAGCGCCAGGGGACGGCGGAATTCGATCAAGTCATCCTCCCACGGAACGGTTCAGGCTGAACGGGACAATCAGCAAGATCAGCACCACTGGCGCGGCGAGCAGCATCGATGCCGCCATCAGTACCGACCAGTTGCTGGCGCCAAGCAACTCCAGCGCGTGCAACATCAGCGGAGCGGTCTGCGAACGCTCGCTATGCAGGTAGAGCAGCGGTTCGGTGAAGCTGGACCAGCACCAGGCAGTGGCCAGCAACGCGGCCGCGGCCACCGCCGGACGCATCTGAGGCAATGCAACCCGCCACCAGATTCGCAACCAGCCCGCGGATTCAAGCCGGGCCGCCTCCAGCTGCGACATGGGGATGCCCCGCGCGGCGAGATAGAACAACAGCACCAGCAGCGGATGTCCGCCCATCAGCGCGGGCGCCCACAACGGCACCCAGCTGCCGCCGAAGCCCAGTGCCTGAAACGCCATGAACCGCGGCAACCAGATCGCCGCGTAGGGCACCGACGCGGCGCCCACCAGCAACGTCACGCAGGCAAGCTGCCAGGCCGGTGACATCAGTCGAATCCCCAGCCCGCCGAGACTGCCCGCGACGATGGCCGTCGGCACGAACAACCCCACCAGGACGAGGGAATTGAGCATGGCGCCCGCCATGGGGACATGCGCGAATACGGCCTGATACGCCCGCGTCCCCGGTGACGCCGGCCAGAGATCGCCGGGCACCGGCACCGACCCCGGTGCGTGCAGGGACGCGACGAACAGCAACGCGAGCGGGACCACGAAGACGCAGCCAACCAGCGCCAGTCCACACCCGCGAATAAAGGAAAGTGCCACACGCACCGTCAGCTCCGGTCCGGCCCAAACGGTGGATTATCTCCGGAAGGCGCCGCCGGCGCAGCGGCCAGCCTCAGCTGGCCATGGCTTCACCGACCGCACTGTCCTGCAGCCAGGCGACCACATCCGACCGTTGCAAGGCCTGCTGGGCCAGCGTCACGGCCCGGTCCAGGGACTCCGGGTCGCAGGCGACTTGGTGCCCAAGCTGCTCCGCGCAGACCTGCCGCGCGATGCCGACCAGCGTCCAGGGCCCCCATACATCGACAGCGGGCCGCAGGCATTTCAGCGCCGTAGCGTAGACCGCATCGCCCAGGTACCAGCGCCGCGCCAGCGCCCCACCCAGCGCGCTGGCATGGTGGCGGGCCGCCGTGTAGTAGCTGGCCGCCGATCCGATGTCGATCAAGGCCGGGGCAGCACTGAGCAATGGCACCATGCCGATGTTATGAAACAGGCCGACCGTGAACGCGGAGTCCGGATCCTCGAATCCCAGATCCGGATCGGCGATCCGGCGCAGCAATGTGGCCACGGCGGCGGCAAGCGCCCACTCCTTGTTCAGCAAACCGGTCAGCGCGGGATGCCGGGGCTGAAACGCCGACTGCATGGCCTGATGCATCACCCGGTCACGGGTCGTCCTGGCGCCAAGCCTGGTCACCGCGTCCCGCACCGATTGCGTCGGCGAAACACCTCGATTCGCCGCGGAATTCGCCGCAGCCATGACGGCGGCCGCCGCGGAGACGTCGGACTCGACGACCTCGACCACGTCAGCCAGCGAAAACTCTTCACCACGTAGTACCTGGAGCAGGCGCATCACGACCTGAGGGGGCGCGGGCAGGGACTGCTGCGTCGCCAGCCGGATGACGGACTCCTGGGTGATGGTATCCAGCACGGACGTATCAACCTTGTTCAATGCTTGGCTGGCGTATCGACACCCACGATGATTTCTTGAGCCCGGCCGATGTCGAAATATTACGATGGAAAACATCGTAAATAGCGGTTAGTCTGAAAAAATCATCCTCTGGCCAGGTGATCAGCCCAAGGAGGGTCAAATGTCGACTTCAGACGAGCCGTGGTCTCAACAGCTTGTCGCGCTTCCCACGTCCATTGAGACGCTGCGCGAGCGCTTGCCCAGCGAAACACTGCTCGAAACCATCAGTCTGCTGCTGGACAGCATCCAGGACGCCGTCGTGCTCGTGGGCGTTGACGGACGAGTGATCTACCAGAACGCCAATGCCGAGAAACTGCTTGGCAGCGGCCCGCACATCACCTCACCGGAGCACTGGCCCGAGCTTTTCGGCATCTATCATCTGGATGGACGCACCCTCTACAAGCCGGATGAAATTCCGCTCAACAAGGCGATCCACGGCATCGAGACCCCCGGATACGAAATGCTGATCCGACCGAGAACGGGTGCGGCATCGCGGCTGATCCGTGCCATGGCCAAACCGCTCTTCTCCGCGACAGGCGAGCCCATCGGCGCCATGTGCTCGTTTCACGATGCAACCGAACACGACCGGCTGCGTCGCCAGGTCCGGTACCGCGAGCTGCATGACAGCACCTCGGGGGTTCAGAACGGAATGGGCATTCGCCAGACCATCGACGCCATGTTGCGCGATCTGCGCGATGGCGATGTCGACGGGTTCGGGCTGCTGCTGGTCAACCTCGATCGATTTGGCCTGGTCAATCACGTCATCGGACGCGACGCGGCGGATGTCGTGCTGCGCCGCATCGGCCGCATGCTGCAGAATCGCGACCAGGTGATCGCCGTCGGTCGCCTGTGCGCCGACGAATTCGTGGTCGTGGTGGCCACGGGAAACCTCTCCGAGACACAGCAACAGGCCAACGAGATCATCTTCGCGCTGCGCACGATGGATCTCACGCCGTCCCGGTACAACACGACCATCACCGCCAGTGTGGGTACGACATGGATCGGTACCGACCTCGAGTTCAGCACCGAGGATATCCTCGCGCTGCTGACGACCGCGGTGGAGGACGCCAAGTCCGATGGGCGGAATCGGTCGGTGCCCGTGGAGCTGGAGGAATTGACCCAACCGTCCTCCGAGCACTGTCGTGTCGGCGACGTGATCTCGATCATCAACGAGGATCGGCTCTGCCTGTTCGCGGAACCGATTGTCCAGGCGGACGGCAACCTGCTTGGCGTTGAAGTGCTCACGCGCGTCTGTTCGAAAACCAAGCTGCCGACCTTGCCCAAGCAGTTTCTGCCAACCGCCGAGCGCTTCGGCCTGATTGGTCAGCTCGACGTGCTCAATCTCACCAAGCTGGTGACATGGATGGGCCAGCAGCAGAACGAATCGGGACTGCTGGGACGGGTTCACATCAACCTCTCCGGCTACACCCTCGCCAACGAGAGCTGCTTCGGGGACTGGATGACGGTGATGCTCGCCAACATCGCGCATGCACCCAAGATCACCGTCGAGGTCACCGAGACCTTCGCGATGAAAAAGCCCGTGGAGGCATCCGCCGCCCTGCAGCAGATCCGCCAGCTGGGCTGCAAGATTGCGCTGGACGATTTCGGCTCGGGTTACAGCTCCTTCTCGCGACTGAAGCAACTGCCACTGGACTATCTGAAGATCGACGGCTCACTGGTCCGCAACTTCCTGGAAGACAAACAGGACCGGGCGATCCTGAAGGCCATCGTGCAGCTGGGCGACGCCCTGGAACTGCCGCTGATCGCCGAGCACGCGCACAACCAGGAACTGGTGCAGGCCATGTTCTCGCTGGGCATCGATTATGTGCAGGGCTACGGTATCGGCCGAGGTCGGCCGTTGACCCGCTGCCGCGTCAAGAACTGAGCGTACCGGCCGCGAGATACCCGACCAGCATCGCAACCGCCATGCGCGCCGGACCCCACATGGCCGCCAGGCCCCGCACGCGCCGGGTGGTGAAGGTCGGGATGCCACACAGCAGGCCGTGAAGAGTCGCCAGCAGACCGACCCGCCAATCGAAACCGGCCAGCATCAACCCGCCAACCACGACCAGCAGCAGGCACGACAGCAGCCCGGTCCGCGGGTTCAGACGCCCGTTGGCGAACGGATTGACCGGCCCTCCCGGCGGGTCGGCAGCCTCGCGGTGTCGGGACACCGCGAATACACCGGCCACGACCCGACCGGCCAGCCCCAGACACCAGTAACCCGCAACAAGAATCCAGACGGATGCGGGCGGTGTCGGTGTTGGCGCGAACACCACGAGCGTGATCAGCAACACCACTTCCGCGCCCCATTGCCGCGGTCGGAACAGCTGCAGCCAGGGCCGTAGTCTCGCCAGACCCCCGGCGCCGGCGGACAAATGCAGAACCGCGACGGATTGCTCACGCCCCAGCCTGTCGACCGCGCGGCGGGACCGGCGACCGAGGCCGACCGTGACCACACGTCCAGCTTGTCGCCACAGCGGCCCGGCCGCGCGCGATCCGCCGACATGCTCGAAGGCGCGAGCCCCGAAACGCCGCACCGGCCAGTCGGGCAACTGCGCGCCCTCGCGGCCCGCACCGACGGCCAGACCCGGGCATCCCGCAACCCCGCCCAAGTGCGCGGCGATGCGATGCAGCAGATCCGGATCGGAAGTCGATATCAGGTGGACCGGCCGTCCGGCCCGGTGGGCGTCGCCCATCAGGGCCAGCACGTCCCGGTTGTATGGCAGCATCGCCACGTTCAGTGAGTTTGCCCGGGTCCAGCCCGCTTCGACGGCCGCGACACCCTGGCGGATGACTCGCAAGCACGCGAGCGTGCGCCATGGACGCCTCAGCAACCCCTCGATCAGCAGTTCATCGGACAGATTGGTGCGAATCAGCGCGCGGTCGACTTCGACCACGAGAGGCAGCGGAGATTGAGCGCTTGTGCGTAAATCATTCACGCCAGCGCGAATGATCTACGGACGAGCGCTTGACGTGCGCGCCAAGACCGGAGCCCGGCAGGTCACCAGGGCGGTCGCTACGGCGACAAGCGGGCCGCGCGGCGCGGTGTCGACGTCGCAGACTCCACGGAGGACATCGCCGCGAGGCTCTGCATGAATGTGTACAGATCGTCAGCGATCGGCGAGCCCTGCTGAATTTGCGGCCCCGCCGCGATGATCGGCAACACGGCCAACGCCGGGCTTTCAGGCGGCTGTCCCGCGAGAACACCGAACAGCCCGTCCAGCAAATCCGTCAATGCGCCACCGAGCCCGGACAACAGCGCGAGATCGGTTGCCGAGAAGCTGTTGTCGCCCGTCTGGTCCAGCTGGCCCAGGCCGAGATCGGCCAGGCTGTCGATCTGACCCGGCCGCAGCACGGAGCAGCCGGACATCACCCCGGAGGAGGTGCAACCCGGAGCGGCGACCGGATCACCGGAACGCGGCGTGATATCCAGCAGCAGCGTGTAGGGCGACAGGGCGCAGGTCATGATCTGGTTCGAGACTTCACCCGGATACTCGCAGGCTTCCCGCATCGCTCGGGCGGATGTCGTGTAGCCGACGGTCTCGGCCGCATCGGCCAGATTCAGAATCACCGCGCGCATCCCGACCCACAGTGGGTCGGTGAGCAGCTGTTCGGTGCAGTGGATGCTGCCGAGATCGGAGGACGCCCCGATGATCCCGGGATCCTCCTCGCAGTGCTGATAGTCCCGCGCGATCTCGTCTTCACCGATCGTGGTGTAGAACGTTCCGACGACTTCATGCTCGCGGAAGATCAGGATGGTGCCGCCGTAGACGCTGAGGTCAATCAGGCAATTGACGAAGGTGGGCACGCTGCAGGTGCGTCGAATCACCGCGGCGGGTTCCGGGTAGCCCGCCGTCTCGATCACGTCCGCCGCCCTGATCGCCGTGTTTCTGACCAGGGTGTCGAAGCCCTCGAGCGGATCGTCGCTCTGCGCGAAAGCGGTTTGCCAGCTCCCCAGCCCAAGCAGGCCAATGACTAGCATTCGGATCAGTGTTCGATACGGCATGATGCACCAGCCCGCGTGCAGGCTCTTTCCCCAGAGACTTAACGAATATATCACCTGAGGATCGCAGTGCAGCAATTCCTGGCGCCGGTCGTCGGACGACAAAAGCCCCACGGCAGAAGCACTCCGGCGGATGCCACCGCCAGAGTGCTCGCAGGATTCCCGCCCCTCAGACGGATTCCGCCGTCGCCGGCTCCGGTGTCTGCGGAGCCGGCACGTCGGGGTTCCCGGTCTCCGGACCGGGCTGCGGGGTCGCACCCGCTCGTCCGTAGACATCATCGAACCGGACAATGTCGTCCTCTCCGAGGTAGGTGCCCGACTGCACCTCGATCAACTCCAGCGGGATGTTGCCGGGATTCTCCAGCCGGTGCGTCGATCCGATCGGGATGTAGGTCGACTCGTTTTCCGACAGCATGAAGCTATCGTCGTCGCGGGTCACGATCGCGGTGCCCTGGACGATGATCCAGTGCTCGGCGCGATGGTGGTGCATCTGCAGGCTCAGCTTGGCGCCCGGCTTCACGCAAATGCGCTTGGTCTGGAAGCGCGAGCCGTAGGCCACGCTTTCGTAAAAGCCCCACGGACGGTAAACACGCTGGCGGTGCTCGACCTCGGGGCGTTCCAGCCGTTCGAGCTGCTTCACGAGCTGCTTGACCGACTGGGCATCATGCTTGTGCGCGATCAGCACCGCATCGGCCGTTTCCACGACGATCAGGTCACTGACTCCGGACAGCGCGACCAGCCGTTTGCTGGAATGCACGACATTGTCGGTGGCGTTGAGCAACTGCACGTCGCCCCGCGTCCGGTTGCCGTGCTCGTCGTCGGCGGGCAGGCGGTCCATGTAGGTCCAGGCACCGACGTCATCCCAGCCGGCAGCCAGCGGCATCAACGCGATCCGGTCCGTGCGCTCCATCACCGCGTAGTCGATGGACACCGATCGGCAGGCCTTGAACGACAGCGGGTCCAGGCGCAGGAAGGCGCCGTCGACCTCGGCGTTGATCAGCGCCCGGCGGGCGTTCTGCATCAGGTCGGGTTCCAGCGTCTCCAGATCCTCCAGCATGCGATCGGCGCGGAACAGGAACATGCCCGAGTTCCAGAATGTGTCGTCGTCGGCGACGTAGGTCTCGGCGATCTCGGCATCCGGTTTTTCGACGAAGGCGTCGACCGTGCGAGCCGCACGGCCGTTGGTGGGCAGGCAGCGCACGTAGCCGTAACCGGTTTCCGGCCGAGTCGGCTGGATGCCGAAGGTGACGATCTCGCCGGCCTCGCCGACATCCATCGCCGCCTCGACGGCGACGCGGAATGCCTCGATGTCGCTGATGGCGTGATCCGCCGGCATCACCAGCGCGATCGCCTCCGGGCCGTGACGGTTCGCCACCTGCTGCGCGGCGATCGCGACCGCGGGCGCGGTGTCGCGACCCTCCGGCTCCAGGATGATGCAGTCCGGCTTCAGGCCGATGGCCTCCATCTGCTCGCTGATCAGGAAGCGATGCGGCTCGCTGCCGACAATCATCGGCGCCGCCACCCGGCTGAGGCCGCCACTGCGCAGCAGCGTCTCCTGAAACAGCGAATGCTCGCTGGTCAGTTCCAGGAACTGCTTGGGTTTCTGCTTGCGCGACAGCGGCCACAGGCGTGTACCCGAGCCCCCGGCGAGAACCACCGGGACCACGACGCGACCCGGTGTACGTGCACTCACGATTGGAGTTTGCTTGTCTTCCATGATTTCAGACCTCCGACGGTCGGTTGAGTGCGCAGCGCCCCGAGGCGGTACCCGGACACCGACGCGGGAACAATCAGGACGATTGACGTGGGTTGAACAGGTCGGTCACGTTGCCTCCGACCCGGTAGTTGTCCAGCGGACGGTACTCCGCCAGGCGGCGTGCGAACGCGCCGGTGCAGGATTCGATCGAGCAGTAGGGTTCAAGCCACGAGAACTTCGACGGCTTGAAGTCCCCGAGCTTCTGCCGGGCACCGGCCTTGTTGCGGAACATGGCCGGCTCGTCCAGGCCGGCCAGCACGCGCGAAGCCAACCGGGTCAGGGCGTGGTCGCCGCGAGCCTCCAGGTCCAGCCCGTTGGCATCGCCGAATGCGGCCATCATCGCCAGCGGCGGCAGCGAGTAGTTGTGATAGAACAGCGCGCGGGTCTCCCGCCGCAGCTCATTGTTCAGGTAACCCTCATCGGTCACCTGATTCGCCGCGCGGTCGTACTGATCCACCGACCAGTCGAACAGCCGGCGATCGTTCAGCACCACGGCAACGCTCATCACCGACCAGGCCGCCCAGTACTCGTGGTTGTTGAACTTGCGCTGCGGCACGTTGCTCCAGTCGTCGACGACCAGATAGGCCAGCTCGCCCAGCCAGTCCTCGATCTCCGCCGCCTGATCCGGATACGGATGCAGCGGCTCGCTGGCGGAGAATTTCAGCCGCAGATACGCCGAGGCGATGCTGGACAGCGCCCACTTGCGCATGGACTTGCCGGTGTGGGTTGTCGCCGTTCCGGTCATGGCGTCAGCGCGGGCCCAGTCGAGCATCCAGGTCAGCGCGCAGTCGACCGCGGCGATGTCGGCGGTCTCCAGATAATCCTCGACCAGATTGTTGATGCCGCGCTCAAGGTCCCGAATGGGCTCGACCTGCGAGTTATAACGCCGGGCCGCTTCTTCGTTCAGGTCGTCCCGGGCGGCATCGGAGCCCTCGTACTTGCTGGGAAAGCTCAGCGGACCCGTGTGGGGGGTGCTGGCGTCCGGGCAGCCGTCGAACTCGTCATCGGCGCGAGCCACCGCGTAAAACCCGGCCGGCGCCTTGAGGCGGGCCGGCGTGGTCACGGGCTGCGGCGCCGCGGACCCGCTCTGGACCGGCTGTCCGGGATTGGAGGCGCAGCCGGCCGCCAGCAGCAAGGCCGAGACCGGCACTGCGAGCAGCGGTTGACGGGGTGTCGGGAGATTCAGCTTCATGGCGTCCTCGTTTTTCAGGCGTGGCGCTCGCACAAGGTCACGGTGGCCTCCGTGCCCTCGGGCAGCGGCGGCTCTCCGACGTCCGGATCGGGGCCCAGGTCCAGCCCCATGAACACGGCGTCGGTGAAGTCCTCACCCTCTCGCAGGGTGATGACGAACCGGCCCTGCGTATCGATATGACGCGAGCGCTCGATGGTGAAGTTGTCGTTCTTTCCGTTCATGTACCAGACGGAAAAATGCAGCTTGTCGATGTCCGGACGGTTGAGCCTCACATCCAGCAGGTACTGCCCGCCGTGAATGGACTCGACCTTGCCGTCACCGTTGAACAGGGTTTCGGTGAGGGAATCGGGCTTGAGCGGCGTCTGCACCTGCATGACGGGATCGTCGCCCTCGCAGCCGTTGTCCACCGACGGCAGGATCTGGCGGAACAGGTCGGCCTCGTCGAAATTGCTGTAGACCGGCATTTCCCAGATCAGGATCTTCGGCGGCGATTCGCGAAAGTCCTCGCTCATGAAGTACTGCAACAACGCCGCGTCGATGCCGCCGCCGGTCACCGAGACGTTCAGCACGTCCACACCCAGCGCCTCGGCCAGAAAGCCGGCGAAGTTGTAGGCGGGATCGCTGTTGCTCGTCCCGGCCAGGACGATCTGCGGCTTGTCGGCATCGCCGAACAAGTCCGAGCCACTGCCCTCGGTCGACGTGGTGAATCGCGGGATTACCTGCTCCGGATAGCCGAACCCGCACATCCGCTCGACCGCCTCGGCGTAGGTGCCGGACTTTCGCAGGATGCCCTGCTGACGCGTGGTGAAGGTCTTGGCCGGGATGTCGGCGAAGGCGTCGAGTTCGCGAATTCTCTCGGCGGTCTGCAACGCGGTGCGCTTGGCGCCGGACGGCGTCCAGTGATGGTCGCGCTTGAAATAGAAGGAATCCTCCTGCGGACCGTAGAGCAACTGCCCCAGCCGCGGCACCACGGCGCCGGCATCGCGCAGGTCCTGCAACAGCACCTGGTAGCCGACTCGCGCCATGTCGCGCGACACATCCTGCTTCATGTGGTCCGGCAGGTGCCGCCAGGCCATCAGGCCACGCGGCGGCAACGGCAGCATGACCAGGGTGACGCCACGGGCCGCCAGGCGCTGCTGAAGCAGCGAGACCGACTGGTAGGTCGACGGCATCAGCGCGTAACGATCCTTGAGGTCGTCCTCGGTCCGGAACAACCAGCCGTTGTCACCCTGGACCATCATCCGGAATCCGTCCAGGTAGCCCGTGTAGCTCGCGGGATCGGCGGCCTCGGGGCATAGATTGCAGCAGGGCTGAAGCTCGTACTTCGGCAGTTCCGGAAACGCCGGCGCCTGCTGGGCCCCGGCACCCGCGGCGACCACCATCAGCAGCGTCGCCGCCGCGGCGGAAACACCACGCAGCCACGGTCCCTGTGTCTGTCGGTTGCTGTTCAACATGTCTGCATCCCTTGCGCTTGACCTGACCGGTTCAGTCGACCACCCAGGTCAGCCGCGGCTGGCCGCGACCGGGGGTGACGAACAGGCTGAATGCCCGTCCACGGGCGAGATTCACCGGATCGGTATCCGCCAGCATCTGATCGCCGGCATAGACCGCCATCGCCACGCGCAGCGGGTTGACCTCGCGGGTCGCGAAATCCCCGTCGGCGGCTTCGGCGATGGTGGCCGACCCGTCCGCGGTCTTGAGCTGCAGACTGCCGCTGTCGGTCAGGTTGTAGAACACGACCAGCGCCTTGAGATCGTCCTCCGGCGTATCCAGCGCGTGCAGCGTCAGACCGCCATCGCCCAGCGTGGCGGTGTAGTAACGGTCGGCTTCCAGGGTCCGGGTCAGGCTGTCCGGGCCGAAGGAAATCGTGTGGTCGCCGGCCGGCACGAAGGCGTAGCTGCTGGCCTCGTACTGATCCAGCGTCTCCACCGGCTCACCGCCGATCGTGCCGCCGGCCACCGAACTGGGCGTCGCGTTGAAGATGCGGACGAATGCCGATCCCGGCGGGGCTTCGGGGCCGTATAGCGCATCATCGCCGGCGTGCAGCGGCGCGCTCGCCAGGATCATGGCCGCCAGACCAGTCAGCCACGACATCGGGCCGATCCGCAGGGCGTGGAGTGTCTTGACGTTCATACTCGAATCTCCGTGTGGCGTTGAGCTTGGGTGGTCCGCAGCGGAGGCATCTCGGTGCTGTCATCCGGCTGTACCAGGTAGCGTTCCGGGATCTCCCAGACCACCAGTCGCGGCTGGACCGTATGCAGGGCGTCGCCGGCAAGAAAGCGGGCCATCGGCTTGAACGGGCCGTGGCCGTCCTCGGCAAAGTTCACGACATCGCGTCGCAGGGCCTGCTGCAGCGCCCCGGTGAAATGCCACAGCGGGTCGGCGCTGTAGCTGGTGCCGACCAGCGCCACCGGCACGGTGTCCGAACCGCCGAACAGGGCATCGGCGGAGCCGGACGCCTTGGCCACGGTCTCGATCCGCGGCACGCGTTCGGCGTCGGGCAGCAGCGATTCGAATACCGGCGCCAGCGGCAGGTAGTTCATCAGGTCGCCGCGATGCTCCACCGTTTCCTTGCGAAAGCTCTCGAACTCGGTCGGATCGGCATCGGCAACGGCGAGCTGGGCTCGGCGATCGCGGGCCAGGGCCGTGGCCACGCAGCCCGCCCCGTCCGGGGTCCAGTGAGTGTCGGTCTTGAGGAAGACCTGCGCCTCGGTCTTGCAGCGTTGCATGGCACCGAGCATGTCCGGCACCAGCACACCGGCGCTGCGCAACTGCCAGCGGGCACGTTCGTAGAGTTCGGCATGTGTCGGCGACGGCGCGTGTTCACCGCGATACTCGTCGTAAACCCGCGCCTTGGCGGGCAGCAGCGTCACCGCGAGATCGACTCCGCGATCGGCGAGATAGCGGTGCACCGCGACAATCCATTGCAGGTGCTGCCGCAGGTTGGCGTCCTCGTCCGGGTAGGGGCGGAATTCCTGTTCGGTGTAGAACCAGCCATCCCTGCCCACGACCAGACCATCGCGGCCCTCGCCCAGCAGCTCATAGCGCGCCGCGGCCCACAGGTTCTGCCCGACCTGCCGCAGCGGAAACGCATCATCGAAGTGGTGTTCGAAACGCGCCGCGGCGTCACCGTCGGCCCAGCCGACCTGCTTGGGCATATGAAACGACGCCGCCGACACCACCGACCAGGCACCGACCAGCAGCGTGAACGGCACCACGAACAGAACGGCGATCCATGCATTCGGTGTACGCATTCCGGATGCTCCTAGAACTGGAAGTAGAGAAATGGGGAATAGCTGTCGGCGGACAGCTTCAGAACGGCCGCCACGAACACCGGCAGCGCCAGCGCGCCGGCCCAGCGCACCACCATCGGATGACCACCAGGTCGTGCGGACCCGGCCGCGGCCAGGCGATCACGCAAGCCACCGAGCAGCAGTACCGCGACACCCAGCCCGAGCAACGCGAGGTTGAACTGCGAAATCGCCGCCGCGTAGGCCGCCGACAGCCCGATGTCACCGCCGCCGAACATCACCGCGTACAACCGGCCGGCGTCGCCGAGCGTCTCGGCGCGGAAGGCCACCCAGCCCAGCATCACGAAGACGAAGGTCACCGCCCAGCGCAACGGGTTGAAACCGCTCGGATTGCCGTTGACGCCGAACATGCGCTCCACGGCCAGAATGGCGCCGTGCCAGGCGCCCCAGACCACGAAGGTCCAGTTCGCGCCATGCCACAACCCGCCCAGTACCATGGTCAGCAACAGGTTGATGTAGGTACGGACCTTGCCGCGGCGGTTGCCACCCAGCGAGATGTACAAATAGTCCTTGAGCCAGGTCGACAGACTGATGTGCCAGCGCCGCCAGAACTCGGTGATGGACTGCGAAACGTAGGGCTGGCGGAAGTTCTCGATGAAGCGGAACCCCATCATCAGCCCCAGGCCGATCGCCATGTCGGTGTAGCCGGAGAAGTCGAAGTACAGCTGCACCGTGTAGGCCAGCGCGGTCAGCCAGGCATCGGCCATGGTCGGATCTTCCAGCGCGAAGCCGGCATCGACCAGCGGAGCCACCGAGTCGGCGATCAGCACCTTCTTGATGAAACCCTGCATGAAGCGGGCAACGCCCTCGCCGAACAAGTCCGCCGACAGCGGCCGGTGCTTGAACTGCGGGGCCAGATCCTTGTAGCGCAACACCGGTCCGGCGATCAGCTGGGGGAACAGCGCGATGAAGGCCGCGAAGTCGACCAGATTGTCGGCCGGCGGGGTGTCGCGCCGGTACACGTCGATGACGTAGCTGACCGCCTGGAAGGTGTAGAACGAAATGCCGATCGGCAGCACGATATCGGCCAGATGAAACGGCGCGACACCGGCCGATGTGAGCATCAGGTTGAAGCTGTCGACGCCGAAATTCGCGTACTTGAAATAGCCGAGCACGGCGAGATCGGCGACCACGCCGAGGATCATCCACCGCCGCGCTGCCGCGTGGGCAGCCACCGCCTGCGCCGCGAAGATGCGCCGGCCAACGAAGTAGTTCACCAGCGTCACGCCCACGAACAACGCCAGGAAGTCCAGCCGCCACCAGGCGTAGAACGCGTAGCTGCCGAGCACGATCCAGGCGTTGCGCCAGCGCGCGGGACTCAGGAAGTACAGGCCCAGAAACGCGGGGAGGAAGACGAACAGGAAAATGTTGGACGAGAACACCATGTCAGCCGTCCACCCTGCGCTGGATGTTGTCGGGCTCGATCACCACGGCCTGACGCTGACGAATCATCACGTCCAGCACCTCGGGCAGGTGCTCGCCCAGCACGCCGGACATCTCCACCCCGGTGGCATTGGCCGGAGCGAACATGTCGACGTCGTAGAGCTCGACACTCACCGGCTGGTCAATGGAGATCGGACCGCCACCGTTGTGGATGAGCCGGCCGCCAACGACCACCATCGAGATTCGCGTGTCGTAGGGGTCCAGCTGCAAATCGCGTGTCGGATCGTTGAGCGTGCGCACATGCCCGTTGATGCCGGTGTAGGCGTTGGCGATCGCCCGGTTCTCGTAGAGCTTGATGCCCACGCTGTTGCGCACCCGGTAGCCATGCGCCCGGTTGCCGATGCTCTGGTTGGCGTAGAGCAGATTCTCCGGCGACTCGTAGATGGTGATCCCATCGGAGCCATTCCCGTGCACCTTGTTGTAGGCGACGATGTTCCCGGTGCTCTGCCGGTCGACCATGATCCCCGAGCCCGTGTTGTCGTAGGACTCGTTGCGGAAGATCCAGCTGTCGTTGACCTCGCGCGAGACGATGATCCCGTGACGCTCCTTGGTCCCGTAGGCCGTGTTCCGGGCAATGATCAGCCGGTTCGAGCGGTCGTGCGGGTCAATGCCGTAGATGACGCTGTTCTTGTAGACGTTGTTGACGATGACCACGTCGTCGGCTTCGTAGCAGTAGAAGCCGTAAAGCAGGCCGTCGAAGGTGGAATCGAGGATCCAGCCGGTGGGCCGGGCCCGGGTCTTATGCCGCGGCACACTCTTGGTGTACTGCGAAAAGCTGATGCCGTAGGACTTGGTCGCGCCGTAGCCCAGATTGACGAATCGGCTGCTCAGCAAATAGGTCTCCGACCCGCCCCAGGCGATCAGAAACGGCCGGAACCTCTTCTTCTTCACATAGGCCGCAGGCGCCTCGTTTTCCTCGTCCCAGGCGACGACCTCGGTATCGGTCACGAACAGGCGCCCGTCATTGACCAGGAACGCGCCGGCCTGCTGCGACAGACGCAGCGACTGCACGGAATCGTCGATCAGCAGCGTGGCCGACGCGGACACCAGCAACGGCAGGCGCAGGGTGTAGACGCCGTCCTCCGCCTCCAGCTGATACGGCTCGACCGCCGACAGGATGTCAGACATCCGGATCAGCCCGCCTTCGAGGACGATGGCCACCGGATTCCGGCGCTGGCGTTCGGCCCAGGTCGCCAGCCGACCGTCTCTGCCCACGAACTCGTCGAACTCGATCAGATCGACCATGCGACGGATGGAGATCTCGCCGGGCCGGCGCCGGACGATCTTGTTCAGCGCCGATTCACGGGTGAAGCCGGTGATATCCGGCAGCGTGGGCTCCGGCATCGACAATCCGGTGGGCTCCACCGCGCGCACGACATAGCTGTCGAACTCGTTGGCAACCGCCGCGCCGGCGGTCAACGGCATCAGCACGGCGATCAACCACAGGACGCACCGGGTCCGAACTGAAGACATCCCCGATCGCATCGTCTCAGCCCTCGACCCGTCGTTTCACGTTGTCGAGTTCGATGACCACGGCCTTCTTCTGCCGGACCATCACGTCGAAGACTTCGTGCAGGTGTTCGCCCAGCACGCCGTCCAGGGCGAACCCGGTCTCGCTGGTCGGGGCCAGCATCTCGACACCGGCCATCTCGATGCTCAGCGGCTGCTCGATGGCGATCGGTCCGCCGCCGTTGTGCACCAGGCGTCCGCCGACGATGATCAGCGAGAACTCGTCGTCGTAAGGGTCCAGCTCCAGATCCCGGGAACCGGGCGGCAGCACCTTGGCGTGACCATTGATGCCGGTGTAGGCGTTGTTGATCGCGATGTTGTCGTACAGCTTCACGTTCACGCTGTTGCGGACGCGAAACCCGTGAGAGCCGTTGCTCACCGCCTTGTTGCCCCAGATGATGTTGTCCGGGCTCTCGTACAGGGTGAGACCGTCCGAGCCGTTGTCGACGAACTCGTTGTCGGCTACGACGTTGTGGCTGGACTGGCGGTCGAGCACCATCCCCGACAGCTTGTTGTTGGTCGTGATGTTGCTGAACAACCAACTGTTGTTCACTTCGCGCGAGATGATGATGCCGTGCTTCTTGCGCGTACCCGACACATGGTTCTCGGCGATGATCAGCCGGTTCGAGCGATCATGCGGATCGATGCCGTAGACGATGCTGTCGCGGTAGGTATTGCGCGCGATGACGACGTCGTCGGCCTCGTAGCAGTAGAAGCCGAACCACATGTCATCGAACTCGGAATCGATCACCCATCCGGTCGGATGCGGCCGCCCGAAGATCTTGTCCTGAGCCGGCGTGTACTGCGAGATCGAAAACCCGTAGGACTTGCTCTCGTCGTAGCCCAGGCTGGCAAAACGGCTGTTGACGACATAGGTCTCCGTGCCACCCCAGGCCAGGATGAAGGGTCGGAAACCCTTCTCGTAGCGGTAGCTTGCCGGTGTGCCGGTCGACTCCCGCCACCCGATCACCGCCGAGTCGGTGATGAACAGGCGCCCGTCGTTGACCAGGAACGAGCCGGCATCCTCGGACAGGCGGAATGCCTTCACCGATTCGTCGATATGGAACGTCGCGTCGCGTGACACCAGCACCGGCAGCCGGGCCACGAACACACCCGGCGAGGTTTCCTCGATGGCTTCCGGACCCAGCACCGTGGCGATGTCCGCGGGGGTCACGTAACCCTTGCGCAACACGATGGCATGCGGGTTCCGCCGCTGCCGCGCCGCCCAGACGGCCAGGCGGCCGTCACCGCCGACGAACTCGTTCATCGGGTCCAGATGCACCATGCGCGCGGTGCTGACCTGGCCGGGCGTTCGCGACCCGATCTTGGCGTACACGGCCGAGCGCGTGAACGGCTCCAACGACGGCAGCTCGGGCTTGGGCTGATAGAGCAGGTTCGGGTCTTCCGAACGCACGACGTAGTCGGCCGCATGCAGCGAGGCCACGGGCAGCAGCACGGCGAGCAGCCCCGGAACCAGATGACGGAAGAGACGTTGATGCGGCATCACAGCTTCCAACTCATCTCCAGGATCGCGCGGTACGTCGAGTCGGCGTCCGCCGCGTAGGCGTCGCCGGGTTCGAACAGCGAGGCGCGCAGACGCAGTACGCCACTGGGGCCGGACTCGCGCAGAATCACGCGATCGAAGCCCTCGAAGTAACGTGCCACCACGATGTCGTACGAGCGGCCGATGTCGTCATCGCCGCCGGGTTCCGGATCGACGCTCAAGCCCTTGGACTCGACGCCGTAGGACTCGGCGTCACGCTGAAACTGGTGCGCGATCAGGCTGATGTCGAAGACCTCGGCCGGGAATGACGCGAACACCGTGCTCACGTGCAGATTGCCCAGCTCGAACTGCGCGGCCTCGCTGAACCGGTGAATCTGGCTGCGCGTACCGGTGTAGCGGGAGCGGTTGCTCTGCAGGCCGGTCTGCTCGAAGGTCTCGGATTCACCGCTGGAATCGACGCCACCGGAGCCCAGCGAATACATCACGCCGAACTGCGCCGGCACCTGCGGTGACGGGCGAAACCGCAGCGCGAACGATCCGGCCACACCGCTGACATCGCGCTGGGCGAAGGTCACCGGGTCGCCCAGCATCGGATCGGGCTGAATGACGTATTCCTCGTCTCCGGTCACGCCCATGATTTCGGCCCAGTAGGCCACCCGCTCCAGGGCGCGCTCGTTGTGAAAATCGCTGTGCACGGCGAGGCCCACCCAGGTGAGGCTGCGATCGCGATCCCGTTCGGGCGTCTCGCGCATCTGCTCTTCCTCGAGGTCGACATCATCCGCGGCGTTGGCCACACGCAACTCGACGAAATGGCCCGGCCGGAACTGGGTGCCGATGTCACCGAAGATGTAGAAGCGGTCTTCCTGATCCTTGTCCACGCCGGCGTCATCGGTCCGGAAGCCTTCCAGCTGCTGCGCCACGCCCAGCGAGGCCTGCAACAGCGTGGTGTCGAAGGCCCAGCGGGCCGCGACCGCGTCGTCGTCGTACCACAGCGCATCGTCATCGCGGATGCGCTGACGACCGAGGCGCAGCACCTCGCCGGGAAACGAGGTCATCGCGCCGATATCGATCCAGGCTTCGCGCAGAGCGATGTACTCGTCCGACGGCTGCGGCGTCTCGTCGGTGTTCAGGAACACCTCGCCCGTGGAGTAGAACGCCTGCACACGGAGCTTGGTCGAGAAGCCGGGGGCGTACTGTGTGAACAGCGACCCGTGAATCTCGCCAAAGAACTCGCTGGATTCCTCGTCACCACCCAGGCCCAGGTCGCGCTCGCCTTCGGCGAAACCACCAGCGCGCAGTTTCAGTTCGGTTTCGTTCTCCATCTGACCAATGGCCTGGGTGCTCATCAGTCCGGCGGCGAGTAACAACATCCATGTCGTCGCTTTCACTGTGTCTCTCCATCCCTCGTCGTGGATTCGGGTGCCGCCACGGCTGGGCCGTTGTTCAAGGCGACACCCAGCATCGGTTCATCGCGATACCGCCGCGCCTCGTATTCCTGCTCGGCGACCTGGTTGCCCTTGGCGACCATCTCCTCGGTCAGATTCGGCTCCAGGCTGTTCAGGAACTCGCCGACACCCCGCACCTCGTTGGTCTCGGCGATGCGCGCGAAGGCGAAGGCATAGGCCGGGTTGGCCTTGACCACGCGGTTGTCGGCATAAAACCGGGCCAGATCCAGGTCGGCGCGGCGATAGCCGTCCCGCGCCGCCCCCAGCAGCAGGGGCGCGGCGCGCACGTAGGCCTCGTCGCCGGCGAAGCCACGCATGTAGAACCGGGCCAGCGAGAACTTGCCGGCCGGCAGCGTTTCCGCCGCCTCGGACAGGTACTGCTCGGCCAGGGCGGGATCGATCTCGACCAGCGTGCCGTTCATGTAGGCGCGACCCAGCGTCAGCGCCGCTTCGGCGGAGCCGGCGGCATGCGCCTCCTCCAGCATCTCGATCGGATTGGCGTCGTCGATCAGGTCCGGCCGGTCGGTAAGCAGCTCGCCCAGCCGCGCCAGCGCCGGCACATGCCGCTCGCTGGCCGCCGTCAGCAACTCGATGGCCTCGGCTTGCATCGGCGGCTGCGGCACGTCGTTGGTCAGCAGATCGGAGGCCATGCTGTAGAGCAGATCGGCGTCGACCCGCTCGCTTGGGTACCGCGCGAGCGCGCGATCCATCAGCTCCCGCACACGCTCGGGGTTGCGTCCCATGCGGGCGTTGAGCGCGAGATCGGGCAGACACTGATCGACCCGCCGATAGTGACGGGCACAGAGCTGGATCAGCTGCACGAAGTTCTCGCGCACGCCGTCGTTCTTGCGGTACCAGTCGATTACCGACGCGATGGTGTCGGGATCATCGGTGGCCAGCGCAACGCCCAGCGTGTCGCCGACCGTCTCGTCATCCGCCAGCCCGGGGTAGTCCCGATAAAGCCGGACCAGTCGCTTGAGCGCATCCGGATCGCCGAGCTGGTGATGCTTGCGCAGCACCGCCTCGACCTCCTTCAGATGCTGCGGGTCGCCGGTCGCCTCGAAGCGCAGGCGCCCCAGCGGATCGGCATCCATCGGGTACTTGGCCACCGACTGCTCGAACCAGCGGATCGCCTCGTCGCGCGTGGCCGGCGTGCCGACTTCCTTGTACAGACGTGCGAGGTGATGCTGCGCGTCCACGAAGCCGCGCTTGGCCAGCGGCAGCAAGTTCTTCTCGGCCTGATCCAGACGCCCGGCCTCCAGGGCCTGCACGCCCCGGCTGATGTCCGGCAGCAC
>CALBOV010000066.1 GCA_937896565.1 uncultured Salinisphaerales bacterium
CCTTGGCGTCCGCGGCGAAGACCCGGGTGTCCACCACCAGCGGCACCAGCTCGGCGAACTTGCCCGCGGTACCCGCACCCACATCCTTGGACCAGGCACGCTTGAACTTCACCTCGGTGGAATCCACCGGCGTCAGTTCCGCCGGCTTGTTGGCGACCTCGTTGCTGGCGCAGGCCGCCAGCAGAACCGCCGCCAGCGCGATTGTCAGGGTGCGCATCACGATGCCTGCTCGGCCTGGTCATCAGGCCGACCGAGTTCGGCCAGCTTGCGGTCGACGGCGGCCCGGGTCGGTGCGTTCAGATCCATGGCCGCCAACGCGGCCGTGTAGGCCTCGCGCGCCTGGTCGCTCGCGTCGGTGGCCATCAGAATGTCGCCCTTGAGCTCGAAGAACGCCGCCTCGAAGGATTCCGGCGGCGAGGCTTCGCCCAACACCTTCAGGGCCGCCTCGGTGTCGCCCTGCGCCCAGCGCACCCGCGCCAGACGCGCCGTGCCGAGCGCCCGTGTCGGCGCGTCGTCGGCATAGTTCGCCACCCATTCCAGCGATTCGGCGGCCTTGTCGTACTGCTCACCATCGGCGTAGGCCTTGGCGATCATCAGGTGACCGAGGGCCGCGTAAAGCGTGCCCTTGAACTCGGAGTCCAGGGTGTCAACCGATGCCGCCGCGGCTTCCAGATCGCCCGCGTCGATGGCCTCGGTCACGGCGTTGTACATGCCCGACGCGGCCAGCGCCTGGCCTTGCTGATGCCCGCTCCAGCCCTGCCAGCCGAGCACCGCCGCCAGGCCGACCACGATGCCGCCAACAACCGGCTTCCAGTACTCGCCCACCCATTCGCGCAGGCGCTGGATCTGTTCTTCGTCCGTTCTCTGTTCCACGTGTCTTCCCGTTTTCCTGTCGTGATCACGCTGCCGCAGGCGTGGCCTGCATGCGTTCACGGATGGTGTCGGCCAGCGCGCTCTGCGCGACGGCCTCTTGCTCTTCATGCGTGCGCAGCGGCTTGAGCTGCACGGTGGCGCTTTCAACCTCGGCATCGCCGAGAATCAGCGCGAATCGGGCGCCGCTGCGGTCGGCACGCTTGAGCTGCGCCTTGAAACTGCCGCCGCCGGCGTTGACCACGAGCCGCAGCCCGGGCAATGCATCCCGCAGGCGTTCCGCCAGCACCACGGCCGCGGCATCCGCCGCGTCGCCAAGCGCCGCGAGGTAGACATCGGCCACAGGCTGCGCGGTGGTGCCGCCGGCCTCCATCAGCGCCGCGAGCCGCGCCACACCGATGGCGAAACCCACCGCTGGCGTCGGCTTGCCGCCCAGTTGTTCCACCAGGCCGTCGTAACGGCCACCCGAGCACACGGCGTTCTGCGCACCCAGCGCCGTCGTCGTCCACTCGAACACGGTGCGTGAATAGTAGTCCAGTCCGCGTACCAGGCGCGGGTTGAGCGTCCAGGCGATGCCCAGTGCGTCGAGCCGGCCGGTCAGGGTCTCGAAATGTTCGCGCGAAGCGTCATCCCAGTAGTCGGGCAACTGCGGGGCGGCCGCCAGCATGTCCTGCATCGCCGGATTCTTGGAATCCAGCACGCGCAGCGGATTGGTCTCTAGCCGGCGGGTCGCGTCGGCATCCAGCAGGTCGGCGTGTCCACGCAGGTAGTCGACAAGGGCCTCGCGGTGCCGCTGCCGGCCTGCGCCGTCACCCAGCGAATTCAGCTCCAGCGTCAGCAGGTCGGTGACGCCCAGGCGCTTCCACAGCCGCGCGCTGATAGCGATCAGCTCGACATCGATGTCCGGGCCTTCCAGGCCGAAGGCCTCGACGTTGAACTGGTCGAACTGACGGTAGCGCCCCTTCTGCGGGCGCTCGTAGCGGAACATCGGCCCGGCCAGCCACAGCTTCTGGGGCCCGGCGTGCACCAGCGAATGCTGGATCACCGCGCGAACGACACCGGCGGTGGCCTCGGGCCGCAACGTCATCGATTCGCCGTTGCGGTCGTCGAAGCTGTACATCTCCTTTTCGACGATATCGGTCACCTCGCCGATCGAGCGGGCGAACAGCTCGGTTTTCTCCAGCAGCGGCAGGCGAATTTCGCGAAAGCCGTAGCTCTCGACGATCTCGGCGGCCGCGCGAATCAGCTGCGACTGGATATTGCAGGCATCCGGCAGCAGGTCCGGCATGCCTCGAATGGCTTGAATGCTCACGATGTCTGTTCGGCCAGGCGCCCGCGGACCAGCTTTTCCAGCGTGTCCACAAGCTCCTCGTTGTTCGTCTTGTGCTGGATGGAACCGTCGATGAAGATCGTGTTCGGCTTGCCGCCGGTCACCCCGATCTGCGCCTCGCGCGCCTCGCCGGGGCCATTGACCACGCAGCCGATGACCGCGAGATCCAGCGGCGCATCAATGTCCTCCAGACGGGACTCCAGCTCGTTCACGGTCTTGATGACGTCGAAATTCTGCCGCGAGCAGGAAGGACAGGCGACCAGATTGATGCCCCGCGTACGCAGGTGCAGCGACTTGAGCATGTCCCAGCCGACCTTGATCTCCTCGACGGGATCGGCGGCCAGCGACACGCGCAGGGTGTCGCCGATGCCATCGGCCAGCAGCATGCCCAGCCCAATCGACGATTTCACCGCCCCGGATCGCAACCCGCCTGCCTCGGTGATGCCCAGATGCAGCGGCTGCTCGATCTTCGCCGCCAGCTTGCGATAGGCCTCCACGGTCATGAAGACCTCGGAGGCTTTCAGGCTCACCTTGAAATCCGGGAAGTCGTGCCGATCCAGAATGTCGATGTGCCGCATCGCGGATTCGACCAGCGCATCGGAATTCGGCTCGCCGTACTTTTCCTGCAGGTCACGCTCCAGTGAACCCGCGTTCACGCCGATACGAATCGGGATTCGGTGATCACGCGCACAGGCCACGACCTCGCGCACCCGGTGCTCGCCACCGATGTTTCCCGGATTGATGCGCAGGCAGTCGGCGCCGTGCTTCGCGCTGGCCAGCGCGACCTTCCAGTTGAAATGGATGTCGGCGACCAGTGGAACCTCGACCTGACGCCGGATCTCGCGAAAGGCCTCGGCGGCCTTCAGCGTCGGCACGGACACCCGGACGATATCCGCGCCCGCCTTCCGGATGCGCTCGATCTGGGCGACCGTGGCGTCGATGTCCTCGGTCTCGGTGTTGGTCATGCTCTGCACGGAGATCGGAGCATCCCCACCAACCGGCACGTTGCCGACGTGGATTTGCCGCGACACCCGTCGCGTGATTCTGTGCTTGCTCTGCATTGCCATGAGAAAAACCCGATCAGCCGGGGGAACCGCTGGCTACTCGACCGTGAACCGGGCCGTGTTGTTCCCGCGAACGTACTGGGACACGTCCACGGTTTCGCCGCGGAACGTCACGTCCACACCCGGGGCATAGCCCAGAAAGATGGAAAACGGCCCGTCGTCGTCGATGGACCGGGTTTCGCCACTCTGGATCAGGCCGTTGAGCACCCGTCGCCCGCTGCCGTCCTCGACGCGCACCCAGGATGCATCGTTGAACTCGAGCACCAGGACCTCGGCAGCCGTGGCGGCAGGGGTTTCCGTGGCAGGCGTTGCCTCAGCCTCGTCCGGCGTCTCGGCCGGCTCGGTCGCGGTGGGCGCCGAGGTCATCGTGGTCTCCAGCGCCAGGCGGCGCGGACCGCCCACGCTGGTTGCCGACCGCTCGCCGGTACTGGGACGTGATGACGTCGATTCGTCGACAGCCTGCCCGCCCCGCTCCGCCGGAGGTTCGGTGACTCGCGCCGCGGCCGGGCGAACCGACGAGGTATTGCTGGAGACCGTCTCGGGCCCGGAGGACAGCCACCACCAGGCGGCCGCCACGACGGCGATGATGACGACGAGCAATAGCAGCAGTAACGGGAGACGGCGCCGCTCGCGGATCGGCTCGTCCTGCAGCAGCACCGGAACCTCCAGCTTCGGCAGCTGGCCGCCGGCATGGGCTTCGTAACCGGCGATGACGGCGGCCTCGTCGGCACCGACCACGCGCGCGTACTTGCGATAGTAGCCACGCACGTAGACCGGCTCGGAAAGCAGTTCGAAATTGTCACCCTCGATCGCGTCCAGCATCGACCGCGGCAACTTCGTCTGCACGACCATCTCGTCCAGGCTCAAGCCTCGCGCTTCGCGTGCCTCCCGCAGCAATCCACCCGGTTTGGGTTGCAGCGGTTCCTGCCGCCCGGGCGAATCCATCGGCTCTTGTTCAGCCATTCCGTTCAGTTCTCAGCAATGAGTACGTTTCGTCGGCCTCGGGGAACTGCTGTTGCAGCTGATTGGCGTATCGGCGTGCGGCCGCGACGTCTCCCAGGGCACGTTCGGTCCGCACACCCAGCCATAGGGTCTGCGGACTGTGCGGGGCTGCTTGTGCGTAACGCTGCAGAAACGCACGGGCCCGGAGGTATTCACCGCGGTCGTACGACAGCAACGCAATCTGCGCGAGTGCGTTGGAAAACGTCCCGTTCTCCCGCAAGGCCGCGCGAAAATATCCTTCAGCCTGCGCGTCCTTCCCCGCCTTGCGCGCACAGACTCCGGCGTTGGTGTACGCAACCTCGGGCGTCCGGTAACCCGTCACCCGCAGGGCGCGCTCGAACGCCGCCAAGGCCTCATCGTACCGCGACTGCCCACAGAGAAACACACCGTAGTTGTTCTGCGTGTCCGGACTGTTCGGCGCCAGCGCGAGCGCTCGGCGATAGTGCCGGTCGGCGGAGACGGCATCGCCACGATTCTGGTAGACGAACGCGATGCTCGCATGGGCGAGCGGAAACGACGCATCCTGCTCCAGTGCCCGCTGAAGCTTGGTCAGGGCGCGATCGGTCTCGCCCTTGCGCATGTAGTCGATCCCCAACTGGGTATTGATGCGTGCCGCTTCCGCGTAGTCGGCCTTCGCCGGCGCATACCGGCCATCCGCCGATTCGGTGACGCAGCCGGACGACGCCATCAGCGCCACCGCCACCAGCACCCAGCGCCATAACATCAGTTGGTCACCCGGACGGGAATGTCGGACAGTCGGCGTTGCTGCCGGCTGGCCACTCGCCCCACGAGCTGCCCGCAGGCGGCGTCTATATCGTCACCTCGCGTCCGGCGCGTGGTCACCAGCAGCTTCTCGCGCCGCAGGATGTTCGCGAATGCTTCGATGCGCTCGGCGCTGGAGCGACGAAAACGCGTTTCCGGAAACGGGTTGAACGGAATCAGATTGATCTTGGCCGGCATGTGACGCAGTAGCCGCGCCAGCTCCCGGGCATTGTCATCGCTGTCGTTGACGCCATCGAGCATCACGTACTCGTAGACGATGTGCATCTTGCGATCACGCTGGGTGTAGCGGCGGCAGGCGGCCATCAACTCGGCGATCGGATACTTGCGATTGATCGGTACCAGTTCGTCACGCAGCGCATCGTTGGGCGCGTGCAGCGAGACCGCCAGAGCGGTGTCGACATCGACACCCAGCCGGTCCATGAACGGCACCAGCCCGGAGGTGCTGACCGTCACCCGGCGCTTGGACAGGCCAAACCCGAGGTCGTCCTGCAACAGCCGGATCGCCGTGATGACCTGGTTGTAGTTGGCCAGCGGCTCGCCCATGCCCATGAACACGACATTGGAGATCGGCCGGTCCCTGCCCAGTTCGTCGACCAGCGTGCGGATCGCGAACCAGACCTGGCTGACGATTTCGGCCGCGGTCAGATTGCGCTCCAGGCCCTGCTGCGCGGTGGAGCAGAACGCGCAATCCAGCGCGCAGCCGACCTGCGAGGATATGCAGAGCGTGCCGCGGTTCGCCTCGGGGATGTAGACCGTCTCGATCGCCCCGCCGCTGTCCAGGCGCAGCACCCACTTGCGGGTGCCGTCGGATGACAGCTGCGCGGCTTCCAGCGTCGGCAGACGCACATCGGCAATGGCCGGCAACCGGGCGCGGAATTTCTTGCTGATGTCGGTCATGTCCTCGAAGGACGTGACCCGCTTCTGATAAAGCCACTGCATCAGCTGGCGAGCCCGGAACGCGGGCTCGCCATGTGAGCTCACAAAGGACTCCAGGGCCGCGCGATCGAGACCGAACAGGTTCACGGGTTGTGCGGCTGAAGTCGACATGCGCTTATCGCGTGCGCGGGCAGAGCTCGGTGGTGCTGAAGAAATAGGCGATCTCGACGGCAGCCGTATCCGATCCATCGGAGCCGTGCACGGCATTCTCGTCGATCGACTCGGCGTGGTCCGCACGAATCGTGCCCGGGGCCGCGTCCTTGGGATTGGTCGCGCCCATCAGCTCACGGTTCTTGGCGATGGCGTCATCGCCTTCCAGCACCTGGATCATCACCGGACCGGAGGTCATGAAGTCGACCAGGTCCTTGAAGAACGGGCGCTCGGCGTGCACCGCGTAGAAGCCTTCGGCTTCCTTGCGCGACAGATGTTTCATCTTCGCGGCGATGATCTTCAGCCCGGCCTTTTCGAAGCGGCTGTAGATGTCACCGATGGCGTTCTTGCCAACGGCATCCGGCTTGATGATGGAAATGGTTTGCTCGACGGCCATGCGTGCTCCTACGCGTATCTATGGTTTGTCAGTGTTTCAGCGGTGGCGAATTCCGCGACCGGCGCGAAATTCGTGGCTAATGAGAAAGAAACGCCGTCACGAGGGACGGCGTTAACCTGCATATTCTAGGGAAACGCCGCCTTTTTTGCACCGCAAACTTGATGGCCAGGCGGCGGTACACGCAACGTTTCCCGAAGGTCGGCGACGATCCGTGGTGACACGCGCTCAACTGGCGACCGCGAAGCTCTCCCCGCAGCCACAGTGATCCACCACATTGGGATTGTCGAAGTGGTACATCTGGTTCAGGCCATCGCGCCGAAAGTCCAGGCGCAGGCCGTCCAGCAGTTCCAGATGCTTGCGATCAACCACGATGGTTGACCCATGCGCCTCGAAGCTGACGTCGTTGTCGCCCACCTCATCGGCATAGTCCAGCGCGTAGGCGTAGCCCGAACAGCCCGAGGTTCGAACGCCGACCCGCAGGCCGAGGCCATGACCGCGTTTGGCAAGCTGTTCCTGGATGCGCCGTGCCGCCGCTTCGGTGATTTCGATGTTCATCGTCTTGCTCATGCTGTACTGACCGTCTGTGGAGACTGGTGGTTGGCGGAGACATCCTGCGGATGCCCTTCGTCGGCCTGGCGGCAGGCAGCAACCAGAGCGTCCACCGCCATCAACGCTGCTGGCATCCGGATTCTCGGCAGGTCCAGAGCTTCGACCACGGTAGCCGGTGACAGTGCCGCCGCCGTGACCGATCGCCCTTCCGCGAATTCGCAAACCCAATCCGCCGCGCAAAGCGTCGCAGGTGAACCATGGGCCCGAAACCTCGCGCGTTCAATGGTGGAGCCGTTCAGCCAGAGGCTGATCTCGACCACGTCGTCACCGGCCGGCGTGGTCGCCTCCGCGCGGGCCGTGGCGCCGGTCTCACCGGCCTGCCGGGCTTTGCCGAGGGTCTCGAAGCGGGCGCGCAGACCATCCATCAGGCGGCCTCCCGCTGCAAGTGATCCGGCTGCAACGCGCGCAGCCGCTCCACCGTCGCGGTGATCCGGGCAGCCGCCAGATCCACCTCGTCATCAGTGGTCCCGCGCCCGAGGCTGAGCCGCAGGCTGGCGCGGGCCTCGGCATCGCTGCGCCCCAGCGCGCGCAGCACGTAGGAGGATTCCTGGCCATCCGACGTGCAGGCCGAACCCTGCGAAATCATCAGCTCCGGCAGGCTGAACAGCAGGCTCTCCCCGTTCACGCCACGCACCGTCATGTTGAGGATATGCGGCGCCGTGACCGCGGCCGAGGCATTGCGGATCACGCCGGGGATCGCGGCCAGCCCGGTCCAGAGCCGTTCGCGCAGCCGGCCGACCCGCGCCGGGGCATCCGCGAAGCTGTCGAGCCGGCGCACGGCCTCGGCGAAGCCGAGAATCTGATGCGGCGCCAGCGTACCGGGCCGCAGACCCTGCTCCTGGCCGCCGCCATGCATCAACGGCCTGATCCGGGCGCTGCCGCGACGCAGCACCAGCGCCCCGATGCCGGCAGGCCCGTGGCACTTGTGCGCGGACAGCGCCAGCAGGTCGATGCCCATGGCGTCGACATCGATCGGCAGCCAGGCCAGCGACTGCGCGGCGTCGACGTGGAACAGCGCCGGATGCCCGGCGAGACCGCGACCAATGGCCTCAATGTCCTGGATCGCGCCGGTCTCGTTGTTCACGTGCATGATCGACACGAGTTGGGTGTCGTCCCGCAGCGCGTTCAGCACATCGGCTGCCGCGATCACCCCGTCGTCACCCGGCTTGAGCCAGCTCACGCGCCATCCGGCACGCTCCAGCTGGCGCACCGGGTCGAGCACCGCCTTGTGTTCCGTGCGAGCGGTGACGACATGCCCCGGCGGGCGATGCGCCAGCGCGCCGAGAATGGCGAGGTTGTCCGCCTCGGTGGCGCCGCTGGTCCAGATCAGGCTGTCTGCCGACGCGCCAACCCGGGCGGCCACGGCGGCACGGGCACGCTCCACCTGTTCCGCGGCCTCGCGACCCGCCGCATGCGTCGACGCCGGGTTGGCCAGCTCGAGCGCATCGCGCATGACTTCGGCGACCGCCGGGTCGATCGGGGTCGTCGCCGCGTGATCCAGATAGATGCGCGGCCTGCTCATGCGCTCAGGCTCACCGAACGCATCAGGCGCGAGGTCGCGGGGTTCAGGCGCTGCAACTCGGCCAGCAACGCCTGGACATCCTCCGCGGTGTTGCCCATGCCCAGACTGACGCGAATCGCACCCTTGGCCTGCTCGGCCGGAATGCCCATCGCCAGCAGGACGTGGCTGGGTTCGCCCTTGCCGCTGGCGCAGGCGGAGCCGGACGACACCGCGCAGCCGGCCTGATCCAGCGCCATCAGCAGGCTTTCGCCGTCGAAACCGTCCAGGCGGAACTGCGTGGTGTTGCAAAGACGCGTGGCCGCCGCGGCGAATCGCTCCACCCCGGGAATCTGGTCCAGGCCGGCATCAAGCAGATCACGCAACGTTTGCAGATGCGCCCTGCGCGCCGCCAGCTCCTCGATCGCGAGCTCCGCCGCGGCGCCGAAGCCAACGATGGCGGGCACGTTCTCGGTGCCGCCGCGCAGGCCGGATTCCTGACCGCCACCGTGCATCTGCCGGTGCAGCACGGCCCGTTCGCCGACGACCAGCGCACCGACACCCTTCGGGCCGTAGAGCTTGTGCGAGGACAGCGACAGCAAATCCACCCCGAGATCGGACCAGTCGATCGGATGCTTGCCCGCCGCCTGCACGGCATCGCTGTGCAGCCAGGCGCCGGCCGCATGCACCAGATCGGCGACGAGGGGGATGTCATTGATCACGCCGGTTTCGTTGTTCGCCAGCATCACCGACACCAGCGCCACGTCCCCGGCCTGCAGACGCCGCTCCAGCCACGCCAGGTCCAGGCGACCGTCGCGATCAACCGGAATGCGCTCGAGCTTGACGCCGTCGCGCTCCATCGCCTCGGCGCATTCCAGCACCGCCGGGTGTTCGGTCGCGCCGATCAGCAGCGTGCGCCCCGGTTGGGCCGCCATGGCGCCGCGCAGTGCCAGATTGTCGGCTTCCGTACCACCGCTGGTGAACACGACCGACTGCGACGGCGCGCCGACCAACGCGGCGACCTGGGCTCTCGCCCGCTCCACCACGTCCCGCGCGTTGCGCCCCGTGCGATGCAGACTGGACGCGTTGGCATAGGTCGCGCCGAAGACCGGCAGCATCCGTTCCAGCACCCGCGGATCGAGCGGCGTGGTTGCGTTGTGATCGAAGTAAAGCGTCATGTTCCGTGTCAGGCCGCGAAGGTCACGACGGCTTCCCGCACATCCAGCCGCCCCGCCACCACGTCGTCCAGTGAAATGCCGGCCAGAAAGTCATGCATGTGCGCGGACAGCGCCGTCCACAGGCCATGGGTGCGGCAGCGCTCACCGGTGCCGGTACAAGCGGCCTCGCCGCCGCAGCGGGTGGCGTCCATGTTCTCGTCCAGCGCGGCCATCACCGCCGCCACCGAAATCTGATCAGCCGTGCGGGTCAACGCATAGCCACCACAGCGCCCGCGACGCGCCGAAACCAGTTCGGCCCGGCGTAGCGCGGCGAACAACTGCTCCAGGTAGGCCACGGACAGGTTCTGACGCTGGGCGATATCGCCAATACAGACGGGGTCCTCCCCGCCATGCTCGGCCAGGTCGACCATGGCCATGACCGCGTAGCGGCCTCGCGTCGTCAGCTTCATCCGGGCTTTTGCGCCGCGCGCTGCTTCGACGCCTCGACGATGGATTCGGCCGCCTGCTCAGCCTCGTCGCGGGCGAACTCAGGCACGTCCAGCTTCGGCAAATCCTGGGCATCCACATGCTCGCGCAGCGCCTTGCACAGCTGCTCGACACGACCATCCAGCACATGGATGTGATGCAGCATCGAACCGATGGCCTTGGACACGGGGTCCGGCATGTCGCGGGTCATGCCGTAGGCGTCGAAGCCCATCTTCTCGGCCATCGCGAGCATCTCGCGGGTCGGCTGCTTGCGCTCGGTGACCACGCGACCCGGAATCCCGACGACCGTGGCGCCGGGCGGCACGTCGGAGACCACGACCGCATTCGAGCCGATGCGCGCACCGTCGCCGATGGTCAGCGGCCCCAGCACCTTGGCGCCGGCGCCGATGACGACATTGTTGCCCAGCGTGGGATGGCGCTTGCCCGGCGACCACGACGTGCCACCCAGCGTTACGCCGTGGTATAGCGTGCAATCGTCGCCAACAACGGCCGTCTCGCCAATGACCACACCCATGCCGTGATCGATGAA
>CALBOV010000067.1 GCA_937896565.1 uncultured Salinisphaerales bacterium
CGTCGTGCCGCGCCTGCCAGTCAGCCTGCACCGCAGCCCGGCCGTCGGCATCGTCTTCCGGCAGCGCAGCCAGTTCGGCGTCCAGGCTGCCGCCCAGCACGATGTCGGTGCCGCGGCCCGCCATGTTCGTCGCGATCGTCACGGCGCCCGGGCGGCCGGCCTGCGCGATGATCTCGGCCTCGCGCTCGTGCTGCTTGGCGTTGAGCACCTCGTGGTGGACCTTGCGCTCCTGCAGCAGCTTGTGCAGCAATTCCGAGGTCTCGATCGAGGCCGTGCCGACCAGCACCGGCGCACCCTTTTCCTGCGCCGCCGCGATGTCGTCGACAATGGCGTTGAATTTTTCACGCGCCGTCATGAACACCAGGTCACCCATGTCCTGACGCTGGGTCGGCCGGTTGGTCGGGATCACCACGACTTCCAGTTCGTAGATCTGCTGGAACTCGAAGGCCTCCGTATCCGCCGTTCCGGTCATGCCGGACAGCTTGTCGTAGAGGCGGAAGTAGTTCTGGAAGGTGATCGACGCCAGCGTCTGGTTCTCGCGCTGGATCGCCACACCCTCCTTGGCCTCGATCGCCTGGTGAAGGCCGTCGGACCAGCGCCGGCCCGGCATCGTGCGACCGGTGAACTCGTCGACGATGACCACGTCACCACCGCGGACAATGTAGTCCACGTCCCGCTTGAACAGGTGATGCGCACGCAATGCGGCGTTCAGGTGATGCATCAGAACGATGTTCTGGGCGTCGTAGAGGCTTTCGCCCTCGGCCAGCAGACCGGCCGCCGACAGCAGCTGCTCGACACGCTCGTGACCGTCCTCGGTCAGGTGGACCTGCTTGCCCTTCTCGTCCACCGAAAAGTCGCCGGGACCGTCCTCTTCCTCCTGAGGCACCAGCTTGGGCACGATGGAGTTGATCTTCTGGTAGAGACTCGGGTCGTCGTCCGTCGGGCCGGAGATGATCAGCGGCGTGCGCGCTTCATCGATCAGGATCGAGTCGACCTCGTCGACCACCGCAAAATGCAGTTCCCGCTGCACCTTGTCCTGCGCCGAGAAGGCCATGTTGTCGCGCAGATAGTCGAACCCGAACTCGTTGTTCGTCCCGTAGGTGATATCGGCGGCGTAAGCCGCACGCTTCTCGTCCGGCGACTGACCGGAGAGCGCCACACCAACGGTCAGGCCAAGGAAACGATAGACCCGCCCCATCCAGTCCGCGTCGCGACTGGCCAGGTAGTCGTTGACGGTGATGATGTGAACGCCTTTGCCCGACAGCGCGTTGGCATAGGCCGCGAGCGTGGCGACCAGCGTCTTGCCCTCACCCGTGCGCATCTCGGCGATCTTGCCGTCGTGCAGCACCGAACCGCCAATCAGCTGAACGTCGAAATGACGCATCCCCAACGCTCGTCTGGCCGCTTCACGGACCACGGCGAACACCTCGGGGAGCATCGCGTCCAGGCTCTCGCCCTGTTTCAAGCGATTGCGGAATTCGTCGGTCTTGGCCTGCAGCGATGGATCATCCAGCGCGGAGATCGAATCCTCCAGCGCGTTGACCTGATCCGCAAATCTGCGCTTTCGACTTAAAACGCGCTGGTTCCGGCTGCCGAACAACCGGCTGAAGAAGGTATTCGCCATGGGGTCAGAGTGGGGCCTGCGAGCCAGGAATCAACGGCCGCTTCGAATGATGCGGCGCGGCATTGTAACGCAGACGACTCGGCATGCAGGCGACACGCGTATTCCGGGTGTGGGCGCGACCGGAAACGCCACGGCAGACCACCTCGAAACGGGCGACGGGCCCGTGACTCAGCCCTGCGACTTGATGTACTTCGCCGGGTTGACGACGCGACCGTTGCGCAGCACTTCGAAATGGACGTGCGGACCGGTGGAGCGTCCCGTGTTACCCATGAGGGCGATCACTTCACCCTTGGCGACGCGGTCTCCAACCTTGACCTCGTGCTTCTGGTTGTGGCCGTAGCGCGTGACGTAGCCGTTGCCGTGGTTGATTTCCACGAGCATCCCGTAGCCGTGGCGACGCCCGGCCCACGTCACCACGCCACTGGCGACCGCAACCACTTCCGAACCTTCGCGGCCGGCGAAGTCCATGCCGTAGTGCTGTGCGCGGCGCCCGGTGAACGGATCGGTCCGTGTGCCGAACAACGACGAAATCCATCCGCTGAGAATCGGACGCCCTTCGGGATGCGCTTCGCTCTGGAGGCGGCTGGCGAGGATGAGATCCTCCAGCACCCGCATTTCGCGCTCTCGATCCGCGATCTGGCGGTCGAGCTCTCCCAGCGTGTCGTTGACATCCTCGAGCGCGGGCAACTCGCCTTCCACGTCAAGCTCCGGACCGCCCACCGCGGGCACCGCATCGAACGCGAACTCGCCTTCATCCAGGTCGGCGACCTCGATCAGACGCTGGCCGGCCGCGTTGAGGCGCATCATGTCCGCCTGCAACAGCGCGACCTTGCGGGCCAGGGCCTGCGTGTTTTCCTGCAGATACTGACGCGTATCCGCCACTTCCTGACGATTTTCGTCAATGGCCGCCTGCCATTCGGCGGTGACGTCATCGGGCAGTTCGACCTGCGCGGTCGCCACCGGCGCGGTCAGCCGGCCGATTCCGATTCCCGCGGCAATGAACAGCCCCACCGTCGCCACTGCGACGACGATGATCCAGGGACTGCGCGGATCAAATTGCCAGCGCCGGGATCGGCCCAGCCGGTTGTCGATTACAATCAGTTCCATGTCTTATCGTTTAGGTCGTCGCGCTCGATCTCTTTCGGATCGCATTCGTTCAGACCGTTCCCCCCTCAGGGATTGGTCCCGATCTGCCAAGCAGACCGTCCTGCTTCAAGAGCGGCTGCAGCAACGCCTCCCAGCGCCGCTTTGCAACCACATTCGGTTTGTTCGGATGGATCGGGCAACCGCCGTACTGGCCGTGCCTTCTCCCGCCTGGGCCACCCGAGCGCGCCAGCACCGCACCACATTGATGCTCGCCGTTGGCGCAACGCTGGATGCACCCTGCACAGATATAAGGCTTTGCATCATTCCAGTGCAAGCCAAACCCGCGCAACGGAACCGTCCGATCAAATCCCTCCCGCGACACATCGAATCCATGCGTCGCCTCTCCGTTAGCACGAGCAATGCCAGATTGGCCTCGGCCCTCAGGCAGCTCGTGCGTACGCTTTCTTCTGCCGCAAGCTCAGGCGGCGATGGTGGCCGGACGCGGTGAGTAGGTGATCGGCGGGCGCTCTCCCCGCTCGAAGGTCACCATTTCCCAGGCATCCGGCTGAGCCAGCAGTCCACGCAGCAGCTTGTTGTTCAGCGCGTGGCCGGACTTGTAGCCGGTGAACGCGCCGATCAGGTTGTGACCCATCAGGTACAGATCACCGATGGCGTCGAGAATCTTGTGGCGGACGAATTCGTCCTGGTAGCGCAATCCGTCGCTGTTCAGCACCCGGAACTCGTCCAGTGCGACCGCGTTGTCCAGACTGGCGCCCAGAGCCAGATTGTTCGCACGCAGATACTCCACATCGCGCATGAACCCGAAGGTGCGGGCGCGCGAGACTTCCTTGACATAGGACGTCGTCGAAAAATCGATGGTTGCGTGCTGCTTGCTGGACGAAAACACCGGATGCTCGAAGTCGATTCCGAAGCTGACCTTGAAGCCATCGTGCGGATCGAAGCGGGCCCACTTGTCGTCCTCGGTCACCTGGACCGGCTTCTTGACCCGGATAAAGCGCTTGGGCGCATCCTGCTCGAGGATGCCGGCAGACTGGACCAGGAACACGAAAGGCCCGGCGCTGCCGTCCATGATGGGGACCTCGGGCGCCGACAACTCGATCAACGCGTTGTCGATGCCGAGGCCCGCGAGAGCCGACATGAGATGTTCGACGGTCGACACCTTGGTGCCGTCCGCCTCCAGCGTGGTGTTGAGCATCGTATCGGTCACCGCGTGGGCGTCCGCTTTCACATCGGGCGTGCCGTCCAGGTCCACGCGCCGAAATACGATGCCGAAATCCGCCGGGGCCGGGCGGATGGCCATGTACACCTTTTTGCCGGTGTGCAGTCCCACGCCAGTGGCGCGAATCGGATGCTGCACGGTTCGTTGCTTCAACATCTCATTATCCTCAGCGGCTGTGCCCGAACACTGCCAAGCATCGACGGACAGCCTGAGACAGACCGTCGGTCAACAAGTTTCGGAATCAGCCCCCGCGATTCTTGGTTGGATGACGGGGCACGCCTTCAAGGCAATACCCGGCCGCCAAACCCGGCACCATACCACAGGGGCATGGATCTCCGGGAGTGGCGGTGGTCCGGACCGCGCGCCGTCCCGCTCAGGAATCCCCCCACCATGTCGGCTCAGTCGGCCTGGTTGCGCAGAAACGCCGGCACGTCCAGCACCTCGATGTCCAGATCGGACAGATCATCGAACCGGCGGCTCTTCTTCTCGCGGCGGATGTAGGTCGGCTTTTCCAGATCGCCGTACTTCACCTGCCCGCCACCATCGCGACTGATCGGCGTCACCACTTCGTGATCGTCATAGGACTGGGCCTTCTGTCCACCTCCCAGCCCCGTCGCCACGACGGTGACACGCAGCTCGTCACCCATGCTCGGATCCAGCGCGGTACCCACGATCACCTCGGCCGATTCGGCCGCCATTTCGCCGATCACCTCGTTGACGACCTGGAACTCGAACATGGTCAGATCGTCGCCAGCGGTGATGTTGACCAGTACGCCCTCGGCGCCGGTCAGCGTCAGCTCATCCAGCAGCGGGCTGGCCAACGCGGTCTCGGCGGCTTCGCGGGCACGATCCTCACCGCAGGAGCGGCCGATGCCCATCATCGCCATGCCCGGAATCGACATGACCTTGCGGACGTCGGCGAAGTCGACGTTGATCAGACCACCGGCGGTGATCAGCTCGGCGATGCCCTGCACGGCGTTGTGAAGCACGTCGTTGGCCGACTTGAACGCGCTCTTGACGGTCACGCTCTTGCCCAGAACCGACAGCAGCTTTTCGTTCGGGATCACGATCAACGAGTTGACCAGGCCTTCCAGCGACTCGATGCCGCGGCCGGCCACGTCCATGCGCTTCTTGCGCTCGAACGGGAACGGCTTGGTCACGACAGCCACCGTGAGGATTTCCAGCTCGCGGGCGATCTCCGCGACGACCGGCGCGGCGCCGGTGCCTGTCCCACCACCCATGCCCGCGGTGATGAACAGCATGTCGGAGCCCTCGATGGTCTCGCGGATCCGCTCGCGATCCTCCATTGCCGCTGCGCGGCCCACCTCGGGATCGGCTCCCGCACCCAGACCACGAGTCACGCCCGAGCCAAGCTGCAGGATGGTGTCGGCCGAGCAAGCATCCAGATGCTGCACGTCCGTGTTGGCACAAATGAATTCGACACCCTGAATCCCGGCTTCAACCATCTGGTTGACCGTGTTGGTGCCGCCGCCGCCGATGCCCATGACCTTGATCACTGGACGATTCGGCTGGTGTTCGATGAGTTCAAAGATCTCAGCCATGGTGTGGTACCTCTGTGTTGCCCCTAGAAGTCGATCAGAAATTGCCTTGGAACCAGCTCTTCATGCGTTCCCAGACCTGTGCGAAACCGGACCCTTCGGGTTGTCCGGTGTAATGCGGGAGATTTCTCTGCCCGAAGATGAGCAACCCGATGCCAGTGGCGTGTTGCGGGTTGCGGGCGACGTCGGTCAGCCCCTGTACGGTGTGTGGCATGCCCAAGCGCACCGGGAGATCGAAGACCTCCTCGGCAAGCTCGACCACGCCGGCCATCTTGCTGCTGCCACCGGTGAGCACGACCCCCCCGGCCAGCATTTCGTCGAAGCCGCTGCGGCGCAGCTCGCGCTGAATGAGCAGGAACAGCTCCTCGTAGCGCGGGCGGATCACCTCGGCCAGCGTCAGCCGTGACAGGCGACGCGGCGGGCGGTCGCCCACGCTGTCGACCTCGATCTGCTCGTCGCGCTCCAGCATTTCCGGCAGTGCGTGGCCGTACTTGATCTTGATCGCGTCGGCGTGCTGCGTCGGCGTGCGCAGGGCCACGGCGATATCGTTGGTGACCTGGTCGCCCGCGATGGGGATGACTGCCGTGTGGCGGATCGCGCCCTTGTGGAACACCGCGATGTCACTGGTGCCCCCGCCGATGTCGACCATGCAGACGCCCAGATCCTTTTCATCGTCGGTCAGCACGGCGTAGCTGGACGCCAGCTGCTCGAGAATCAGCTTGTCCACATCCAGCCCGCAGCGCAGCACGCACTTGTGGATGTTCTGCGCGGCCGAGACGCTGCCGGTGACCATGTGCACGCGTGCTTCCAGACGCACGCCGGACATGCCGATCGGCTCCTGGATGCCCTCCTGGTCGTCCACCGCGAATTCCTGCGGCAGCACATGCAGGGTCTTCTGATCGGCCGGGATGGCCACGGCGCAGGCGGCATCGATCACGCGGTCGACATCGGCCTCGCTGACCTCCTTGCTGCGTACCGCGACGATGCCGTGCGAGTTCAGGCTCTTGACGTGGCTGCCGGAAATGCCGGTGTACACCGACTGGATGCGGCAGCCGGCCATCAGCTCGGCCTCCTCCACCGCCCGGCGGATCGATTGCACGGTGGACTCGATGTTGACCACCACGCCTTTTTTCATTCCGGTGGATGGATGCGTGCCGATGCCGATGATCTCGATCACCCGTTCATCGTTCAGTTCGCCAACGATGGCGGCGACCTTCGAGGTGCCGATATCGAGCCCGACGATGAGTTCCTTCTGAAGTTTTCGCGACATGGCGTCAGTTCCTCTCTGCGGTCTGCGCGGGTTCACGCCAGCCCACTGCAAATCCGTTCGTGTAGCGAAGATCAATCGTGGCGACCTCGTCCCAGCGATCCGCCAGCGCACGGCGGACAGGGCCGGCGAAGCGCTGCATGCGTTCGGGGATGCCGGCGCGGCCGAGGCGCAGCACCACGCCATCGGACAGCTCCGCGGTCCAGGCGCCACGATCGTCGATGGCCAGCGCAGCCAGCCCGATGTCACCGAGTGCGGGCGTGCGCATCAGCACCGCCCATTGCTCCAGCATTTCCTGGCGCGACTCGGCGGGGCCGTCCAGCCTGGGCAGCCCGGCCGGCCAGCTCTCGGCCGGCGGCGAGAAAATCCGTCCGTCCGCCGCGATCAATGCGGCATCGCCCCAGCGAGCGACCGGCTGATGCTCGATCACCCGTGCGGTCAGGCGATCCGGAAACCGGCGGGACACCTGCGCCGACGCCACCCACGGCAGCGCCTCCAGGCTTTGCTCAATCGCCGTGGGCGACACCTTGAACAAGCCGGTATCGAGATAACCGATGGTCGCGGCACGCACGGTCTGTGGATCGGATGCGGCCACGCCGTGCACCTCCAGGTTCAGCGGCCCGGACTGACTGGCCAGCACCCAGAACACGACCAGCGCGGTCACCAGCGCCAGCATCAGCGTGCCGAACCACGGGCGCCTCGGCGCATCGACCGCGGCGTCCCGCACCGGACGAAGCACGTCGATCGCCACGCTCACGGCGCCACGTCCAGCGTCGCGGCCAGAATGCGCAGCACCAGCTCTTCCATCGACCAGCCGAAGGCGGCCGCGGCCTTGGGTACCAGCGAATGCGTGGTCATGCCCGGTGTCGTGTTCACTTCCAGCAACCGCGGCTGCCCGTCTTCGCCAACCATGAGATCCACCCGACCCCAGCCGGAACAGCCGAGCACCTGATAGGCCTCGGCGGCCAGGGCCGTGATCCGCGTCTGCGCCGCGGCCTCCAGACCACAGGGGATCAGGTAGCGCGTGTCGTCGGAGATGTACTTGGCTTCGTAGTCGTAGAAACCGGAGGCAGCCTCGATCCGGATCGGCGGCAGCCACGTCCTTCCGACCACGCCCAGCGTATATTCGGCGCCGCGGATCTCCGCCTCCACCAGCACGGGACCGGGATGCTCGGCGGCCGCGGCAATGGCCTTGCGCAGGCCGGTCGCATCCGCGGCCCGAGCCACGCCGACGCTGGAGCCCTGCCAGGCCGGCTTGACGAACACCGGCAGGCCAAGCCGATCGATGATGGCATCGATGTCGGCATCCCCGGGATTGCGCAACAGCACATCGTCGGCGACCGGCAAACCGGCCTGGCGCCACAGTGCCTTGGTCGCGCCCTTGTCCAGCGAATTCGCGCTGGCCTGCAAGCCGCTGCCGGTCACCGGCAGCCCCTGCAACGAGCAGGCGCCCTGCAAGATGCCGTCCTCGCCAGGCGTGCCGTGCAGGATGTTGAACGCGCGATCGTAGCCGGCGGCCCTAAGCCCCAGCAGATCCGCGGGTTGCGGGTCGACGCGGTGCGCGTCCACCCCGGCGGCCAGCAACGCGTCCAGCACACAGGTGCCGGAATCCAGCGACACCGCGCGTTCGGCGGACCAGCCACCCATCAGTACGGCGACGCGACCAAACGCCTTGGGATCGGGCAGCGCCGCGTTCATGCCGCCTCCCCGATGATGCGCACTTCCGGAATCAGTTCCACCGAGAACCTGCGGCGCACGGTGTCGCGCACCTTGCCGATCAGCGTCTCGATATCCGCCGCCAGGGCGTGGCCACGGTTGATGATGAAGTTGGCGTGCTTGGTCGACACCTCGGCATCGCCGATGCGCAGCCCCTTGAGCCCCGCGGCCTCGATCAGGCGCGCGGCGTGGTCGCCGGCCGGATTGCGGAATACCGACCCGCAGGACAGCTTGCCCACGGGCTGCTTGGCCTTGCGCTCGGCAATCATCGTACGAATCCGCTCGGCGGCGCCGCCATCGGCGTCGGGCTGCAATTCCAGCTCGGCGGCGACGAACCACAGATGGGGCTCCGGCGGCGTCACACTGCGGTAGCCGATCTCGAACGCATCGGCATCCAGTGTGCGGGTGGTGCCGTCACGACCGATCACGTTGACGCTGCGCACCACCGACCAGGTCTCGCCACCCCAGGCACCAGCGTTCATCGCCAGCGCGCCGCCCATGGTGCCCGGGATACCGGCGAAGAACTCGGCGCCCGCCAGTCCCCAGCTCGCCGCGAGCTTGGCCAGACGCGCGCAGTGCACGCCGGCCTCGACGAACACCCGCGTGTCATCGATGCGCCGGACCGTATCCAGCACGCCATGAATACTGACCGTGGTCCCGCGGAAGCCGCCGTCGCGAACCAGCAGATTGCTGCCGAGGCCGATCCACAGGATCGATTCCTCGGTTGGCAGCCGATGCATGAACTCGGCGAGATCATCGCCGTCGGCCGGCTTGTAATAGCGGTCCGTGGGCCCGCCGACGCGCCAGCTCGTGTAGCGCATCAGCGGCTCGTTGATCCGCAGCTCGCCTCGCAGGGGCGACATCATGCGGCACCCCCGAAGCGGGACATCAATGTTCCGGGCAGGCCGCCCACGTTTCCGGCGCCCAGCGTCAGCAGCACGTCGTCGGCCCGCAACACGTCTTCCAGCACGTCGGGGACTTCGGCGATCGACTCGACGAAGATCGGCTGCGATTTGCCGCGAGCCCGGATGCCGCGCGCCAGCGCGCGTCCGTCGGCGCCGGCGATTGGCGCTTCACCGGCCGAATACACCTCGCTCAGCACCAGCGTGTCGACATCGGCCAGCACATTGCAGAAATCGTCGAACAAGTCGCGCGTGCGGGTGTAGCGATGTGGCTGGAACACCACAACCAGGCGCCGGTCCGGCCAGGCCGCGCGCATCGCCGCCAGCGTGGCCTGCACCTCGCGCGGATGGTGGCCGTAATCGTCGACCAGCATCACCGAACCACCCGCCACGGCCATCTCCCCGACCCGTTCGCAGCGCCGCCCAATCCCGCCGAACCGGCTGAGCGCGCGGCCGATCGCCTCGGCGCTGACATCCAGCTCGTGAGCGACCGCGGCCGCCGCCAGCGCATTCAGCACGTTGTGCTGGCCCGGCAGATTCAGGTGAATGCGTGACGCCGCATCCGCGTTTGGCAGATGCAGATCGAAGTGGCTGCCCGCCCCGTCGATCCGCACATCGCTGGCGCGAACATCGGCGGATTCGCTCAGGCCGTAGGTCAGGTAGGGGCGACCGAACTCCGGCAACAGGCTCTCGACCACCGGATCATCGACGCAAAGCACCGCCAATCCGTAGAACGGAAGCTGGTGAATGAATTCGATGAAGGTCCGCTTGAGTTGCCCGAATTCGCCGCCGTAGGTTTCCAGATGATCCGAATCGATGTTCGTGACCACGGCCATCAGCGGCATCAGATGCAGGAACGACGCATCGGATTCATCGGCCTCGGCCACCAGATACGGACCGGCGCCCAACCGCGCGTTCGCGCCAGCCGACAGCACCTTGCCGCCGACCACGAAGGTCGGATCCAGTTCGCCTTCCGCCAGCACCGCCGCGACCAGACTGGTGGTCGTGGTCTTGCCGTGGGTTCCGGCCACCGCGATGCCATAGCGAAAGCGCATCAGCTCGGCGAGCATTTCGGCCCGCCGCACGACCGGAATCCTGTGCTCCTGCGCGTAAACGACCTCGGGGTTCTCCGGATCGACCGCCGTGGAGGTGACCACGACATCCGCATTCGCCACATTCTCGGCGGCATGACCGATCGCGATCTCGGCGCCCAGCGAGCGCAGACGCTCGACCGTCGGCGACACGCGCAGATCGCTGCCCGCGACCTGGTAGCCCAGGTTCAGCAGCACCTCGGCGATGCCGGCCATGCCGACCCCGCCGATGCCGATCATGTGAATGCGGCTGACCCGGCGCATCGGCTGATCCACGACGCTGAGACGCCTCATGCGGCACCTCCGGCGTCCAGGCAGACATCGACGATCCGCTGGCAGGCATCCGGCCAGGCCATGCGGCGCGCGTTTTCGGCCATCTGCAAACGCCGGCCGCGATCGCCCAGCAGGGGCTTCAGCGCGGCGGCCAGCGTCTCGGCCGTCAACGAAGCCTCCGGCATCAGGATCGCCGCATCCGCATCGGCCAGATAGGCCGCGTTGGCGGTCTGGTGATCGTCCACCGCGAACGGGAACGGGACGAGAATCGACGGGCAGCCCGCCGCGGCGAGTTCGGCCACGGTCAGCGCACCGGAACGGCATACGACGATGTCCGCGGCCGCGTAGGCGGCGGCAATGTCGTCTATGAATTCCTGCGTGGTCGCCTCGACAGCCGCCTGCTGGTAGGCGGCCTCGGCCACATGCAGCGTGCGCCCGCCCTGGTGAGTCACGACCGGGCGCAGATCGGGCTCGATCAGCCCCAGCGCCGCCGGGACCAGTTCATTCAACGCCTTCGCACCCTGGCTGCCGCCGACGACCAGCAGATGCGGCCGTTGTCCGTCCGGCGCCTGACGCTGCGCCGGCGCCGGCAGCGCGGCGAACACCGAGCGCACCGGATTGCCGACGACCTCGGCATCCGCCAGTGCACCGGGAAAGGCCTGCAAGGTCACCGTCGCCAGTTGTGACAGCGCGCGATTGGTCATGCCCGGCGCCGCGTTCTGTTCATGGACCACCAGCGGCACGCGGCGCAGCCACGACGCCAGGCCCGTGGGACCGGCGACGAAACCACCCATGCCCAGCAGCACGTCCGGCTGCTCATCCCGCAGCAGACGCCAGCACTGAACCACGGCGCGCAGCAATCGCAGCGGTGCCTGCAACAGCGTCAGCGCACCCTTGCCACGCACACCGGCGATGGTGATCCACCGCGCAGGGATCGGCTTGTGCTCGAGAATCCTGGCCTCGAAACCCTGGCGCGTGCCAAACCAGACCACTTCGTGGCCCAGTTCCATCAGGCGTTCGGCCACGGCGAGTCCCGGGAACACGTGCCCGCCTGTGCCGCCGGCAGCGATCGCGACCTTCATCGCGCTGCTCCCGCGGACCGGGCCGGACCATCGGCCTTGGCCGCTATACGGTTTTCGCGATCCACCCGCAGCAGCAGTCCCAGCGACGCGCAGGTGACCACCAGGCTGCTGCCGCCGTAGCTGATGAACGGCATGGTCAGGCCCTTGGTGGGCAGCACACCCATGTTCACGGCGATGTTGATCGAGGCCTGCAGGCCGACCCAGGCGGCAATCGCCCAGGCGACGTAGGCGCTGAAATAGTCTTCGCGGGCCGCCGCGGTCTGCGCCACCAGAAAACCGCGCCAGACCAGCACGCCGAACACGGCCATCAGGGCGACGACACCGACCAGCCCCAACTCCTCGGCGATCACCGCGAACAGGAAGTCGGTGTGGGTTTCCGGCAGGTAGAGCAGTTTCTGGATGCTGTTGCCGAACCCGACGCCCGTCCACTCGCCCCGCCCGATCGCGATCAGCGACTGGGTGAGCTGGAAACCACCATTGAACGGATCGGCGAACGGGTCACGGAAACTCGCCAGACGCTGAAGGCGGTAGGGCGAGGACACCAGCAGCATGGCCAGCGTGCCGACGCCGACCGACCCGAGAATCAGCAAGTGCAACAGCTTGGCGCCGGCCAGGAACAGCATGACGGCGGCAACAGCCAGAAGCACGGCCGTGGACCCGAAATCCGGCTCGGCGAGCAGCAGCACGGCGGCCACGCCCAGCGGAAGCACCGGCCGCAGCAGCCCGCGAATCCGCGTCTGGACCTGCGCGCGATGCCGGGTCACGTAACTGGCGAGGTAGAGAATGATGCAAAGCCGCGCCACCTCGGAGGCCTGGAGGTTCACCGGACCCAGGTCCAGCCAGCGCCGCGCGCCATTCACCTCATGACCGATGCCGGGAATCAGGACCAGCAGCAACAGCAGCAACCCGACGCCGAGCAGCGCGAAGCCCGCCTTGGACCAGTAACGCATCGGCACGCTGTACATGACCAGCGCCCCGAAGACGCCTACCCCGGCAAATGCCAGCTGACGGCGAAAGTAGAACAGCATGTCTCCGGTCAGACGCTCGGCGACCGCGACCGACGCGGAGGCGACCATGGTCAGACCGAACACGAGCAGCAGCGCGCCGGAGCCCAGCAACCACTGATCCGTGTACCGCCCCTGCAGGGTCGGCCGCAGCATCGTCAGGTTCAGGCGGGACATGCGTCACCCCCCGCCCCGACCAGTGCGATGAACCGGTCGCCACGCTCGACGTAGTCACGGAACTGGTCCTGACTGGCGCAGCCCGGGGACAACAGCACGGTGTCGCCCTGCTGGGCGATGCTGCGAGCCCGTTGCACGCTCGCAGCCAGATCCGGCTCGACATGAATCGGCAGACTGCCGTCGAGCTGCGCCCGGATCAGCCCGGCATCACGACCGAACAGAATGGCCGCCCGCCCGCGCTCGGCCAGCGGTTCACTCCAGGGCCGGAAATCACCGCCCTTGGCGAGCCCGCCGGCCAGCAGCACGATCGGCGGTTTCACGCCTTGCAGCGCCGCCAGCGTCGCACCAACGTTGGTGCCCTTGGAATCGTTGATCCAGGTGACGCCATCGCATTCACCCACCCACTGGCAGCGATGGGGCAATCCACGGAAGCCGATCAGGGCTTCGCGAACGCTGTCCGGCTCGACGCCGACGGATTCGAGCAGGGCCAGGGCCGCCGCGACATTGGACAGGTTGTGCACGCCGACCAGCCGCAACTCGTTCGCGCTGATCCACGGCGCCTGCTGGCGGAACAGCATCCACTGCCCGGCCTGCTGGCGAATCTCCCAGTCGGCGGCCGACCGCGCGCTGAAGCTGCGGCGAACGGCCGGCGTCGGCATGGACAGCACGGCCGGATCGTCGAGATTGACCACCGCGCGCCGAGCACCTCGATAGATCCGGGCCTTCAGCGCCGCGTAGTGCTCCAGCGTGCCGTGCCGGTCGATGTGGTCGGGGCTGACATTGAGCACGCAGGC
>CALBOV010000068.1 GCA_937896565.1 uncultured Salinisphaerales bacterium
ATGGTGATCGAGAAGGCCAAGCGGCTGGTCGAGCACAAGCGGGACGTGGTGATCCTGCTGGACTCCATCACCCGCCTCGCCCGTGCCTACAACACCGTGGCACCCAGCTCCGGCAAAGTGCTGACCGGTGGTGTCGACGCCAATGCCTTGCAGAAGCCCAAGCGTTTCTTCGGTGCGGCCCGCAACGTCGAGGAAGGCGGCTCGCTGACCATCATCGCCACCGCGCTGGTCGAAACCGGCTCGAAGATGGACGAGGTGATCTACGAGGAGTTCAAGGGCACCGGCAACATGGAAATCCAGATGGAGCGCCGGATCGCCGAGAAGCGGGTGTTCCCGGCCATCAACATCAACCGCTCCGGCACCCGCCGCGAGGAGCTGATGATGGATGCCGCGACGCTGCAAAAGGTCTGGATCCTGCGCAAGCTGCTGCATTCCATGGACGAGATCGCCGCCGTGGAACTGCTGATCGACCGCATGAAGCAGACCAAGACCAACGCGGAGTTCTTCGAGTCGATGAAGCGGCAGTAGCACACTCGCCGCAAGCGGAAAAGGCCCCGGACGGGGCCTTTTTTGTTGCACCGCAATAGGGCTTCATTTGATGGCAACAGAATGCCTTCAGTCTTGCGGCACTCCCCGGTTTCGCTGCATCTCGCCGATATCCCGGAATCTGAGGCATAGATCACGCATTGCATGCACCGGACCGAAATATGATCATAGTGACAACGATCATCGATGAATCAATCCGTGAAATGTCCGGTTTTTTCGCTCGATCTCGTCAGGGGAACATGAGGCCGATATCAGGGTGCCTGGGCACCGACCAACAACATCCGAACTGAATGAAAGGCCAACTGGTCCGCTGTTTGCGAGTATCCACTCGGGAGCGCGGGACCAATGCAGTAATCCGTGGCGTGAAACGCCACACCGGCTGCACAAGGACGATGCAGCAGTCACTTGTTGCTCAAACGAGTTCAAAGAGACACTGGACAGGCTCAGACCAATGAATATCAGGAACGCGACTCCCGACGACGCCCCGACCATCGTGGACATGGTCGATCTGGCTGGCGAAGGCATCCCGAGCTACTTGTGGCGCACGCGCGCACGCGATGGCGAAAGCGCCGTCGAGGCCGGGTTGCGCCACACCTCGGCGACCGAAGGTGAATTCAGCTTCACCCATGGACGTGTCTACATGCACGACAATCGGGTCATCGGTGTCTGCCAGGCCTTCGATCTGGACAGCGTTCGCACTCACGACGACATCAGCAACTGCTGCGGCGTCATCCGCGGGCTGGTGGAACTCGAGGCAATGGCTTCGGGCACCTGGTACATCAACGCCCTGGCGACCGCCAACCACCTGCGCCGCCGCGGCGTGGGGCGTTCACTGCTCGCGGACTCGATCCGCCGTGCCGACGTGCTCGGACTGCGCCAGGTCAGCCTGATTGTGTCGTCCGACAACCGACCGGCCAAGGCCATGTACGATGCGCTGGGTTTCCGCTTCGAAGCGCAACGCGTCGCCGAGGAGTTTCCCGAGCAGGGCAATGGCGGCGAGTGGATTCTGATGATCGCCGACACCGCCGAGCTGATGGACGCGCTGCCGACACGCCCGGCGGTCAGCCTGCCCGCGTCGTGCGACACTGGCGCCCATGACCGTGCAGGTTCTGCAATCGCACACGCCAAGCGCCAACAAGGCGCCCTGGAGCGCGAGGTGCTTGCAGTCGGTACGTGACTGGGCCGATCGCCGGGGATTCCGCTACCGGTTCCTCGGCGATGAGTTGTTCGACCTGCTGGATCCCGCGATCCGGGATCGCACGCAACACCAGCCCGTGGTCGCCAGCGACCTTGCCCGCCTGCGCTGGCTTTCCCTGACCTTGGACGCGGGCGCGACCTGCGCCGTCTGGCTGGACGCCGACACCTGGATCTTCGACCCCGACCGATTTGTTCCGCCCGATACGACGGCGGTGGGTCGCGAAATATGGATTCAACGCGAAGGCTCACGCTGGAAGCGGTTCACCAAGGTGCATAACGCCGCGCTATGCGCCCACCCCGGTAACACGCTGCTGCCGTTCTACGAGGACACGGCGCGGCGCCTGATACTGGCCAACACCGCGGAGTCGGTCGTGCCCCAATTCCTCGGCCCGAAACTGCTGACAGCGCTGCACACCGCGGCCCAGTTGCCGGTGTGGGAGGAGGCGGGCGTGTTCAGCCCGGCCGTGATCCACGGTTTGCTGGAACGGACACCACAGGCGGTGGATCTCATGCTTCGAAACGCGGCATCACCACCGGCCGCGGCGAACCTCTGCGCGTCCTCGGTCCGGCGGCAAGAACTCGATGCGAGCGCGCTGGAGCGCCTGACCGACGATCCGCAACGCATCCGTGACTATCTGTCGGGTCGACACCGCCGACTTCAGAGCCGTCGGTAGTCGCCCCGCTGGCCCCCGATCTAGGCCGGCTCAGAAACCGAGATCGAGCATCAGCCGCCGGGCCAGTGTCCGGTGCTGATCCGCAATGATTGGCTGCATGGCGTCCAGCTGTTCCTCCGACAGCTGCAGGACACGCAGCCATTCGGAGTTCTGACGCGCGGCGCCCTCGAAGCCGAAAGCGTGCCCCAATTCCTCCGCGGACTGATCGAACAGCGTGACCTGCAAGGCGGAGAAGTTCACGCTGCGCAATCCCGACGGCGCCGAGTATTGATAGACACCGAACCCGGTCACGCTCTCCTCGGTACCGAAGAACACGTCACCAACCTCACCCGCGGTCGCGATCACCAGTACATCCGCGCCCATGCGCGATGCCATCCGGCTCAGACGCTCACGCTGGGTTTCGGTCTGCGCCTCGTTGAGATTCTCGTAGGAATCGGTGAAGCGGAGTTCCTGACGCAGACCGAGGCTGTTCTGCACGCGGACATCGGCAAACCCCCTGGACCGGAAGCTGTCCGCGATCTCCTTCGCCACGATGTCATGAATGCCCCAACGGTCCACGCGCATGCTGTCGCGGCCGAGCGCCGCCTCCTGCACGCCACGACTCTGCAGGTAGAGAATCGCGTCCACGGCACCGATCACCACGACCTTCTGTCCGCTGCCGACTTCCGACAACGTTTCGTAGGGAGTGGTCACACACGCGGTCAAGGTCAGAACCGCGCAGAGCAGCAACAGGCGGCGTGTCATCTCGGATCCAGTCCCGCATCCATGCGGAGCAGCAAATGATGGACCCTATCCTGCCCGATGGCGGCCCGGCTGGGTAGCGGCACCGGCCCGGGATCAGTGAACGACGTCCATCTCCAGGGCGCGCTCGATGGAATCGGTGGGGTGCGTGACCAGATCCTTGTTGATCGAACGGGTCACGCAGCGGGACGTCGGCGTATCCAGATGTTCGCGAAGCTTTCCGAGAAACCGCGGGGCGGACACCAGCACCAGATCGTCGACGCCGCGCCGGGTACGCGCGTCGCGCAGCCAGCCGGCCAGTTCGACGGCGAAACGATCAGCCTCATGCTCGTGCGCCTGTCGGCTGCCCTCGGTCTGGTCCACGCCATGTCCGTGACTGGCGTGGGTCGCACCGCGACCACCGGTCACGAGTTCGCGATTCTTGAGCCGCGATGCCTCGTGCTGCAGCTCATCGACAGGCTCCAGTGGCAGCCGGTTAGCCCGGAAGCGAAAGATTTTCGCCTGTGCGGCGTCGGCGACGACCACCAATCGGTGCTGAAAGTCTTCGTGCATGCTGCGGCTCCTTGCGACAAGTCAATCACCGGGCTGCCTGCGGGTGCGCCGACGAACCCGGCCGCCCAGCATAGCGCGAGGCCTCACCCGGGTGACAAGCCCACCAGCCACCCGCATGGGGTCGCGTGCAACGAAACCGTCAACTTTCGCGATTAGCGTGTCGAGCTTTCCAATCAAAAAGGGGAGATCACGACGTGTTACTGCATCGCGCAACGTTACTGACAAGCGTGGGCTTGCTCTGCCTCGGCCTGGCGGCCTGCGAAGGTGACAACGGCTCCACGGGTGCTACGGGACCGACGGGGGCTCAGGGGCCCGCCGGACCGCAAGGTCCCGCCGGCGACGACGGAGCGGACTCCTCGATCACGCTCACCAGGATCGGCGGCTTTCTCAACCCCGCCGCGGGCTTTGATGAATCCGCGGCCGAAATCGTCGCCTTCGACGCCACCACCGCGCAGGCCTACGTCGTCAACGCGCAATCCGAGACGGTGGATATCGTTGATCTGTCCTCGCCCTCCAATCCGGTGCTGAGCGCGACGCTGGACGTGTCGGCAGACGTTGCCGCCGCTCGATCCGATGTCGCAAGCGCGGATGATCTGGGGGCGGCGAACAGCGTCTCGGTCAACGGTGGTGTCGTCGCGGTCGCGATCGAGGCGTCTCCGAAAACCGATCCGGGGTACGTCGCCTTCTACCAGACTTCCGACGGCAGCTTCCTGTCGGCGGTACAGGTCGGCGCGTTGCCGGACATGGTCACGTTCTCGCCGAACGGCAACTTCGTCATCACCGCCAACGAAGGCGAACCCAACAGCGACTATACCGTCGACCCGGACGGCACCATCAGCGTCATCGACGTCAGCGGCGGTGCCGCGTCGGTGCTGGACGCCGATGTCGCAACGCTGGACTTCTCGAGCTTTGCCGCCGCCGACCTGCGCGACCTCGGCGTTCGCCTGCCGATGCCGTTCGGAGCGACCGTGGCACAGGACATGGAGCCGGAATACATCGCCGTCTCCGCGGACTCGACCACGGCCTGGGCCTCGATGCAGGAAAACAGCGCCTTCGCCGAGATCGATCTAGCCACCGCAACGATCACCGCCGTCTGGGGAACAGGGACGAAGGACTTCAGCCTCCCCGGCAACGAGCTGGACGTCAGCAACCGTGACGACACCATCTACATCGCCAACTGGCCGGTGAAGGGGCTGCTCATGCCCGATTCCATCGCCAGCTTCGAGCACGCCGGAAAGACCTATCTGGTCACGGCCAACGAGGGTGACGGCCGCGAGTACATCAGTGAGGTCCCGGATGCGGCGAGCTGCACCCTCGGCCTGGCCGACTTCGATGACGGCGAATGCCTGGTCTATCTGGACGAAATCCGCATCCGCGACATCGTGGACCCGGACGAAGTTGCCGCGGCCATCGACTCTCCGGCCGTGGACCGCTTCCCGGGCTCGCAGACCGACGGTGATGGCGACATGATCGCCGACCTGTTCGAGAACGAGAACCTCGGCCGCCTGAAGGTGATTGCCACCGAAGGCCTGGATGACGCGAGCTGCCTGAACGCGGGCGGCCAGCCGACCTCGGCCTGCGTGTACGAGGAACTGGTCGCCTATGGCGCCCGCTCGTTCTCGATCTTCGATGCCGACAGCCGCGCCATGGTCTACGACAGTGGCAGCGACTTCGAGGTCATCACCGCGCAGCGCCTGGGCTTCGACGGCGGCTTCAATGCCAGCAACGATGACAACGAGAGCGACGACCGCAGCGACGACAAGGGTCCGGAACCCGAAGCCCTGACCCTGGGCACGCTGGCGGGCCGCACCTACGCCTTCGTCGGTCTGGAGCGCGTCGGCGGCATCATGGTGTACGACATTTCGTCGCCGGAGGCCCCGCGGTTCGTGCAGTACATCAATCCGCGCGACTTCAGCGAAGATCCAGAGAATCCGGATGACAGCTACAACACGGCGGCGGGAGATCTGGGTCCGGAAGGCATGGTGTTCATCCCGGCGGCGGACAGCCCCAACGGCGAACCGTTGCTGCTGGTCGGCAACGAGATTTCCGGCACGACCGCGATCTACCAGATCACGGTGTCCGAATTCGGGCAGTAGGCCGGAAACCGATAACGTCAGAGATCAGCAGGGGCGCTTCAGCGCCCCTGCTGCTATCCGTCGACCCGTTCGTGGTCGTCGGGTGTCTGATCCACCGGCAGTTCGGGCAGCTGCATGCGCTTGGCGCGCTTCTGCCACATCTGCCGAGCCAGCACCTGCATGTCCTGCGATTCGTCGCGCTCGTCGACGATCTCCAGGCCCAGCAGCGTCTCGATCACGTCCTCGCTGGTGACGATGCCGGCAGTGCCGCCGAAGGCGTCGACGACCAGCGCGATATGCTCGCGCTCCGTCAGAAACCGGTCGAACAGGCTGGGAATCGGATAGTCCTCG
>CALBOV010000069.1 GCA_937896565.1 uncultured Salinisphaerales bacterium
AGTCCGGCACGCCGTCACCGTCGGCATCCAGCGGGCAGCCGTCCTCGTCGACCGGAACGCCGCGCGGCGTGCCCGGACACTTGTCGCGGAAATCGGGAACGCCGTCACCATCCGAATCCACGGCGCAGCCCTTCTCGTCCACCAGCACGCCGGCCGGGGTGTTCGGGCAGGCGTCGAAGCGATCGGCCACGCCGTCGCCGTCGGAATCGGGCGGAGGCGGCGGCCAGGTGCCGATGCGGTACAGCACACCGATCGTGGCCTGGTAGTTGTAGAAATCGTCCTCGACCAGCACGCCTTCCTCGTCGATATGGTCGATGAGGTACTGGCCTTCCACGCGCAGGTCGAGGTTGTTGTTCAGTCGGAACAACGCGCCGATGCCGCCGTTGTACGACAGCCCGGTCACTTCCTCCTCCAGGAAGTTCACGTTGTGAATGCCGGCGCCGAGCAGTCCGTAGAAGCGCGCCCGGCGGCTGTCGTTGACGAACAGCATGAAGTTGCCGCCGCCCACCAGCCGTTCGTAGTCGGAGTTGATGTTCGCCACTTCGACCACGCCGCCGCTGACGAAGCCTTCCACGGCCATGCGGTGTCCGATGAACTTGCCGAAGGTCAGCATCCCGGCGGGGCCGTTGTCCTGATCGTCGCTATCGGTGACGAGGAAGCCCGCGTTCGCGGAGCCGAAGTAGCGATCATCAAAACCGATGTCGTACTCCTGCGCGTTGGCGCCGAACGGGGTGGCACAGAGCGCAATCAATGCGCAGGCGCCGACGAATCGGCAGAAACGAGTAATCATCCGAAACAGCTCCCTCGGGTGAATGCAATCCATTTGCAGACCAGCCTCACGTTGTAGTCTAGGGAAACACCGATGTATTTGCACGACTACGGCCCGGACCTGATGCACGCGCGGAGACGAACCGGACGGGGCGGCCGTGGTTCCCCACAATCCCACCGTCATGCAGGCCAGTCATGAAGAAACGCGTGGCCCGAAGCGGGTTTGTGTTCCCGGGGCCGGGTATCCGCCGGTCGGCGGGCGGGGTTCGTGAAAGAAGGTCCATGTTTCCCAAAGGACAGCAGCAGATGTCATGCCATTCCACAGTCCGTCCGCTCGCCGCGAGATCATGAGCACCGGGACGGTCGCGTTGCGTGTGCGTGATCTGCGCCGAAATTTCGGTGCGGTGGAGGCCGTTCGTGGTCTGAATCTGACGATCAGCACGGGCGAGTGCTTCGGATTGCTGGGGCCGAACGGGGCGGGCAAGACGACGACCATCGAACTGCTCGAAGGCATTCTCCAGCCCTCTTCGGGCAGCATCGATTATCTGGGCGAACCCCTGGGTGCGAGATTCCGGCGCGAGGCGGGCATCCAGTTCCAGCATACGGCCTTGCAGGATTTCCTCAGCGTGCGCGAACACCTGGAACTGTTCTCGCGGTTGTATCCGGATGCCGATTCCATCGATGCGGTCATGGCGCGTTGTGCCTTGACCGACCTGGCCGGCCGGGATGCGCGCAAGCTTTCCGGTGGCCAGCGTCAGCGGCTGTTGCTGGGCATCGCGCTGATCAACAATCCGACCGTGATCTTTCTGGATGAGCCGACAACCGGTCTGGACCCGCAGGCACGCCGGAATTTCTGGTCGCTGGTGGAGTCGATCAAGGCCGACGGCCGGACTGTGGTGCTGACCACGCATTACATGGAAGAGGCGTATCGGCTTTGTGACCGCATCGCGATCATGGATCACGGCCGGATCATCGCCGAAGGCACGCCGCGTGAGCTGCTGCGGCGCCATTTCGCCGGGGCGGTGCTCAGTCTGCCGGTGGCCGATCTGGATGCCTCCAAGGTCGATCTGGCGGCCTGGCGCGTTCACCACGATCGTGCCGAACGCGTCGTGGAGGATGTGGCGGCCGCGCTGGATGACCTGCGCTTCCAACGCGTGCCGTTGCAGCATCTTCAGATCCGGGAGCACACGCTGGAGGACCTGTTCATCGAGCTGACCGGCGAGGAGCTGCGGGCATGATGCTCCGGCGCATCCTGGCGATTACCCGAGCTCGCAATCTGGAGTTCGTTCGCGACCGCTCCGCGCTGGGGTGGAACATCCTGCTTCCGCTGTTGCTGGTGCTCGGTCTGGCAATCGTGTTCTCCGGCGACAACCAGCCCCTTTACAAGGTCGGGGTGTTGACGCAGGCGACGGCGCAGTTGCCGGATGCCGAGAGCGAACCGCTGATGGGGCTGCGGTTCACCCAGTTCGTGCCCGAGCTGGATCCGGAGCGTGCGATCCGGCTTGTCGAGCGGCACCGCCTCGATCTGCTGGTGGACTTCCAGGCCCGACGCTACTGGATCAACACGACCTCGCCGAAAGGCTATTCGCTGGAGCGCATCCTGGCCGGGTTGCCCGGCCCGCCGCTGGAACGTGCGACCGTCACCGGCGAGCAGACCCGTTACGTCGACTGGCTCGTGCCCGGCATTCTTGGCATGAACATGATGTTCTCCTGCCTGTTCGGGGTCGGCTACGTCATCGTTCGCTACCGCAAGGCGGGCTATCTGAAGCGGCTCAGCGCCACGCCGATCCGGCCGGCGGAATTTCTGATTGCGCAGATTCTCTCCCGCCTGCTGGTGATCATGGTCGTGACCTGCGCGGTGTTCGTGGGCACCGAATGGCTGATCGGGTTCCCGGTGGACGGCAGTCACCTGAGCCTGTTCGTGATCGCGCTGATCGGCGCCGTCGCGATGATCGCCATGGGCGTCGCGGTTGCGGCCAGGACGACCAGCGAGGAACTCGCCAACGGGCTGCTCAACCTCGTGACCTGGCCGATGATGATGGTCTCCGGCGTGTGGTTTTCCATCGAGGGCGCGCCGGCCGTGGTGGTCTGGCTGGCCCGCTGCCTGCCGCTGACCCACCTGCTGGAGGCGGCGCGGGCGGTGATGCTGGACGGCGTCGGCCTGATCGACGTGGCCGACCACCTGCTGATCCTGCTGGTCATCGCCGCCGGTTGTCTCGCCTTCGGTGCCTGGAGCTTTCGCTGGCGGGATGTGTGACGGCGCTCGTCGTGTCTGCGGGCTAGTTCGGTGGAAACGCCGTCCAGCCGCTGAGCCAGTTTTCCGCGGTACCGGGACGTAGCGCGCCGCGATGGCGGGCGCCGCCGTTCCAGAACTCGCCGCGCGGAATCGACGCCACGGCCGCCAGCGCCGGGCCGACATCGGGAGCGAAACGGGGTGCGATCGGGTCCAGCGCACCGGACAGATAGGCCGGATCGACGACGAACTGGTTCTCGCGTTCGGTCTGCTGCAGCCAGGTTGCGATATCGAAGCCCGCCGGATCCTCCCGGTCGATGCGGCGACCGCTGCGATCGCTGATGAACAGTGTGTGGCTGAGGGTCAGCTCGCCTGATTCGGCCAGGCCCTGCGAGCGATCCTGAATCGAGATCGCCTCGTCCTTGAAACCGGCGATGATCAGGTTCCGGAACGTGCCGGCCGTGCCTTCGCGCAGGGTCATGGCCCGCTGGGCGCGGGAGGCATTGGGATCGGCGATCAGCGTGACATTGACGAAGGTCGGCGCCGAGCGTGGTTCGGCGTCGGGATCGGGACCATTGTTGTCGCCCTCGAAGCCGTTGTCGCCAACGTCCCGACCCATCTGGACCACCAGTGACTGGACGTTGCCGGTCCAGCCCAGATCCCAGTCGAAGGCGTCATCGCCCGGTCGCGTGATCACCAGATTGCGCAGGTTCGCCGAGCCGCCGAACATCTCGATGCCGTCGTCCAGCGGGCTGTGGACCTGCACATGGCGTACGATGGTGCCTGCACCACAACCGGCCAGCGTCAGGCCGTTGAGTTCGTTATTCGCCGAGATTTCGAACCCGGCGAATTCGATGCGGACATATTCCATCACGCCGCAGGAGCCCTCGCCGTTCTTGCCACCGTAGGCGGCCAGCGGTTCGTCGGCGGGGACGCCCTCGATGCGCCCCAGCCCGACGTTGGTGGGCGCGTCGCCCATCAGCACCACGCCGCCCCAGTCGCCGGCCTGGCGTGAACCGATGGGCTGGGCGCTGGTGAACACGATCGGCGCGTCCGGTCGGCCGCGGGCGTGGAACTCCGCGCCGTTGGCGACCAGCAGCGCGGAACCCGGCTGGCCCAGCACGGTTACCCCGGGCTCGATGGTCAGTTTCACGCCCGGCTCGATGAACACGACCTGTTCCAGCACGATGCGTTTTCCCGCCTTCCAGGTCGTGCTGACTTCGATGTTGCCGCCGATGTGGTCGACGCTGGGTCCATTGTCCAGGCGCGTGAAGAACAGCACCGCCAGGACCAGGACGCCGGCCAGAATGCCGAAGCCCGTCAACAGCGCGCGCCGTGACTGCCGCTTTTTCGCGCGCGTGACGCTGGCCTCGAATTCGGTGGTCTGGTCGAAGTCGACGTGCTTCATGCCGGTGTCGACCTGACGCAACAGGCTGCCGGTGGGCGCCAGGGTCAGGATGCGCTGCGCTAGTTCGGCGACTGTCTTGTCCGCCGAGTTCGATGCCGCTGTCAGCGTGCTGTCACGGTAGTTCTGGTTGCCCAGAAGCGCGCTGAAGTGAATGTACGGCAATCCCTTGTCGGGGGATGCGTCGCACGCACGCTTGAGTTGCCACAGAAGCGTGATCGCTTCCGAATCGCCGGTCCTGGCCATCCCTGAAATCCGAGTCGTTCCCCGGATTCAGCCTAGGGATCACAGATGGCGGTTTGATGAACCGGGAGGCCGCATGAGGACGCCCCCACGCGAGTCAGTCCGCGCTGTTGTCCGCTTGCGGCGTGTCGCCGTACAGATGGCAGGACACCCAGTGCGGCTGCGCCTCCGAACCGAGGTTCTGCATCCTGGGCTCGATGGTGGAGCAATGCGGCATGGCGGCCGGGCAGCGGGTGTGGAACGGACAGCCGGATGGCGGGTTCATCGGCGATGGGACATCACCGGAGAGCACGATGCGTTCGGAACCCGCCTTCGGGTCCGGCACCGGAATCGCCGACATCAGCGCCTGGGTGTAGGGGTGCTTCGGGTCGGCGTAGAGATCGCCGGCACTGGCGGTTTCGACCAGTTTGCCCAGATACATCACCCCGACCTGGTGACTGATGTGCTGCACCACCGCCAGATCATGCGAGATGAACAGGAAGCTGATGCCGAACTCGGATTGCAGATCGTCGATCAGGTTCAGCACCTGCGACTGCACCGAAACATCCAGCGCGGACACCGCCTCGTCGGCGACGATGAACTTGGGATTCAGCGCCAGGGCGCGGGCGATACCGACGCGCTGACGCTGGCCACCGGAGAACTCGTGGGGGTAGCGATGCAGCACGGCACGCCGCAGCCCGACGACTTCCAGCAGTTCCTCGACCTTCTTGCGCCGCTCCGCCGGTGTGCCGATGCGGTGGACATCCAGCGGCTCGCGCAGGGTTTCGAACACCGTCCGTCGCGGGGACAGCGACGCGAACGGGTCCTGGAAGATGATCTGCATGTTCCGGCGCAGACGCTTGAGTTCGGAGCCGCTGGCCGCGGTCACGTCGGTCTCTTCGAGGAACACCTCGCCCTCGGTGGGTTCGTGCAGCCGCAGAATCGCGCGCCCCAGCGTGGACTTTCCGCAGCCGGATTCCCCCACCAGGCCCAGCGTCTTGCCGCGCTCGATATCGAAGCTGACGCCGTCCACCGCCTTGACCTGCGCCACCGTGCGACGCAGCACCCCTCCCTTGACCGGAAAATGTTTCGTCAGGCCGCGAACCCGGAGCAATGGCGTGCTCATGCGGTCACCACCGGATTGGGGTTGAAACAGGCCGCCACGGTCGCCGCGTCATTGTCGGCGTTCAATTCGGGATCGAACTGACCGCAGCGTTCCAGCGCCTGGCCGCAGCGATCTCGAAAGCGACAGCCGCGCGGCAGGTCCAGAAGATCCGGCACGATGCCGGGAATCGTCGGCAGCCGCGGCAGGCGGTCCGGGCGGATGCGCGGCACCGAGGCCAGCAGGCCGGCGGTGTAGGGATGGCGGGGGTACTCGAACAGGGCGTCGACCGGCCCCTGCTCGATGATCTTGCCGCAGTACATGACCGCGGCGCGATCACAGGTCTCGGCGACCACGCCGAGATCGTGCGTGATCAGGATGACCGCCGTGCCGTGATCGGCCGCGAGTTTCTTGATCAGCTCCAGCACCTGCGCCTGGATCGTCACGTCCAGCGCGGTGGTCGGTTCGTCGGCGATCAGCAGTTTCGGATCGCAGCTCAGCGCCATCGCGATCATCACGCGCTGGCGCATGCCGCCCGACAGCTGGTGCGGGTACTCGTCGATGCGTTTTTCCGGCGCCGGGATGCCGACCTCCGCCAGCATCTCGATCCCGCGTGCGCGTGCCTGCTTGCGCGACAGACCCTTGTGCCGTCGCAACACGTCACTGATCTGGTTGCCGATCGTGAACACCGGGTTCAGCGCGGTCATCGGCTCCTGGAAGATCATCGAGATGTCGCTGCCGCGCAGCTTGCGGTAGGCCTTCTCCGGCAGCCGGGTCAGATTCTCGCCAGCGAAGCGGATTTCGCCGCCCGCGATCCGGCCCGGCGGGCGCGGGATCAGCCCCATGATCGACAGGGACGTGACCGACTTGCCGCAGCCGGATTCGCCGACGATGCCCAGGGTCTCGCCTTCATTGACCTCGAAGGAGACACCATCGATGGCGCGGGCGATGCCGCGATCGGTGGCGAATTCCACCTGCAGGTTGTCGACTTCCAGTAGTGCCATGGATCAGTCAGCCGCCCGGCGTGTCACGCTTGTTTGCATCGCGCCGCTCAGCCGGTCTTTTTCGGGTCCAGCGCGTCCTGCAACGCGTCGGAGAACATGTTGAAGGCCATCACCAGCACGAACAGGAATGCGGATGCGGCGAGGAAGTTGTTGAAGAAGCCGGTGGTGACCTCGTTGGTGGACTCGGAAATCATCAGCCCCCAGGACACCCCGTTCTTCACGCCCAGCCCCAGGAAGGACAGGATCACCTCGCTCTTGATCGCCGAGACGAAGGTGATGGTCGCCTGCACCAGCAGGATGTGCGTGGTGTTGGGGATGATGTGGCGCGAGATGATGCGCAGTTCCGGTACACCCAGCGCGTGGGCGGCCTCGACGAACTCGAAGCCCTTGAGCCGGATCACCTCGGCGCGCACCAGCCGGGCCGTGGTCGTCCAGAACGTCGCCACCATCGCCACGTGCATGGAGAAGGCGTAGCCCTGCAACGCGAACGCGACCGCGGCGACGAACAGGTAGAACGGAATGGAGTCCAGCACGCCCTTCAGCCACAGGATGATCTCGTCGGGCCAGCGACCGGCGAAAAAGCCGGAAATCGCGCCCATGACGGCGCCCAGTATCGTCGACAGGATGGCGACGACCAGACCGATCTCGAACGCCGTCTTGGTGGAGAAGATCGCCCGCTCGAAGATGTCCTGACCGTTGCGGTTGGTGCCGAACCAGTGCTCGGCCGAGGCCTCGGCGTTGATGGTTGGCGTGAGCGTGTTCCAGTCCGTTCCCCACAGACCGGCCCAAACGCCCAGCGCGATCCCCAGGTAGACCAGCACGACCAGCAGCGAGGCCATGCCCCAGCGGTCGCGCAGGAACTTGCCGACGGCCTTGCTCCAGAGCGATTCGCTCTGTTTGCGCGGTGCCGGAGCGGCTTCGGTGGTGGTCGTGGCGTTCACTTCAGGGAAACTCGTGGATCAATCACCTTGTACATCACGTCGGTGGCGATCAGCGTCAGGACGAACAACACGGCCGTGGCGCCGACAACGGCCTTGAGAATCGGCTGGTCGCCGGTGGTGATGGCGTCGTAGGTGACCTTGCCGACGCCGGGGATGCCGAAATAGCTCTCGATGAGCAGGCTGCCGGAAATCACCACCAGCGGAATCGAGAACATGATCCGCGTCATGATCGGAATCGCCGCATTGCGCAGCACGTTGCGAAACAGCAGCTTGGCCGGCGGTGTGCCGAACGCGCGCGCCGTGCGCACGTGGTCGCGATTCATTTCCTCGACGACGACCGCGCGGTAGAAGCGGGTGTTGTAGCCCAGCGAGACGAACACGATGGCCAGTGTCGGCACGGTCACGTAGTAAAGATAGTCACCCAGGCTGTAGACCTCCCAGCCCCGGACCGGGAAGTAGTTCAGGCCGTAGCTGGACGACAGCAACACCTGGAAGCCGATGATGATGATCAGGAAACTGATCGACATGCCGACGACCGCGCCCGCCATGATCGCGCGATCGATCAGGCCGCCCCGGAAGAAGCCGGCGATGAGCGCAAGCAGCACGCCCAGCGCGTTCCCCAGGATGAAGCCCGGCAAGGTCAACGCCAGCGAGATCGGAATCGTGCGGGCGAGGATGCGCGAGACGCGCTCGCCGGTGGAGTCCGAATAGCCGAAGTCCAGCGTCACCAGCTCGCGCAGGTAGTCGCCGTATCGCACGAAGAACGGCTGGTCGTAACCCAGGTCGGCGCGGATTTCGGCGATCTGCTCGGGCGTGGCGTTCTTGCCGATCAGGTCGTAGGTCTTGTCCGGACCGAAATAAACCATCAGCACGAAGCTGATGAAGGTCACGCCCAGTACCAGCGGGATGCCGGTGACGAGCTTGCGCAGTGCGTATTGAAGGGTGTCCATGGGGCGCGGTCAGCCGCTCCTCACTCCGCGTCGCCGGTCTTCACATCCACGTATTTCAGCCAGAACCCGCCGAGGATCTCGCGGTCCGGCAGGCCGATCACGTTCTTGTGCCACAGGTAGATGCGGGTACGCGACAGGCCGGTCAGCGCGACGCAGTCGTCGATGACCATCTGGTTCATCCGGCGATAGATTTCCGTGCGTTCGGGGCCGGGCTGCATGACCGCGGTCTGCTTGTACAGCGCGTCGAATTCGGGATTCGAGTAGTTGGCGTTGTTTGAACCCGGCGTGTGGTTCGGGCCGTAGAACAGCTGCAGGGTGTTCTCGGCATCCGGATAGTCCAGTCCCCATCCCAGTCCGCCAACGTCGAACTTGTTGGTCTTGATGCCCTTGTTGAAGTCGCCGAACGTGGCGTAGCTGTCGCCACGCACCTTGTCGACCGGGAAACCCAGTTCCACCATGAACCCGCGGAACTGTTCGAACATCTGGCGATTGGTCACGCTGGCCACGTGTCCGTAGGTGATCTCGGGCAGGGTCTCGGGTGTCCAGCCGGCGTCCTTCAACGCCTTCCTGGCGGCGTCCATGTCCTGCGTGACCGAGTCCCGCGGCGTCTCGGGATCGAATTCCGGCACGACCGGGGTAATCACGCCGGGAAAGACATTACCGATGCCCGAGTAGAAGCGGGCGTTACGCTCGGCCCAGGAGAACGCGTCAACCATGGCGCAGCGCAGCGCCTTGTTTTTGGCATCGGTGTCCGGGTCATCGCTGGTGCCCAGCGCGGGGCGGTCCATGTTGAAGTAGGTGTAGACGAAGCCCGCTTCGGTCCCGTAATAGCTGAAGTAGCGATCCGACCACTCCTTCTTCAGCGTGATCGGGTCCTTGCTGGCCAGTACCCCGTCGACCTGTTCGACCGGGACATGCGAGTACTGCACTTCCTTGTCCGAGGTGAACGATGCCCAGCGGGAAGCGGTTTCAGTGATGAAGTCGATTTCCAGGCGGTCGACGAACGGCGGCGCCTTGCCGTCGATCGCCTCCAGGCCGAACTGGCCGTGCAGTTCCGGGTCGTAGCCTTCCGCGGCCAGATCGACGGGCTCCTGGCGGAAATTCTTGTTCGGAACCAGCACGGCCTTGGCCGTGGTGAAGCGTTCCATCCGGAACGGCCCCGACCCCACCGGATGCACCGAGAGTTCGCGGCCGTATTTTTCCACGGCTTCCCGCGGAACAATGCCGGAAAAGCCCATCGCCAGCGTGTAGATCAGCTGCGGAAACGGCTTAACCAGCTTGATCTGGACCGTGTGGTCATCCAGCGCCTTCAGCCCTTCCACGTCCTCGCCGTAATCGGCGCCGTTCTCTTTCCACTCATCCAGGCCGACGATCTTGCCCTGCCAGAGCCAGGCGCCCTGCGACCGATTCTGCGGGTCGAAATGACGCTTGATGGAATAGACGAAGTCCTGGGCGACGACCTCACGCCCCTTGCCGTCCGGGAATGCGGGGTCGTCGATGAAGCCGGAACCTTCCTTGAGCTGGATGGTGTAGGTCAGGCCATCCTCGGATACGTCGGGCAAGGCCTTCGCCAGATTCGGCTTGAGCTCGTAAGGACGGGTCAGATACTTGTAGCTGTAAAGCGTGTCGTAGGTGTTCAGCACCACGAAGTTGGAATAGATCACCGCGGACTGGACCGGGTCCAGGTTGACCGGAGCGCCATCCATGGAATGGCGGTAGACCTTCAGCGGCGTGCCGTCCGCCTTGGTCTGCGGCTGTCCGCCACCCCCGCACGCGGCGAACGTGGTCAGGGCAACAGCGGTCGCGGCCGCGCTCAGGATTCGCGGTGTACGGTTCAACATGGATGAATTCTCCGGGAGGCTCGCTGGCCCGTCCTGGCGCTTCTGTCGGCGTCGTTCGGGCTCGAGGTCTTCAACAGGGGGTGCCGCCGATCGATGGCTGGCGATGGGGATTACCATACCAAATGCGTGCCAGAACGGTCATGCGCTCGCACGCGGGGACGGGGTTAGCGCGGCATCGGCGTCTGGTTGCCGGCGTCGATCTTGACCCGCCAGGAGCCATCCGGCTGGCGCTCCCAGACGTTCAGATACTTCCCGCGCGAGACCGGTTCGCCGTTGGCGCGCTTGACCGCGAGATAGCGCCCCCAGGTCCAGCCCAGATCGCCAGATTCGGCGACCTGGCCGGCTTCCGGTTCCCAGGTCACGGTGAACTCCTGCGACGAGCTCTGCATGGTGTTGACGATGTTCGGTCGTCCGAACACCGGCGGAGCATCCTGGGGCAGACGGACGGCGTCCTCCACCAGATACTGATCCAGCGCGGTCGCGAATCCGTGTTGCGCCGAAGCCTCGGAGAAGGCGCGGTCGACGCTCAGCAGCTCGTGGATATCGGTGGGCGGCAGGCCGGGGGGCTCCGTGGTCGTGGCACAGCCGGCCAGCATCACTCCGCAGACCAGGCCGATCCGGATCGTATAGCGCCGCACTGCTGTCACCCTGATGTCAGACGAGACCGCTACTGTAGCGGTGTTCGGGGACTTGTAGACTCCGACGCCCCGCAAATTTTCACCGGTCGTCGATTCATGCGCTGCTCCCAGTTGTCGCCGTTAACCGCCCGAGCGCTGCGCGCCATGCTCAGCCTGGCGCTGGTTGCCGTGGTGGGCGCCTGTGGTCGCAGCGATCCGCCCGCCGGTGGACCGGATGCGCCGGTGAATCCGCCGCCCGGCGCCACGATTTGCGCGCCGGGGGAGCCAATGGTGGAGCTTACCGGTGAGGTGGCGTCATCCGACGCAAAGACCTACCGGATTCTGCCGTTCTTCGTGGCGCCGGGCACGGGCCGCATCGAAGTGGCCTACGGCTGGACCGAGGGCGGCGTGCTGCCGAGTACCCCGCTAACGGCGACGACGCTGGATCTGGGTGTCTGGGACCAGCACGGTTACCGGACCGCGGCCGGATTTCGTGGATGGTCCGGAAGCCGGCAGGGGCGTCTGGATCAGGACCGCGGTCCGGTGTTCATCGCCGCGGACGAGGCGGATCGGGGCTACCGCCCCGGTGTGATCGAACCGGGCCTGTGGTCGGTGGAGCTCGGCATCGCGGCCGTGGGTCCGTCCGGCGCGAGCTGGACCGTCCAGATCGCCTGTCTCTCGGGGAGCGGGGCCGGGGCGCCGGTTGCCGATCCGGTGGATCCGGATCACGTGGCCGTCGCCGCGCCCGGCTGGTACCACGGCGATTTCCACATGCACGGCTACCACTCCAACCCCAACGCGCCGGACTGGGACGGCTTCATCGAGCAGGCAAGGGCGGCCGACCTGGATTTCCTGATGGTCACCGAATACGTCACGGGGCGGCACTGGGCGCAGCTCGGCCCGGTCCAGCGCGCCAACCCCGACCTGCTGATCTGGCCGGGGCGCGAGATCATCACCTACTTCGGTCACGCCAATACCTTCGGCGAGACGCCGGATGTCATCGAGTACCGGCATGGCTTCGAGGACGTGACCCTGGGCGCGGTCCAGCAGGCGAGTGTCGAAGCCGGCGCGCTGTTCGGAGTCAATCACCCGACGACCTTCGAGGGTGCGCTGTTCGAGAACTTCTGCCGCGGTTGCGCGTTTCAGCTGGAAGACGACATCGACTGGTCGCTGGTCGACACCATCGAGGTTCAGAACGGACCGGCGCGCGTGTCCGGCAGCGAGGTCGGCCTGCCGATTCCGCTGGAGATTCAGAATCCGTTCACCCTGACCGCATTGCAACTCTGGGATGAAGTCATTGCCGGCGGCGCGTTTCCCACCGCCGTGTCCGGCTCGGATTCCAAGGGAGTGGATGCGCCGGAGGATCGGGCCCGCAAGGGCTACGGCAGCTCGGCGACCGTGGTCTACGCCCAGGAGCTTTCACGCGCCGCGCTGGCCGACGCGATCCGCGCCGGTCACGCCTATGTAAAGACACTGGGAGCCACCGGTTCGCCCGACGTGACCATGGAGGTGGCGACGGCGGACGGTCAGAGCGGCATCTACGGTGACAGCGTCGCCGCTGACTCGGCGACGCTCACGACCACGGTCACCGGCGGCACCGGTCAGACGCTGACTTATCTATCCGACGGCGCGGTCGCCCGGGTCGTTCCGATTCTCACGGACCCGTTCGTCGACACCTGGGAAGCCGGCCGCTCGGATGGGTCGGGACCGCTGGGCACGGCGATCCGCTTGCAGGTCGCCACGCTGGACGTGATCACGGTGATCGGCAACCCCGTCTTTCTGACGCCACCAGCTCCCTGATTCGGCTGTATGGCGGCGCCGTTGGCGAATTCGCCGCCGCCCCATATGCTTGGTTAACCAACCGGGTCGAACGATGTCAGCCGAACACGAAGCCTCGCCAGATGCCCTGTCCCCCGCCGCGGCCGAACTGCTTGCCAGGGTTCGCCGCCGAGCGCCGCAGGACGCCGTCCGTTTGCTGGAGCGGGCCGACGAGGCGCTGGCTGTCGAGGCCCTGGCGCAGTTGTCGCAGACCGCGCGCCGCCGAATCCTGTCGGCGATGGAGGCTCCGAAACGTGATGCGCTGAGCGCTGCCCTGGGGGCGCCGACGCTGTCCGACGCGAAGGCCGATCCGCGCACCGTCGGCGCCTTGGCCGAGGCCGCGCCGCTGACCGTGACGCGCGATACCCAGGTGCGGGAGGTGACCGAACAGGTGCGTGTCGCCAGCCGGACCAGCCTGGTGACCTATGTCTACGTGCTGGATGAGCAGACGCTGGTGGGCGTGCTGACCATGCGTGACCTGCTGCTGGCCGACCCGGAGGCGCCGGTGTCGGATGTGATGCTCGCCGATCCGTTCTTCCTGACCCCGGATGTCAGTGTCGAGTCGGCGATGCGCGCGATGGTCCATCGCCACTACCCGGTCTACCCGGTTTGTCGTGAGGACGGGCATTTTCTCGGCGTCGTGCCCGGCTACGCCCTGTTCGAGGAACACACCTTCGAGCTGACCGCCCAGCCCGGGTTGATGGTCGGTGTCGACGAGGACGAGCAGGTCGGCACGCCCTGGACGCGTTCGCTAAAGCTGCGGCATCCGTGGTTGCAGGTGAATCTGATTACCGCCTTCGCCGCGGCCGCGGTGGTGGGCTTGTTCGAGGGCACGCTGGAACGCATCGTCATCCTGGCCGCGTTTCTGCCCGTGCTGGCCGGGCAGGCCGGCAACACCGGCTGCCAGGCCATGGCGGTGACGCTGCGCGGACTGGCGCTGAACGAGGTGCCGACCTCGGTGGTGAACGGGCTGCTGCGCAAGGAGGCGGTGCTGGGGCTGGTCAATGGCTTGCTGACCGGACTGTCGGCGGCGGCGGGCATGTGGATTTACGCCTCGATGACAGGCACCGACGGCGCGCTGACGCTGGCGTTGGTGGTCGTGCTGGCGATGATCGGCAGCTGCCTGCTCAGCGGTGTGGTCGGCGTCGCCGTTCCCCTGACCCTCAAGAAGGTCGGTGCCGATCCGGCGACCGCGTCCAGCATTTTCCTGACCACCGCGACCGATGTTGTGAGCCTCGGATTGTTTCTCGGCCTGGCGTCCTTGCTGCTTCTTTAAGAGGCTGCTCTTCAGCAGCCTACCAAGTCCGTCGTGGCGTCTCGCCGAGCGGGACAGGACCTCGGCGGTTGGTGTCACGCGGCTGGTTCGGGCGTGCGCGCCCAGACGCAGGTCAGCACATGGGCATCCGTGGTCAGACACACGCCAGCCAGGGTTGGCATTTCTGCCTTCCACTGACAGTCCGGTGTCGGTTCAAAGCGCAGCGACCCTTCCTCGACGCCGACCGAGACATCCTGAAATCTGAGCGGCGCCACGCCCAGCGGGGCGAGGCACTTGTAGATGGCCTCCTTGGCGGAAAAGCGCAGCGCCGGGGGCAGGTCGTCGGCATCGATTTCCGCGGGTGTCAGGACGTGTTGTTGCGCGGCCGGGCTCAGCGGTTTGTGGCGTTCGGCGTCGATGCCCAGACCCCGCAGCCCGCTGTCCGGGCCGACCCAGGCCGCTGCGACACCGCGCGTGTGGGTGATGCTGCCGACGATGCGCGGCGGCCATGCACAGCCGCCATCCGGATGGGCGCCGAGGTCGCCGGGTTCCACGCCCAGCGTCTCCAGCGCGGTTCTTGCGAGGTGTCGACCCATGCCGTACTGAGCGCGACGACGGGGATGCCGCGGTGCGTTCGCGGGCAGCCTGTCCAGTTGGAGTTCAGCCGTCATGCCGGAGCCATCCGGCTGATCCGGCCCCAGTGCCAGGACGCTGTCCGGCGGAAGTCCGGCGACCAGAGCCCGCAGGGCCGAATCCGGAAACGGGCAGGACTGGAGCGAATCCCAAAGCGTGATCAGACGGCTGGTCATGGCTTCATTGTCGCTTGAATCGCGATCCCCTTCGTGGCTTGCGGCCGGTTTTCAGGCGCAATCCCGCGTTGTCGCTTGCTGACCTGGATAACCGCGCGGCATTCACGCCGCCTGGGCCTGCGCGAAAACCGCCTCCGTCCTGGTGGTGCGAATAAACCGGTGTTTCCCTAGACTACGCCGGCATTTCGACGAATCGGCGTCCCTTGATTCCACTGCACTATCGCATCGAGCCGGCGGAGCCGGCGGCGCACCGCTTCCACGTGGCCCTGACCATCCAGCATCCCGATCCCGCCGGGCAATGGCTGGCCCTGCCCGCGTGGATTCCGGGTAGCTATCTGGTTCGGGACTTCGCCCGCAACGTGCTGACGCTGGTCGCGGAGTGCGCGGGTGAGCCGGTCGAGGTTCGGCAGATCGACAAGGATCGTTGGCGCGTCGATCCGGTCGCGGGGCCGCTGACCGTCATGATCGAGGTCCATGCCTACGACACCTCGGTGCGCACGGCGTACCTGGATACCGAGCGGGGTTTCTTCAACGCGACTTCGCTTTGCCTGCGCGTGGTTGGCCAGGAGCAGCAGCCCTGCACGGTGGACCTGGTGGCGCCCGATCCCGAGGCCGTGACCGGTCGCTGGCGCGTGGCGACCTCCATGCGTCCGCTGGAAGCCGAGCCCTGGGGTTTCGGCCGCTACGGCTGCGACCACTACGATGAGCTGATCGACCATCCCGTGGAGATGGGCGAGTTCGATGTCGTTGAATTCGTCGCCGGCGGGCGGCCGCATGCCATCGCCATGACCGGTGCCGGCCGCTTCGATGCCGATGCGCTGGCCAGTGACGTTGCCCGGGTCTGCGACGCCCAGGTCGAGCTGTTCGGCGAGCTGCCCTGCGATCGCTACCTGTTCCTGAACAACGTGACCGCTGACGGGTACGGCGGGCTGGAGCATCGCTATTCCAGCGCGCTGGCGTCGCCGCGACGCGCGATGCCGGTGACCGCCGGCGGCGCATGCTCCGACGACTACGTGAACTTCCTGGGTCTGGTCAGCCACGAGTATTTCCACCTGTGGAATGTCCGGCGGCTGATGCCTGGCGCGGTCGCCACCTCGTCACTGATGGGGCCGGCCTACTTCGAGGACCTTTGGGCCTACGAGGGCATCACCAGTTATTACGACGACCTCGGACTGTTGCGCGCGGGTCTGATCGACGCGCCGCGCTATCTGGACCTGCTGGCCAAGCAGATGACGCGGCTGCAACGCAATCCCGGCCGCTACCGGCAGTCGCTGGCCGACTCCAGCAGGCTGGCGTGGACCAAGTTCTACCAGCAGGACGCCAGCGCGCCGAATGCCATCGTCAGCTACTACAACAAGGGTGCGCTGGTCGCCTGCGCGCTGGACCTGACGCTGCGTCGCGAGACTGGCGGGGCCTGTTCGCTGGACGATGTGATGCGCGAGCTGTGGGCGCGCTACGGCCGGGGGATGAAACCGATTCCCGACGCCGCGATCGAACGGGTCGCCGCCGAGGTGTCGGGTCTCGATCTCGGCGATTTCTTCGACGCGATGATCCGCACGCCGGGCGAGGTGCCGCTGCCCGATCTGCTGGCCGATTTCGGTGTTGATGCCGACGTCCGTCCGGCGACCGCGCCGGATGACGTCGGTGGACGCCAGGGCGCCGACGCACCGGCCCCGCGCTGCTGGGCGGGACTGTCGGTCAAGGGCCAGCGCCAGCCACGGCTGACCACGGTGCTGGATGAGTCACCGGCCCGTGCCGCCGGCCTGGCTCCGGGTGACAGGCTCGTCGCGCTGGATTTCGAGGAGGCGACGCCGGCGGTGATCCGCGCGCTGGAGCAGCGGCGCGCACCCGGGGAAACCATCGA
>CALBOV010000070.1 GCA_937896565.1 uncultured Salinisphaerales bacterium
CTGATATGCAACCGGCTGCAGTGCACTGGCACGGCATGGGATGGACCGGGCCCGTTCCCGCCCTTCGTTATCTACGTTGCGTAGCGTCGTTGCGGAGGACGCTACCACCGCCTGACGCGCTCTACTGCCGTCATGCGCCCACCGCAATCATGACCTCGATGTCCAGTGCGCCCTTGCTATTTGAAACGCATGCACTGCAATCGGGTGCCGTACACAGAGCATTGGAGGCCGCTACGATCTCGCTCCCCAATCTTCGACATGTCGTTACAGTTTCCGGGACATTGCGGCAGGATCTGCTCAGGCGGTATCACGGCCTTTCCCCCGAGCGCGTGGTCACGCTGCACGACGCAGCTTGCATTCCAGCGAACCAGCCCCCTCCATCCATCCCGCCGATGCGGGATGTACTTCAGGTCGGCTACGTGGGCAGCCTATATCACGGAAAAGGAGCGCAGTTCGTCGCACGACTAGCCAACCAGCTTCCCGAATATGACTTTCATATCGTCGGGGGATCGGAAGCCGACACCCGAGCCTTGCGGAACGAGTGCGGCCGGACAGCAAACCTGCGTATCCACGGGTATCGCCCCCATTCCGACCTGCCTGCTGTCTATGCGAGTCTGGACATCGGCTTAGTGCCGCCTTCTCGGACGGTACTCGATCGCGATGGCAACGACATTGGCCGTTGGACATCGCCGCTGAAGCTATTCGAGTTGATGGCACATGGTGTGCCGGTCATTGCCTCTGATCTGCCGAATATCCGCGAAGTCGTCAACGACCGACAACAGTGTCTACTAGCGCCCCCGGATGTTCCAACCGCTTGGGCGGACCGGATACGGACGCTCGCGTCCAATCCGCGGCTGCGTCGCACGTTAGGAATGGCAGGCCGTGAACTCGTCATGACAACGTACACTTGGAATAGCAGGGCACACCAAATCGCGGCTTTGCTGGCAACAACGTGAACGGGCAGGACACGAACTCAACGCCAGCACGAAATGGCACCCACACGCCGGTGTTTATTACCCGCGATCGATGCCCTGTCTGTGGTTCGGCCACCCGGGAAACGCTACTCGAGACCAAATTCACAGATCCGTCGGTGGCCAGTTTTCTCGTGACCTACTACGACGGAAGAATTCCCCTCGACGCGCTGACAGACCAATCATATCGGCTCGACCGCTGCCGCAATTGCGCGCTGATCTATCAAGCACACATTCTTACCGACGCGTGGATGATGCGCCTCTACGAGGAATGGATCGACGCGCAGGCCAGCCTGGATAAGCGACGTTCGGCAAACTCATGCTACTTCGCGGCACTCGCCAACGAAGTGGCCGGAATCGCGAAATTTGCTCCTGGCATCCCATCATCCGTTCGTGTACTCGATATCGGGATGGGTTGGGGACATTGGGCGAGAATGGCGATGGCACATGGCTACGAGACGCATGGGTACGAACTATCGGCTCGCCGCTCGATCCATGCGGCAAGTATGGGGATACGCGTCCTAACCAACCTTGATCCCCGTGAAGCTGGGGCGTTCGACTACATCTACTGCAGCCAGGTACTAGAGCATGTTGCCGATCCTGGTGGGATGATGGATCAAATGCTTGCACTGCTGCGGCCCGGTGGTGTTGTCGACCTACATGTTCCGAATCAGGGTCTGATTACGACCAAGCTCAGGCGACCCGACTGGACAGCGTCACACAACGCAGTGCATCCACTGGAACACATTAACTGCTTCTCACGCACAACACTTCGATACCTAGCATCCGAACGCGACATGCAACTGGTCGCGGCCCCGTTCCCACACCGCCGAACCACCGGAACGTTCGGCATCCGCGACCTCGGCGTCTACCTCTACAATCGAACACTGAGCACACATGTCTGGCTACGACGCGCTCAACAACCCCGCCAGCTATCGTAGAAAACACCACAGCAACTCGCTAAGTCATTACACGCTGCTGATCGCCGCGCGTCAAGGCGAGCCCGGCGGCACGATTGGCTGTCACTTCTACAATCCAACGCGGCGACACCAGCATTTGCCCGGGGTCAGCCCCGAGCAATTTGAGGCCGCTGCGAAGCCCTAGTTACAGCGTGTCCACGAAATCCTGGAAACTCCAGTCACCGCGAATCAGTTACAGATTTACCCCCCACTGTTCGCGCAACAAATAACGATCTTCAGAAAGAACTTGCTGAAGTAACTGGCGGTCGGAAGGACGCATAGCTTCGACCGCTTTCCCGTTCGAGACTTTGATTTTATCAAGCGCCGAATAGACTAGCCCTGCGCCCCACATGCGGCGCAATAATTTGGCCATCCTTGGAAATCTACGAGCTCCGGTTGCCAAGTAGGACGCTAGACCAAAACTCGGAGATCTGTACCCGCCTGCGGTGTGCCGTCGGGCATTGACCCGCACGATCCGGCTGCGCGGAGGTTTGCCTGCCGCACCCGTCAACCGCCAAATCGTGTTGGCAAACGACTCCATATCTTGCACAACCTCCGGGAACGCATATGAGTGGACACAACTTCGGCCGAACGCCTGCGCATAAGCGTCAAGAACAGCTGCGAAACGAAACATCTCGGCGTGAGGGTCTCCCCCGACTCGGATGCGTTGGACAAAGTCCCTCTGGGAGACATACTGGTTTCTGTTCGCATGAAATGGCCTTGCCTTATGCTGAAGGAAATAAGCTTCAGCCAACTCGCTGTATTCACGCAATACCACAACAACCTGCACATCAAACCCCGCTAGGGCTTGACGCAATCGCCATGCACTTCGACGAGGCCAAACCACCACACCTCTCCGCTGCGTCGAATACCCCCCCATCGTAAAATGCTCACTGGAAATCACAATGGGACGAGCATCGAAATCATGCGCCAGCATTGATTGAAGCCCGCTATTACAAGCCCTAGCATGAAACTGCGCGGTATCGTCGTCTAGATACATTGTGTCTCGCAGTTGGTCTGACAAGGCTGCAAAATCAAATGGCTTCTCTTGAGTCTGAAATACGCCTAGATAGTTGACCTTTCCTCCTTTATGCCAAGGAAGAAAAACATGTTTCTGTAGAGTAGTGGTTGCTGTTTTTGGATAGCCTATATGCAAAACGATGCGCTGGGGCTTTTTAGTAGCCGTGTCGTATTCCATCATGTAGAGTATTCTCTTAGCGATTTCGGGCCGCAGCTGAAATACCCCAGCTTCCCGAAAACGGTGAACAATTGCACTGCAAACATTTAATCGCCAGCCACCAACCGAGCACGTGAGGTATTGGCATGGTGATCGCTGTAGCCCAAGACGCACCGTGAATTC
>CALBOV010000071.1 GCA_937896565.1 uncultured Salinisphaerales bacterium
CCGTTCGGGGTGGCGTTGTACCGGCTCGGGCACGGGGGCAATCATTCATTGAGCGCGGCCGGCGAAGTTGGCTGGAGACGGCGCGTGATGCGCGTGCTGTTTCCGTCGTTTCGGCCCGCGGCGCGTCACCGCCGGGATTTTTCGCTGTGCCCGGATTTAGAGTGACTGGGCCGAGGTCGTCGCACCTGCTTTTTCGACGAAAAGGGTACTGATGTCATCTGTTCTGATTACGCGCTCACGCGCGCCGCTGCGCCTGGGGCTGGCCGGCGGTGGAACCGATTTGTCCCCGTATGCGGATACCTATGGCGGCGCGGTGCTGAACATGACCATCGATCGCTACGCGTTCGCGTCCATCACGCCGCGTGACGACGGCCGTATCCGGTTCGAGGCACATGACATCGGCGCGGCTGCGGAATACGACGTCGACGACGACATCTCACGGTCCGAGCTGCTGCTGCACCGGGGCGTCTACGAGCGGATGATCCGGGACTACAACGGCGGCGAGCGCATCGCGATGACGCTGACCACCACCGTCGATGCGCCGCTGGGATCTGGGCTGGGTTCGTCGTCGGCGCTGGTTGTGGCGCTGGTCGATGCGTTCCGCGAACTGCTGTCCGCGCCGCTGGGCGAGTACGACGTCGCGCGGCTGGCCTTCGACATCGAGCGGGTCGATCTGAAGCTGGCCGGCGGCCGGCAGGATCAGTACGCGGCGGCGTTCGGAGGGCTCAATTTCATCGAGTTTCTGGCCGAGGAGCGGGTCATCGTCAATCCGCTGCGCATGCGCCGGGCGATACACAACGAGCTGGAATCCTCGTTGGTGACCTGTTTCTCGGGTCGTTCGCGCGAGTCCGCCCAGATCATTTCCATGCAGACCTCGGAACTGGGCAAAGGCGCTGCGCGGACCATCGACGCCATGCACAAGCTAAAGGCTGATGCGATCGAGATGAAGCGTCTGCTGTTTGGCGGCAACATTGAGGGCATGGCCGCGCTGCTCAACGAGAGCTGGATCGCCAAGAAGGCGACCGCGTCAGGCGTCTCCAACGCGCGCATCGACGAGCTTTACGCATTGGCGATGGACAACGGTGCGCTGGGCGGCAAGGTGTCCGGCGCCGGCGGCGGCGGGTTCATGTTCTTCGTGGTTCCACCGGAGCAGCGTTACCGACTGGTCAGCGCGCTGGAGTCCGTCGACGCGGTCGCCACACCGGTCAAGCTCATCGATCTCGGCGTGGAAACCTGGCAGGTCCACGGTCGGACCGTCTGATCATGATTCAGTGCGCCGTGCTGTGTGGCGGGCTCGGAACCCGTCTGGGTGCCCTGACCGCCGAAACGCCGAAGCCTCTGCTCGAGGTCGCGGGCGAGCCGTTTCTGGAAACCCTGATTTTCGAGCTGGGCCGCCAGGGCATTCGCAAGGTGCTGCTGCTGGCCGCGTTCCGCAACGACAAGATCACCGCGTTCGCGCGGACATCGCCGGCCGCGCAACGCTTCGGCGTGGAGATCGAGGTCGCCATCGAGCCGGACCGCGCGGGGACCGGCGGTGCGCTGTGGCACGCACAGGATCGCCTGGAGGACGTGTTCTTCCTGATCAACGGCGACACCTGGTTCGATATTCCGGTCCTGTCGCTTTATCGCCGCGCGCATGCCGAGCCCGATGCCTGCGAGGGCGTGATTGCGCTGCGCAAGGTCGATGACGCCTCGCGTTACGGCACGGTTGATCTCGATGAGGCTGGCCGGGTGACCGGGTTCGCGGAGAAATCCGAGCGCCGGGGCGAGAGCTACATCAACGGCGGCATCTACTTCCTGTCGAAACAGGCGTTGCGACTGACCGCGCCGCAGTGTTCGATTGAATACGACGTGCTGCCGGCGCTCGCGGCCGAAGGCCGGTTGCGCGGCGTCCCCTTCGACGACAATTACTTCATCGACATCGGCATCCCCGAAACCTACGAGCGTGCGCAGACGGAGATTCCGGCGCAGAAACAGCGGCCGGCAGTCTTCCTGGATCGTGACGGCGTGATCAACGAGGACCACGGCCACGTCGGCTCGGTCGACCGTTTCACGTTTATTCCCGGTGCCCCGGAAGCGGTCGCGATGCTGAACGCGGCCGGCTACTACGTGTTCGTGGTGACGAACCAGGCGGGGATCGGTCGCGGCTATTACAGCGAAGCGGATCATCTGGCACTGATGGCGCATATCGAGGTGGAACTGCTCAAGGCCGGCGCGCATTTCGACGATCACCGCTACAGCCCGTACCACCCGGAAGCCGGCATCGGGCACTACCGGCAGGATCACGCCTGGCGCAAGCCGCGGCCGGGCATGTTGCTCGATTTGATGGAACACTGGCGCATCGACAAGTCCCGCAGTTTCATCATCGGCGACAAGGACAGCGATATCGAGGCCGGCCGCCAGGCGGGCATACAGGGTCACCTGTTTACCGGTGGAAATCTGGCCGATTTCGTCCGCGGGCTGCTGGACGCCGATGGGCATTGAAACGGGCGCGGCGGCTGAATCGCTGCGTGGCGTTCACCGCGAGCTCCGCCAGTGGCTGTTCGATATCGCGCTGCCGCTGTGGTGGAACGTTGGCGGCGATCGCGAACAGGGCGGATTCTTCGAGAAGATCAGCCACGATGGACGAAGCGTCGAGGCGCCCAGGCGGACCCGCGTGGTCGGTCGGCAGATCTACGCCTACGCCACGGCCGGGCGCATGGGCTGGCCCGGGCCCGCGGCCGCGGCAGTTGAGCACGGCCTGGACTACCTGCTGACGCGATGTCTCAAGCCGGATTGCACACTGCATTCCCAGACGGCGCCGGATGGCGCGGTGATCCGGGCGGAATTCGATCTCTACGACCACGCCTTCGCGCTGTTCGGGCTGGCCGCCGCCGGCGGTTTCCGCGATGACCGCGAGCGTCTGGCTGGCATCGCCCGCCAGATCCGTGAGGCGATGATCGACGGCTGGAAGCACCCGCAGCGGGGGTTCGAGGAGGCCGTGCCGCGCAGGCTGCCACTGCTGGCCAATCCCCACATGCACATCCTCGAGGCCTGTCTCGCCTGGATCGAGACGGGTCCGGCCGCGGGCGATGATGGCTGGGACCGGCTGGCCGACGAGATTGTCGAGCTGTGTCTCGACCGCTTCCTGCATCCGGATAGCGGCGCGCTGCGGGAATTCTTCGATGGTGACTGGATGCCGGTCGCGGGCGAGGACGGACGCATCGTTGAACCCGGGCACCAGTACGAGTGGGCCTGGCTGCTCAAGCGCTGGGGGCGGTTGCGTGGCCGCGACGATGCCCTGGCGGCCGCGGGGCGGCTGGTCGAGATCGCCGAGACCTGGGGTGTCGACGCCGAACGTGGCGTCGCGTTCAATGAGATCTTCGACGATTTCACGCCGCGCGACCGCGACGCCCGCATCTGGCCGCAAACCGAACGCATCAAGGCCTGGCTGGCGCTTGCCGACATCGCGGAAACGTTTGAACGGCGCGACATCGCCTGGGAGCGCGCCGCCATCGCCGGGCGTGGGCTACAGCGCTATTTCGCCGACGACGTGCCCGGTATCTGGTACGAGACGATGCAGGCCAACGGCAGCTTCGTGCAGGAGCACGCCCGTGCATCCAGTCTGTACCACATCACCTGCGCGCTGTTCGAACTGGACGCAACCGTCTCGCGGCTCTGAGCGCGCCGGAGCGGAGGTTGCGGGGCTATGCCTTGTTCCGGAATTTCTTCCAGGCGTACCGGAACATGATCGGAAAGATCTTCGGGCCCTTGACCAGATAGCGCTTCCACATCCGCTTGGGATTGCTCAGCAGCCGGTGCAGCCATTCCAGCCCCAGGGTCGTGTAGATCCTCGGAGCGCGGACTTGCTTTCCGGTCAGAAAGTCGATGCTGGCGCCGACGCAGAAGGCCACTCCTCGCGAACATCCCCGTGTCAGCAGGTCGTAGACGATGTTCTCCTGCTTGGGGAACGTGATGCAGACGAACAGCAGATCCCATTCCGCCGACATGGCGCCATCGACGGTTTCATCCCATTCCGGCGTGCCGATGGTCAGCCTGGCGGGGGCGGGCAGGTAGCGGATGTCCGATGCCGGATATTTCTGCCGCAGCACGTCGAAGTCCTCGCGGGGCGGCCCGAGCACCGCCATGCGGCAGCCGTCGTAGAGCGGGTTCTCGATCAGCGACCGGGTCAGATCGGAGCCGGTGCAGGGGCGCATCCGCACGCCCAGGAACCGGCCGAGGATCGACAGCACCTTGCTGTCGCAGAGGGTCAGGCCGGCCTTGCTGTAGATTTCCTGGGTCTTCGGGTAGGAGGCGTCGTGGAAGGACACGACGTTGTCCACGTTTGGCGTAACAACGTAGCTGTAGGTGTTCGCGTCCACCATCTCGTGCAGCCGCGTGCGGACATCGTTCATGGTTCCATCGGAAAACGTGATTCCGAGGAATTCTTGCTCCTTCAGCATTCCAGCCTCTCGCTCAATGTGTGAAACGTCCGCCGGTGGACGTGCCGCACCGGCTTGGCTAACCTCGATGAAGCCCGCCCGGGCGACTCCCGTTCCTTCCCGCGAACCCACAGGCTGCCGCCGTGCTCGACATTGCTGTGTGCGTGTGCACCTACCATCGACCGACGACGCTGCGGCATCTGCTCGAGACCCTCGCCGAACAGACCCTGCGCCCGCGAGAAGTGATCGTCGTGGACAACGACCATGCGGGCAGCGCCCGCGATGTTTGCGAGCGGTTCGACGCGCCCTTCACGATCCGATACGCGATCGAGTCGGTGCAGAACATTAGCAGAGCACGCAATCATGCGCTGTCGCTGGCGAGCTGCCCGTGGCTTGCGTTCATCGATGATGACG
>CALBOV010000072.1 GCA_937896565.1 uncultured Salinisphaerales bacterium
CTTTGGTTCAGCGCACGATACTTACCAAACGTTCTACTTTGTGCGGCAGCCATGAAGCAGTCGTTTGTGACGAGCAACAGTCGAGTCACGATCCCCAAGGAAGTACGGCAGCAACTGGGTATCCGGCCGGGATCACGGGTGACCTTCCAGGTTGTTGGTGATCAAGTAGAGATAAGGTTGGTCAGCACGCCAGCCGATGAGTTGACCAGCGGGTTCGGGTTGGTCAAATCGAAAAGGCGGGCCGCACCCAGTGAATTCGATCCGGCTCAGCTCGCATCGCGAACCGCAGACTTTGAATTCTCTGTTCCGGTCTTCAGCAACTAGTTGTCAGGACATGCGTTTTCTGCGCAAGCTACTAAAACTGTACGTTTCTGAAGGGCGGCAAGCGTCCAGAAGCAGACCTCCAAGTTTGCAGTAGTTAGCGTGTGCACTCAGCTCATAGGAGACATTCCAAAACCGTGGTCTGTCCCCGAATGGCGCGCTTTGTGACGGCGGTTTTTAGAGCGACTATCATTTCGTTGTCGACTTTTGGAAGAAGAAGGGCTTTATGCCCTGCCTGTCTCTGAGAGGTCTAAATCGACCCGCTTTCCCCAGCGACTTCTATCACCCGAAGAGGTGAGATACTCTCGGCACCAATATACAAGTTCCTCCTCCGAATGAAATAATTCGAGCAGCGCTTGGGAAATCATTGGGTTGTTTCCGGTGGGGAGTTGGCGCCTGCTGTCAGTTTGAAGCCCCACACAAGGGATATCTCGTGAAAAGGCAGCCCCGATTTCAAAGGCCACTCCCGCATCAACGACGGCACCGTCAAGTACAGCCACTAAAAGAACGCATTCGTGGATAGCGCGAGTATCCCGTCGGAATACTTCTTGCTCCGCATCCGATACCGAAACGCCGGAACGGACCAGTTCAGTAACTAACAGTCCGTCACGTTGGGGGAGGAACACTTGATCAAATGCGTGGAGTCTTTTCGCCAAGTTGGAGTTAAATTGGCGTTCGATAGGTGAGAAAAGAGGGGCGGCAAAATAAATCACTTTAATGTTCCCGCGGAATACTTTTCCAAAGTGGCGCCTATATCCACAGGATTGTAATCGGATAGAAAGATAGTTCGGGCCACTTCCTTGGAAACAGATTCTGGGCTGCGGCCGTCGGTGGGTATGCTGGTTTTATTTATCGCTCCATAAACTTCCTCGATACGATCAGCCAGTTCCTGTATGTGCGCAGTGTTCCAGTCATGCTTGTGTTTGCGGCTTTTTCTATGCCTGAGTTCATCAATTCCGCATGTAAGCAAGATGATGTGCCCACACTCAACTGCGTTATTGGATTGAGTTATTGTGCTGTGTAGATTTTTCGCTTTTTCTAGGCGTTCTTCTGGCAAGCCAAATGTGAGGGGGTCAAGAGGGCACCGATCGACTAAATGCAAAAATTCTTTGGCTTCGGAAATTTGATAGTTCTTTTTGAAGAACTGGGTTGGAAGCCATCTATCTATCTCTTTCTTCTTGTTCGGATCAATGGTGTCTTCTGGTTTGGCTAGTTCAGGCAACCTTCTATCTATCCATTCGTCATACGTTTTTAAGCTCTGAAGGTGTTTAATGGCGGAGGTTTTTCCAACGCCCACCGACCCTACGATATAATATACATACTTAAGAGTGTGTGCCCCATACGTTCTCTTGAATCCGTCTTGGTCCAGAGATATTAAGTCTATTAAATCTCGAATTCCGCCATCGTCGACAAAAAAAGTATACAGCCCAAAACATTCAAAATTCGAGTTGAATATTGCCTCTCGAACTTCTTGTTCGCAGTCCGTTTCGGATTGCATGAAGTGGATGACATAATGAATATGCCCGGGGTGACTGACCGCATTTTGTCTTAATGTTTGTTGGAGGGATATGTCGTCAAGCGAGAGGCCGATTAAAAGACAAGTGTTTATGTGAAGGTAGTTTGTCAATAACGGGCTGCGGCCGCTTGCGATATTTGAAATTTGATCGTGGAAAGCGTCGTCCGAAAGTACGATTTCGGGGCTTGGTCCATCGGTGAATATATAAGGAAGAACTCCATTGGGGTGGTAGATGACAGCCGTGTCTTTGGAGGTCAACGAATTGGGCTCCCATATGGTTTGATAGCCTCTGCTTGTATCTTTTTCCTTGGGGTCTCTAAGTTGGAATAACAATCTCTCGAGGGCATCATCAAAATTGAAGTTGATTGTAAGAGGGATTTGGCGAATTAACTTCCCGAGTGAAGAAAGATAGGGGTGTTGACTAATGGCTGATTCGTAACTTTCTTCGTTTTGAAACGTGCCGTAAAGGCATTGATGGACGACGCCCATCCACTTCGTGTTGGCACTCCGCGTCGCGAGAATTCCTTTTGCCCCTTCACTTTTCCCGTGCCGTGTGGCCTTGGTTTTGAACGCTTGGGCGAGCATTTGCGCTGCTGAGGATAGCGAACGTCGCATGTTCTTTAAACAGAGCGTCCCGTCCGGTTGCTTGTGAGCGCCAAGTGATATTAGCAACGCCTCATTTTTGACGTCGGGATGTTGTGCGATGGCTGAGATCAGGTCATGCCAGCTTGGCAGTTTATCTGTTGAATGATTTGACTTGATTCCTTGACTGACGCCTGCGCCTAGAATTAGACCCACGCGTTTGGGGTCACGATAAATCTGGCCCCGAAGGTGGACGATCGCCCTAGCATGATTCTCCATCAAGTCATTGGCATTCTTGCAGAAGCTTGCTTGTTTGAGGGTCATAGTAATTCTAGTTGTTTGTCGGGTGCTTTATTTTTCATTTCAGAGCGCCATGACGTTGGGGCAAGGGCGCCTAGCGGTCTTCCCTTGAGTGTTGCATCGACGTGACGTTGGTATATTTGTATAAATTTATCATGCGGTTGTACAAACAAGTGATCTAGATTCCAGAGTCCGGAAAGTGCAATTCGGTACTCTTGACTTTGAGTTCCAAGCCAGCTTGCGGAGGCAGTCGGCTGAAGAATCTGAGCGGAAGAAAGTAGGCCAATAATATTCGATTCAAGAAAAGCGCGATCACTTATGGGGCTTGGGCTGTCGTCAATATCAAGCCAGTAGACCAAATGAGCACCGATATATTCGCTAACAGCGTTCTCCAAAGGTGCTTCTTTCTCCCGAATTCTCTTGGGCGCGGTGCTGCCAATAGCCCAACTCTCGATTGTCCATCTGTCAGGATCTGATATTTTAAATGCATTGCCCGTATGAAGTCGGAATATAGAAGAGCGATGACTGCCGATTCCTGAGCGAGGGCCAAGATGAGTTCTCAAACGATTGATCAGAGTGGATTTAGCGGCTGCACTTATCGCATGGGTCCCTATCCTTGTGATTCTTCCGCCAAGGTGACTTTGGTCAGGTTCGGTGGGGTCGACAAATATATATATCCCCCGTCTTGGCAGTTCGAGCTTATTAGAAATTAAATCTTTTAGTCGGATTCCTTGGTTCGTGCCTTTCGTTAATCGGCGGGTAATTTTCTTGAATTCCGCTAATTGGCTCCAGAGAAGATCTTCTCTATTTTCGTTTTTGAGATGCGCTAGACGCTGGCCTAGCGAGCCGCTAATAGGAAAGTTAACGCGACAACCGATGTCCATTAGTTCGGGTAGTAAAGGGCGTGAATAGGTCTTTCCGGCGTATAAATGGATCGTATCCTTCGCCCGAACCAGCCGCCTCAACTCAATACCTACTTTTGCTGCCCAAACTCTGGTTTGGTCCGCACTCATTTCTTTCAGAGTCTTTTCATAGGGGGTGACGATGTTCTCGGGAGCCAGTATCCCATGCTCCGCCGAGAGAACATATAGGTTGAAACGTCTGCGAAGTGCATGAAGCAGGGACTTACGAAACAAAGGGGAGCGATAAAGTTCGAGTGTGCGCGTGGTAACTGGCGCCTTGGTTTTTACGCAGGAAATCAGCGCAATATCAGACATTTGTAGTCGGGGGCTCTAAATTGGCCCATGCGAATCGGTGAAGGACGCAAGCGTCGCATTGCCCACATGGTGTTATCGACCCCTGCATAGAGGTTTGTGGTCGGTAGCAGCTCCATGTGTCACCAGAGTTAATTCCGAGCGACTTCGCTAGCTTGGCGATTTCTGGCTTTGACATATGCAGCAAAGGTGCCTTTAATGAAGGTGCATTGGGTGCGGCCTCAGACATCATTGTTTGGTAACTTTGTAGGAATGCAGGCGTGCAATCCGGATATCCAGAGAAATTTACTGCATTGATTCCAGTCCAGACCTCGTCTGCTCCCCAGCCGGCTCCATGTGCTAGAGCTAACGAGATAAGAACGACATTTCGCCCCGGCAGAAAGGCTTTCGAGACTTCCTTGCCGATTTCATTTGTATCGCGCCCTACTGGTATTTCGCGAACAGGTTTTTTCCACGCGACAGAGATCAAGTTTCGTTCGATTCCAAGGCGATCGGCTTGCTTCTGGGCAAATAAATGTTCGATCGCGTGCGTCTGCCGGTAGTCAATACCGAGACTAACAACCTGGTGCCCTTGACTCTTGGCGAGGTGCAGCAAAGTTGTTGAGTCTAACCCCCCACTGTGCATTACAAGAATACGTTTCATAACGAGCCTTCGGCGGGTGTTCTTGGATGTAGCGGCGCTGGTTGCAGGCCTTGTGAAGGGCCTATGTTGATATGGTTCAGCGTCATAGGAAAACTAAGACCAACCTGATGCATTCTCAGACGTTACGCCCTTGAACTCTGAATATCTAATTTTTCTGGTTCGCGATCGGGAGTGCCTAATCACGCCGCGACCATCTCACCCATGCGGCCACCGCCACTGCCGAATCTCCGGCGCATCCACCCCATGCTCGTAAGCATACCGCCGGCAATCGATCTGCATGTCTCGCAGACGTTCCTTGGCATGGGCGCCACGGGTTTGCAGGCGCGGCACGCGGTCGATGACGTCGATGGCGAGGCTGAAGCGGTCGATTTCGTTGTTGATGGCGAGTTCCAGCGGGGTGTTGATGTTGCCTTTTTCCTTGTAGCCGCGAACGTGCAGGTTGTTGTGGTTGGTGCGGCGGTAGGTGAGCCGGTGGATGAGCCACGGGTAGCCGTGGAAGTTGAAGATGATGGGCTTGTCGCGGGTAAACAGGCTGTCGAAGTCGCGATCGGATAGGCCGTGGGGGTGTTCGCCGGCGGGTTGCAGGCGGAACAGGTCGACGACGTTGATGAAGCGGATGCGCAGGTCGTCGAATTGTTCGCGCAGCAGCGCGGTGGCGGCCAGGGCCTCCTGGGTCGGGATGTCGCCGCAGCCGACCATGACGACGTCCGGCTCGGCGCCCTGGTCGTTGCTCGCCCAGTCCCAGATGCCCAGGCCCTTGGTGCAGTGGCGGATGGCGGCGTCCATGTCCAGGTACTGCAAATGTGACTGCTTGTCGGCGACGATGACGTTGATGTCGTTGCGGCTGCGCAGGCAGTGGTTGGCGACGGAGAGCAGGGTGTTGACGTCCGGCGGCAGGTAGATGCGCGTGACCTGCGGGTTCTTGTTGACGACCACGTCGAGAAAGCCGGGGTCCTGATGGGTGAAGCCGTTGTGGTCCTGGCGCCACACGGTGGAGGTGATCAGCAGGTTCAGTGACGAGATCGGCGCGCGCCACGGGATGGAATCGGCGATGGCCAGCCACTTGGCGTGCTGGTTGTACATGGAGTCGATGACGTGGACGAAGGCTTCGTAGGTCGAGAAGAAGCCGTGCCGGCCGGTGAGCACATAGCCTTCGTACCAGCCTTCCAGCGTGTGCTCGGAGAGCATTTCCATGACCCGGCCGTCCGGCGACAGCTCGCCGCCTTCGGCATCCTCGGGTCGTGATTCGGCCAGCCACAGTTTCTTGCTGACGGCGTAGATCGCATCGAGCTTGTTGGAGGTGTTCTCGTCCGGGCCGAACACGCGGAAGTTGTCCTGGTTGCGCGCCATCACGTCGCGCAGCATCTGGCCCAGCGGCCGGGTGTTGTAGGCCTCGCTGCCGGCCGGGTCGGGCACGGGCTGGGCGTAGTCGCGAAAGTCCGGCAGGCGCAACGGCCGGCGCAGCAGCCCGCCGTTGGCGTGCGGGTTGGCGCTCATGCGGCGATCGCCCTCCGGCCCCAGCGCGCGCAGTTCGGGGATCAGCCGGCCGTCGGCGTCGAACAACTCGTCGGGGCGGTAGCTGCGCAGCCAGTCTTCGAGCTGCACCAGTCGCTCGGGATGGGCGTCCAGATCCTTGATCGGTACCTGATGCGCGCGCCAGGTGCCGGCGACATGCTGTCCGCCGACCAAGTCCGGGCCGGTCCAGCCCTTGGGGCTGCGCAGCACGATCATCGGCCAGTGCGCGCGCTCGGCGTGGCCGCTCTTGCGTGCCTTGTGCTGGATGGCGCGGATCTTTCGCAGGCAGTGCTCCAGCGTGGCGGCCATGTCGCGGTGCATGGTCATCGGGTCGTCGCCGGCGACGATGTGTGGCTGCCAGCCGTAGCCGCGCAGCAACTGCTCGAGTTCGGCTTCCGGGATGCGCGACAGCACCGTGGGGTTGTCGATCTTGTAGCCGTTGAGATGCAGGATCGGCAGCACCGCGCCGTCGCGGATCGGGTGCAGGAACTTGTTGGAATGCCAGGCGGTGGCCAGCGGTCCGGTCTCGGCCTCGCCATCACCGACGGCCACGGCGACTAGCAGGTCCGGGTTATCGAAGGCCGCGCCGAAGGCATGCGACAGGCTGTAGCCCAGTTCGCCGCCCTCGTGGATGGAGCCGGGCGTTTCCGGCGTGCAGTGGCTGCCGATGCCGCCGGGGAAGGAGAACTGCTTGAACAGCCGGCGCATGCCCTCGGCGTCTTCGCTGACGTTGGGGTAGACCTCCGAATACGTGCCTTCCAGGTACACCGGCCCGAGCACGCCCGGTGCGCCATGGCCCGGCCCGGCCAGGAAGATGGCGTCGAGATCATGCGTGCGGATCAGCCGGTTGAGGTGGGCGTACATGAATGCCAGCCCGGGGCTGGTGCCCCAGTGGCCGAGCAGCCGGTCCTTGATGTGCTCGCGGCGCAGCGGCTCGCGCAGCAACGGGTTGGCGCGCAGGTAGATCATCCCGGCCGCCAGGTAGTTGGCGGCCCGCCACCACGCGTCCAGGCGCGCGAGTTCGGCGTCGTCGGGTCCGGTGGCTGGCGTGTCGGTGGTCATCGTGGCTCCTTGCGCCGTTGGCGTCAGTGGTCGTCGGAGGCGGGGCGGCTGGCCGGCACGCGCCGCGGGCCCGGGCGGTATTCCACGCTGGGCATGCGCTTGACCGGGTGCGGGTACATCGCCATCAGGTCGAGAATCGAATGCGGAATGTCGGTGCTCACGTTCAGCCCCATGGCCTTGGCCTCGGTCGGGGTGATGGCGTAGTCGTGGGTGTAGCGGCCTTCGGAAAGCTGCGCGGCCAGCGCCTCGCTGGTTTTCGCGTCGCAGCGCTCGCCCAGCAGTTCGGTGAGGGCGCCGCGCAGCTGTCGGATCGCCATCTCGGCCTGATCGGCGTAGATCAGCGTCTCGTCGTCGACCTCGCCGGCCGGCTTGCGGGCCACCGCGCGCAGGATCGACGCGGCCGGGTACTGGCCGATCTGCGGATCGACGGGGCCTAGCACCGCGTGTTCGCTCATGACGATTTCGTCGGCGGCCAGCGCGATCAGCGTGCCGCCGGACATCGCGTAATGCGGAATGATCGCGGTGACCTTGCCGGGATGCCGCGCGATGGCGCGGGCGATTTGCAAGGACGCCAGCACCAGCCCGCCCGGCGTGTGCAACACGATGTCGATGGGCGTGGCCGGGTCGGTGAGCTTGATCGCGCGGATCACCTGTTCGGCATCGTTGACGTCGATGTAGCGCAGCATTGGAAAGCCGAGAAAGCCCAGCGTTTCCTGGCGGTGGGCGAGCAGGATCACCCGCGAGCCGCGCTCCTGTTCGATGCGGCCGATCTGGCGCGCGCGGGCGGCGTTCTGAATCCGCTGCTGCAGCAGCGGCTGGAGCATGGTCACGATGATGAAAACCCAGAAAAGCTGGCCGATGTCCAAATCCATCGCGGGTGAAACTCCGGTGGGGTGATCGAAGGCCGAGTGTGCCGGCCGCGGGTTACAGGGTCAGGACGGCCGCGCCCTCGACACGGCCTTCGCGCAGGTTGGTCAGCGCCTCGTTCGCGCGGTCCAGCGCATAGCCGGTGGTGGTCGTGCGCACCGGAATCTTCGCCGCCAGCGCGAGAAATTCCTCGCCGTCCCGGCGCGTGAGATTGGCGACCGAGCGGACGACACGTTCACCCCACAACAGCTTGTAGGGAAAGCTCGGAATGTCGCTCATGTGGATGCCGGCGCAGACCACGACGCCGCCCTTGCGGGTTGCCTTGAGCGCCGCGGGCACCAGCGCGCCCACCGGCGCGAACAGGATCGCGGCGTCCAGCGGCTCCGGTGGCAACTGGTCGGAATCGCCGGCCCACACCGCGCCCAGGTTTCGGGCAAAGGCCTGCCCCTCGCGGTCGCCGGCGCGGGTGAAGGCGTAAACGGCCTGGTCGTGAAAGCGGGCGACCTGGATGGCGATATGCGCCGCCGCGCCGAAGCCGTAGAGGCCCAGTCGCGGCGCTTCGCCGGCCAGGCGCCAGGCGCGGTAGCCGATGAGCCCGGCGCAGAGCAGCGGGGCGGCGGCCTCGTCGCTGAACCCGTCGGGAATCGGAAAGCAGAACCGGGCGTCGGCCACGGTGTATTCGGCGTAGCCGCCATCGATCTGGTAGCCGGTGAAGCGGGCGCGGTCGCAAAGGTTTTCCCGGCCACCGCGGCAGTGGTCGCATTCGCCGCAGGTCCAGCCCAGCCACGGCACGCCGACACGCTGGCCGATCGCGTGATCGGTCACATCCTCGCCCACCGCCTCGACCGTGCCGACGATTTCGTGGCCGGGGACCAGCGGCAGATGCGGTTCGGTGAGCTCGCCGTCGACCACGTGCAGGTCGGTGCGGCAGACACCGCAGGCATGCACGCGGATCAGCAGTTGTCCGCGGCCGGGCGTCGGCCGGGGCCGGTTGTCGTCCAGGCGCAGCGGTTGGCCCGCCGCATCAAGCACCATCGCGCGCATGCGACCTCCTGCGAGATTGTGCTGTCGCGGCCTGTGCGTCAGGCGCTTTCCGCCACGTCGATCTGCGGCTTGAGCGTGATGTCGGCCGTCAGCGAGTTGGTGATCAGGCAGGCACGCTCGGTGCGTTCCAGGCAGCGATGCGCCTTGTCCTCATCATCCGGTGATCTGATGGTAAGGCGTGGCGCCAGCGTCATGCGAGTGAAGCGCGAGACCCCGTCGGGGCGTTCGAGCACGGCTTCCACATCGCAACTCAATTCCTCCCAGTCCAGCTTGGAGGCCCGCGCCACGGCACGGAAGGAGAGGATGAAACAGTCGGCCACCGACGCGACCAGCAGCGACTCCGGCGACCAGTGACCCTCCGGGCCGCCGAACTCCGGCGGGGCGGTGGTCGCGATGTCCGGCAGGCCGGGCCCCTCGACCCGGATCACGCCATCGTGGTTGCCGGCGGCTCTCGCCTGATAGTGATGTGGGAAGGGCTGCATGCAATGACCTCAAGAATCTCTGATTGCACGCTAGCAACGGCATGCCCCGCCGGTGTTGACCCATGTCAACCGGAAGCCGGGCCTGGATCGGGGCTTTACCGTGCCTGCCGCGGGCATACACTTGCGGCCCCGGATCGCACCCGCCGCACTCATGAATCAGGCACAGCTTCATCCCCGCAATCTCAAGCATCTGGCCGATCGCCTCCAGGGGCTGGTGCGTACCCACCTGTGGGCTCAGGTGCTGGTGGGCATGGCGCTGGGCGTGGCCGTGGGCATTCTGATCGGCCCGTCGGTGGGCTGGTTCGAGCCGCAGACGGCGCATCTGCTTGGCGAATGGCTGGCGTTGCCGGGGCTGGTCTTCCTGGCGCTGATTCAGACCATCGTCGTGCCGCTGGTGCTCACCGCGATCGTGCGTGGCATCGCGTCGACCGCCGATCCGGAGCAGCTCAAGCGGGGCGGCATCTGGCTGGTGGTGTATTTCGTCGTCACCACGGTGATCGCCAGTTCCCTGGGCATCGGGCTCGGGTTGCTGTTGAAGCCGGGTGAGCTGGTCGAGGCCCCGGCCGGCACCGCGGAGGTCGTGGTCAGCGAAACGCAGGGCGACGGGTCGGTCGATCTCGGCGCCATTCCGTCACAACTCGTGTCGCTGTTCCCGACCAACCCGCTGGGCTCGATGACCGATGGCGAGATGTTGCAGGTGGTGCTGTTCGCGGTGCTGATCGGCCTCGCGTTGATCAGCGTGCCGGCGTCCACCGCCAAGCCGATGCTGGAAGTACTCGGCTCGTTGCAGGCGCTTTGCATGACGGTGGTCGGCTGGGCGATGCGGCTGGCGCCGCTGGCCGCATTCGGGTTGCTGGCGCGGCAGATGGCGTCCACCGGGCCCGAGGTGCTCATCGGTCTGAGCGCCTATGTCGGCGCGGTGTTGCTGGGGCTGGCCTGTCTGTTCGGCCTTTACGCGTTGATTGTCTGGGTGCTGGGGGATCGCCAGCCGGGACGCTTTCTGGCCAAGAGCGGCGAGGCGCAGTTGCTGGCGTTCTCCACCAACAGCTCGGCGGCCACGATGCCGATCACCATCCGGGTCGCTGAGGACAAGCTGCACGTGCGCAGCTCCATCGCCCAGTTCGTGATTCCGATCGGGGCGACGGTGAACATGGGCGGCACCGCGCTGTACCAGGGCATGGCGACGGTCTTCATGGCGCAGGTCTACGGCATGGACCTGCCGCTGGCCGCGCTGGTCGGTCTGGTGGTCACGGCGCTGGGCGCGTCCATTGGCACGCCGGCGACGCCGGGTGTCGGCATTGTCGTGCTCGCCAGCGTGCTGACCAGCGTCGGTGTGCCGGTGGCCGGGCTGGGCCTGATCCTGGGCGTCGATCAGCTGCTGGAACGCTTCCGCACCGTGCTCAACGTCAGCGGCGATCTGGCCGCTTGTACGGTCATGGATCGCTGGCTGGGCGGATCACGGTCGCGACATGACGAGCAGCGTCAGGAACGCGCAGTCGAGGCGATCCGGCGAAGGGACGATGCGGACGTGGTGATCACCAGCTAGGACAGCGCCGTATCAGCGGCGCTGTCCGGGCATCGCCCGCCCGCGGTCCGGATGTCAGGAGCGCAGGGCGTCCGACACGCGCTTCATGCCGGTCTTGATCGACTCCAGCGTCAGCTCAAGACCCGCTTCGGTGTTCTGCTCGCTTTCCGCGCCGGCCTTGGCCGCCGCCTTGACGCGGCTGCTCACGTGTTCCAGATCGGCTTCCAGCTTCTCGAAGTGCTCCTTGATTTCGGCCTGCATCAGATGCGCCTGCACGCGCAGTTCATCGCGCAGCATTTCCAGCATCTGAACATCGTTGTGAACGGCCTGGGATACTCGGGACATGGCAACCTCCACGTTGGCAATGACGGTAAGCCGCATGCTGCGCCTGCCGCGGAACGATCACGTTGATCCAGGTCAACGCCCGGCCGGCATGGTGAACTAAAGTCAGCAACGGGTTCATTGAGGTATCGGTTCATGACCACGCGCACGGTTGGTGATCTCGTGAAGGAGCTGCGGCAGTTTCACCATCTGGCCGCCGAGCACTTCCGCAAGCTGGGGCGGGCGCAGGCCGGAGACGGGCCGGAGTCAGGGCGCATCCGGATGGCACTGGCGTATCTGGCCGACCACCAGTCGCGGCTGGATACCGAGATGCAGCGCTATCTGGGCACCGCGAGCCCGCATGTGCTCGAGGTCTGGATCAATCTGGCGCTGACGCCGGATTTCCGGGCTTTTCTGGACCAGCGCGCGGATGCCGAACCCGGGTCGGTGGAGGCTGTGGAGGAGCTGGCGCTGGCGCTGGACGACTATCTGATCGACATCTGCCGGGAGCTTGCCCGAGAGGCGGATCTACCCGAGGCCTCCGAGGTCTTCACCAATCTCGCCGACCAGCAGGAGCACCTGAAGCGCCTGCTGGTGCGCGACATCGGGATGCTTGCCGACCTCTGACGCTCGCGGGCGACTTACCCGAGCAGCAGCCACATCGCCACGCCCACCATCAGCAGCGCCGCGACGTGGTTGAGCCACTGCGCCTTGTTCCGGCGCAGCAGCAGGTCGCTAAGGCTGCGACCGCCCTGCGCGTAGATCAGCAGGCAGACGAACTCGATGCCGATCATCAACCCCAGCAGCACCGCCATCTGCGGCGCCAGGGGCGAGGTCGGATCGATGAATGGCGGCAGCAGCGCCATCATGAAGGCCCAGGCCTTGGGGTTGGCGACGGCGGTGACGAAGCCTTGGGCGCAAAGCCCTGAGCGCGTTGCGCGCAGGTTCGCGTCCAGCGCCTTCACCGGTGCATTCCAGGTGCTCCAGGCCGACCACAGCAGATAGGCCGCGCCGACGATCTTGAACGCGGTGAAAACCCGCGGCGAGCCGAGCAACACGGCGGCGACTCCGGCCATTGCCGCGGCGCCCACCAGCGCGATGCCGGCCAGCTCCCCCAGCATCATCCACAGTGTGCGCCGCACGCCCACGCTGATGCCCAGCGACATCGCCAGCGTCATGCAAAGCCCGGGGCTCAAGGCGATCAGGAAAAAACTTCCGCAGAACGCGAGCAGGCGGCTGGATTCCACGGGCGGTGACGGTGGTGGTGAGCGGGCGCGTATGGTCCGCGATCCCCTGGCGAATTGCACGACACGGAGCGACTCGCCAGCCTCGCTTGCCTCGTCGGATGCCGGGCGGGAATCGGGTGGGAACGAATCGGGCCGGTTGCGGCCAGACGCCACACCCCAACCCATGCACAATGCGGGAACGCCTTTCGCGTTGGTTGCCCATGTCCGACACGTCACCCCGCCGCCGTCCGTTCGCCCGTTTGATCGGCGAAATCCGCTATCAGCCGCCGGCCTGGGCGGGGCGGCTGGACGCCCGACATCGCAGGGCGATGCGTTGGCTGGCGGTGTTGGCCGGGCTCGCCGTCGTTGCAGCCGGCGTGGCGTGGATCATTGTTCGTCAGCTTCCGCAGCCGGCGGTCTGGCTGGCCGAGGTCACCCCGCCGCCGGTTGCGGCGGTGCCCGAGGGCGGCAGCCCGCCGGTTCCGCAGCCGCTGACCATTACCTTCACCTACCGGCCGGCCAGCGATGCGCCCACCGGGGTGACGCCGCCGGCCTCGCCGGCGCCGCTGGAGCGCATCGGCGGTGAGGCCGGGGCGGCTGTCTCGCTGCATCCGGCGCTGCCGGGCACCTGGCGCTGGGCGGGAGAGCGCACCCTGCGGTTCGAGCCGGAGGCCGCCTGGCCGGCCGATACGGACTACGAAATTCGTGTGGGCCGGGCGGCGCTGGCGGAGGGCGCGCGGCTGCAATCCGATCGGCTGCCCATGCGCACGCCGGCGTTTTCCGCGTCACTGGCCAACCTGGAGTTCGGTGCCGACGCATCCGATCCGCGGCTGCGCTTTGCCAGCGCGCGGATCGAGTTCTCGCATCCGGTCGATTCCGACAGCCTGAAGTCGAAACTGCGTCTGCACTGGCAGGCCGGCAGCGAAGGCGTTGGCGGCGGCGACATTCCGGTGGTGCTGAGCTACGACGAGTTCCGGCGCATCGCGTTCCTGCGCTCCGAGCCCATCGAGTTGCCGCCCCAGGACACGACGCTGGAGGTCACGCTGGATGCCGGCCTGAGCACGACCGCGGGTGGTGCGAAGACAGCCGAATCCGGCACCGTCGGCATCGTTGTGCCCAGCGCGAGTCACGCGTTCCGGCTGGACGATGCCGAGACCGCGATCGTCCGTGATGAATCCGACACGCCGTTCCAGACCCTGATCCTGGAATTCACCGAGGCGGTGGACATGGCCGCGCTGCGGGATCGGCTGGAGGTCTACCTGCTGCCGCGCCGGGACCGCGAAGGCAGGCCCGTGGCCGATGGGACGCCCGAGGCGGCGCGCGCCTACAACCGCTGGCGTACGGTCGGCGCGCTGAGCCCGGCCGCGCGGGACATGGCGCGGCGTCTGGAGGTGACGTTCACCCCCGGTGAGCGGCCGGTCCAGACCACGCAAAGCCTGCGCTTCGAGACACCGGACGACCGCGAGCTGTACCTGCGTGTGCGTCCCGGACTGGAGGCGGCCAGCGGCCTGACAACGGGTGAGGCCATCGAGGCAGTGGTGTCGGCGCGGAATTATCCGCGGGAGGCCCGGTTGATCGGCGATGGCGGCCTGCTCGCGCGCAGCGGCGACCGGCGGCTGTCGTTCGTCTCGCGCGGCGTCTCGGCGCTGCGTGTCGAGGTGGGCCGCGTCAGCAACCGCGATCTGCATCATCTGGTGTCGCAGACCCGCGGTGAGCTGAGTCGGCCGGATTTCACCAGCTGGAACTTCGACCGGGACAACCTCACCGAACGCGAGCGGACCGTGATTCCGTTGGCCCCCGGCGGCGATCGCGAGGCGAAGTACGCCAGCATCGATTTGTCCGATTTCACGGCCGGTCAGCCGCTGGGGCTGTTCTTTGTCAGCGTGGAAGGCTGGGATGCCGCCGGCAATCGGCCGGTTGGTGTCGGCGAGCAGCGTCTGGTGCTGCTGTCGGACCTGGGTTTGCTGGTCAAGACCACGGGTTCCGACGGCGGCCGTGAGCTGTTCGTGATGGACGTGGGTGACGGGCGGCCGGTGGGCGGCGCCGAGGTCGCGTTGCTGGGGCTCAACGGTGTCGCGGTCGCAAGGCGGCGGACCGACGGCGCCGGGCATGCCACCTTCGGCGATCTGTCCGGTCTGGGCGAGGAGCGCGAGCCCACCGTCTTCGTCGTGCGCTCGGGTTCGGATGTCGCGTTCATCCCCTACCAGCGCCGTGATCGCGGTCTGAACTACTCGCGCTTCGATGTCGGTGGCGAGTACACGCGCTACGGCAACCCGGATGGCCTGTCGGCCTTTCCGTTCACCGACCGCGGCCTGTACCGGCCCGGCGAAACCGTGCATCTGGCCTACATCGTTAAGCGCCGCGATTTTGCTCCGGCACCCGATCTGCCGCTGGAGATCAGCGTCACCGATCCGAGCGGGCGACCGTTCTTCGAGCGCCGCGTCACGCTGGACCCGGCCGGCTTCGACGCGCTGGACATTCCGACCCTGCCGCAGAGCGAGACCGGCCGCTACGGAGTCAATGTCGCGCTGATCCGCGGGCGCGACGGCGAGCGCCGCGAGGTGATTGGCAACGGCGGCTTCCAGGTCCAGGAATTCCAGCCGGACCGGCTCAAGGTTCGTGCCCGCATCGCGGGTGCGGAAGGCCGGGCCTGGCTGGCGCCCGGCGATCTGCGCCTGGACGTCAACGTGGACAACCTGTTCGGCACGCCGGCGGAGGATCGCGCGGTGTCGGCCAAGGCTATCGTGCAACCGGCGCTGCTGCGCTTCGACGACTACCCGGGCTATCGGTTCATCGATCCGCTGCGTGACGAGGACAGCTTCCGCTCCGAGACCATCGACTTGCCCGACGCGCGGACCAATGCCGACGGGCTGGCGCAGTTCACGCTCAACCTCGCGCGCTACGCGGCAGGCATCTACCGGGTGACCACCCAGGTCGAAGGCTACGAGGAGGCTGGCGGCCGCGGCGTGTCAGCGAGCGATTCGGTGATGTTGTCGCCGCTGGACGCCGTGGTTGGCTGGAAGGCGGATGGCGATTTGTCCTACCTGCGCCAGGGCAGCGCGGCTGCGGTGCGGCTGGTGGCGCTGGGCGTGGACGAGCAGCCGCGGGCCATGCCCAAGCTGGTCGCGCGGCGGATGCAGCGGGTGCAGCAATCCTCGCTGGTGCGCGGCAGCGACGGCCGATATCGCTATCAGTCGCTGCCGCAGCTGGTGCCGGTGGGCGAGCCGGTCGAGGCACCGCTGCCGACCTCCGGTCTCGACTACGCGCTGACGACCGATACGGCTGGGGATTACGTCGTCGAGTTCGTCGATCCGACCGGGCTGGTCCGCGCCAGGGTCGAGTATTTCGTCGCCGGGTCGGGCGATTTGTCCGCCGGTCTGGAGCGGGGTTCGGAACTGGAGCTGTCGCTGGATCGCAGTGACTACGCGCCGGGCGACAGCATCGAGCTGGCGATGGTCGCGCCCTTCGCCGGCGCCGGGCTGATCACCATCGAGACCGATCATGTCGTCGCATGGCGCTGGTTCCGGTCGGAGACACCGGCCAGCGTGCAGCGCATCCGCGTGCCGGAGGATCTGGACGGTTCGGCCTATGTGAACGTCGCTTTCGTGCGCGCGCTGGACGCGCCGGACATCTACACCGCGCCGCTGTCCTACGCCGTCGCGCCGATCACGGTCGGCCGATCGCGCCGGACGCTGCCGGTGTCGCTGGACGTGGTCGAGCGCATGCGGCCGGGCGAGACGCTGGAGATCGAGTACGCCGCGGAGGAGCCGGCGCGGATGGCGGTGTTCGCGGTCGACGAGGGGATTCTCCAGGTCGCCGGCTACGACACCCCGGCGCCGCTGGATCACTTCCTGCGCAAGCGGGCGCTGGAGGTCGAGACCTTGCAGACCGTCGACCTGCTGCTGCCCGAGTTCCGGTTGCTGAAGCAGATCGCGGGGGTTGGTGGCGGCGACGCGGCCAAGGCGGCGCTGCTGCGCAACCTCAACCCCTTCGCGCGCAAGACCGATGCGCCGGCGGTGTACTGGCTGGGTGTGGTGGATGCCGGACCGCAGCCGCGCACGGCGCGCTATGTCGTACCGGATCACTTCAACGGCCAGCTTCGCGTCATGGCGGTGGCGGTCAGCGATTCGGCGATGGGCGCGGACAGCGAGTCCGTGACCGTGCGCGCGCCGATTGTCGTCACCCCGAACCTGCCGACCATGGCCGCGCCGGGTGACGAGTTCGAGGTGGTCGTCGGCGTCAGCAATGGCGTGGCCGGCTCGGGCGCACAGGCGCAGATCGGTCTGACGCTGGAGCCCGGCGAGCAGCTGGAGATCGTTGGCGAGTCGAGCACGACGCTGACCATCGGCGAGAACCGCGAGGGCAATGCCCGATTCCGCGTGCGCGCGTTGCCGTCCTTCGGCAGCGCATCGCTGCAATTCCACGCCACGCTCGGCGATGTCAGTCAGACCCGGACGGCGACACTGTCGGTGCGCCCCGCCGTGGCCTATGCGGACAACGTGACGCTGGGCAACATCGACGCCGGGACGCACCGGCTGGAGATGCCGCGCGATCTGTTGCCGGTGCATGCCTCCGCGTCGCTGCGCGCCAGTCACAGTCCGGTGCTGCTGGCCGACGGCCTGGTCGACTTCCTGGCCGGGTACCCGTTCAGTTGCACCGAGCAGCTCGTCAGCGCCGCCTGGCCCAGCCTGGTGGCCGGTTCGGCCGACCGTGTCGACACGCTGGTCGCGGCGCTGCGCCTGCGCCAGCAGAATGACGGCGGGTTCTCGCTGTGGCCTGGCGGGTCGGGCAGCGATGTGGATGCCAGCCTGCATGCGCTGCATTTCCTGCGGGATGCCCTGGATGCCGGCCGCTTGCCGGGCGATGCCCAGGGTTTGCTGTCGCGCGGGCAGTCCTATCTGCGCCGGCGGGCGAACACGCCGGTCGACACCCTGGCTGATGCCCGGCGGCGTGCCTACGCGATCTACCTGCTGACACGCGGCGGCGAGGTCACCGGCAACCAGGTGCTGGATTTGCAGCAGTGGCTGGGTCGGCAGGATGACAGCCTCTGGCGCGGCGATGTCACCGCGGTTTGGCTGGCCGGCGCGCTGGCGCTGTTGCAGAGCACGCCCGAGGCCGAGCGCCTGCTGCGAGGTTACCGGCTCGGTCGCCAATCGCTGGATCAGCCCGGGCCCTACGACTCGGTGCTCGCGCAGGACGCGCAGTTCATCGATGTTGTTTCGCGTCACGCCCCCGACCTGCGGGCCGAGGTGGATGCGGATGATCTGAAGCACCTGCTGACGCCGGTGCTGAACCAGGGCTACAACAGCTACAGCGCGGCCTTCGCGGTGATGGCGCTGCACGCGGTCGGCGAGTCGGCCGGCGGCGAACCGGTTCGGGCCGAGGTGCTGAATGCATCGGGCGCGGCGACCGCCTTGCCGCTGGAGCCCGGCGCCGCGACGTCGTTGCCGGCCGATGCCCCGGCCGTGCGTCTGACCAGCGATGCCACCGCCTACTACGCGCTGCGCCAGGCGGGTTTTGATGCCGGGTTGCCGGATGCCGCCCGCGCCGACGGGCTGGAGATCACCCGCGAGTTCCTCGCGCCGGATGAGGATGTCGCGGCCCGCCCTCGGGTCGGCGAGGATCTGCGGGTCCGCCTGCGCCTGCGCTCGACGGATGGCGCGCTGCATCAGCACGTCGCGGTCATCGATTTGCTGCCGGCCGGTTTCGAGGTCGACGTCGATTCGCTGGAGGCCTGGCAGCAGGGCCATGTCGAGGTGCGCGAGGACCGCGTGCTGTGGTTCGGTCCGGTGGATGGCGGCGTCACCGAACTGGTCTACCGCGCGCGACCCACCGCGGTTGGTGAGTTCGTCGTGCCGCCGGCATCGGCGCAGTCGATGTATCGGCGTGACGTGCATGGCAGCACGGCGGCGGGGCGGGTCGGGATCGCCGGGCGGTAAACCGATGTCGCGGTTCGCAAAACCTCTGCTGGCCTGCGGCGCGGTGGTCGCGGCGGCGGGTCTGCTTGCGGTCGGGCTGCTGTGGTTGCTGCCCGCTCCATCGCTTTATCCCGGTTCCGGGTTTTCGACGGCGTATCTGGATCGGAATGGTCGGTTGCTGCGACTGACGCTGGCGCCGGATGATCGCTATCGCCTGTACACGCCGCTGGATGAGATCGCACCGGCGGTGGTCGAGGCGACGACACTGTACGAGGACCGCTGGTATTTCCGGCATCCGGGCGTCAATCCGTTCGCGCTGGGTCACGCGATCTGGGACATGGCGCGCGGTGGCCGCGTGCGCGGCGCGTCGACCATCACCATGCAGCTCGTTCGGCTGCGCGACGGCATCGACACCACGCGCCCGCTGGGCAAGCTGGTGCAGATGGCGCGGGCGCTGCGGCTGGAACTGCATCACGACAAGCGCGCCATTCTTGAGGCCTATCTGAACCTTGCGCCCTACGGCGGCAACATCGAGGGCATCGGCGCGGCGAGCCGCATCTATTTCGGCAAGCCGGCTGCGCGGCTGAGCCCGGTGGAGGCGATGACGCTGGCGGTGATTCCGCAGAATCCCGGTGCCCGCGTGCCGACGCGGGCGGATGGCTGGCGCGAGGTCGATGCCGCGCGCCGGCGGTTGTGGGCGGCCTGGACCGCGGCCGATCCCGGGACGGCGCCGGGCGCCGACGATCTGCGGTTGCGGATGGCCGTGAGCGGAGCCGGCGAGCTGCCGTTTCGCGCGCCGCATTTTGTCGATGCGCTGCGGTTGCGGGGCGAGTCCGCCCGGACCCTGCGCACGTCGCTGGACCTGGATTTGCAGACCCTGGTGGAACGTCAGGTCGATGGCCACGTTGCCGCGCATCGCTCGATCGGCATGACCAATGCCAGCGCGCTGCTGATGAACTGGCGGACGCGCGAGATCGTCGCGATGGTCGGGTCGGCGGATTATTTCGACGATGCGCTGCACGGGCAGGTCAACGGCGCGCTGGCGCCGCGCTCGCCGGGCTCGACACTCAAGCCGTTCATTTACGCGCTGGCGCAACAGCAGGGTCTGATCCATCCGATGAGCCTGCTCAAGGACGCGCCGCGCCGTTTCGGTCTGTACACCCCGGAGAACAGCGACGCCCGGTTTCGCGGGCCGATGCTGGCCCGCGACGCGCTGATCCAGTCGCGCAACGTGCCGGCCGTCGATCTGCTGCTGCGCCTGCATGACGATGCGCTGTGGCGTCTGCTGGACGACGCCGGGGTGCGAAACCTCCGGTCCCCGGAGCACTACGGCCTCGCGCTGGCCCTGGGCGGCCATGAGCTGACCATGGCCGAGCTGGTGTCGCTGTACGCCACGCTCGCGAATCTCGGCGACTGGGCGGAGCCGGTGTGGCGGGCCGACGCGCCGCCGCCGGCCACGCGCGCGCTGATGACGCCGGAGGCGGCGTTCCTGACGCTGGAGATGCTGCGTCACAACCCGCCGGTGGACCGCCTCGCCGCCGGCGATCGGGCGCCGGACTACCCGGTGTACTGGAAGACCGGCACGTCCTACGCGTTTCGCGACGCATGGTCGATCGGCATTGCCGGGCCCTACGTGCTGGCGGTCTGGGTCGGTGATTTCGAGGGGCGCAGCAACCCGGCCTTTGTCGGACGGCAGGCGGCCGCGCCGCTGTTCTTCCGCATCGTGCGGGCGCTGGCCGCTCGGGATGCCGATGCCTTTTCCCCGCAGGGCATCCCGCCCGGGCTGATCAACGTGCGGCAGGTCGAAGTCTGCGCGATGACCGGTGATCTGCCCGGCGAGCACTGCCCCAGTCGGGACCGGAGCTGGTTCATCCCGGGCGTATCGCCGATCCGGGTGAACTCGATCTACCGGGCGGTCCCGGTCGACCGCGAGACCGGACAGCGCGTGTGCCTGCACATGCCGCCAGAGACGCGGATGGAGGTGTTCGCGTTCTGGCCCAGCGATCTGGCCGCGTTGTTCCGTCAGGCCGGCATGGCCTATCGCGCGCCGCCGCCGGCACCGGGTTGCGACTGCATGGACATGGCCGGCTCGCCGCCGGAGATCCGTTCGCCCGACCCCCGCGTGACCCAGGTGCTCACGGCCGGGCAGCGCGAGATTGCCTTGCTGGCCACCGCCGATGCCGACGCCGGGCGGCTGCACTGGTTCGCCGATGATGGGTATCTCGGCAGCGTGGCGCCGGGTCAGCCGCTGCAATGGTCGCCACGAACCGGGCGCCATCGGCTGCGCGTGGTCGATACGCGAGGGCGGGCGGACGCGGTGTGGATTGCCGTGGAGTCGGTCTCGGGCGCCGGTTCCGTGGCGCTGCGCTGATCGCATCCGTCGGCTTGATCCAGGTCAAGACCTGCCGAGGCGCGGCATCGCAAGCTGAGCGTCCTGCGGATTGCTTCGTCCGCTCCAGCCTGGAGTCGCCATGGCCTCAATCCTGATCGTCTATGCGTCGAAGTACGGGCAGACCGAAAAGATCATCGGCTACATGGAGGCACGTGCTCGGTCGTTCGGTGCGACGGTCGAGACCTTCAGCGCGCAGTCGCGGGTCGGCGTACCGGACCTGGCGGACTTTGACGTCGTTGTGGTGGCCGCGCCGGTTTATGTCGAACGCTATCCGGGCGCGATCCGCCGGTTCATCGCCGAGCACCGGGATGCGCTCAACGCGCATCGCTGCGCGATGTTCCTGTCGGTCAGCGCGGCCTGGTCGGCGGCGGCCGGCCACCAGGCGGTGCAGACACTGACGGCGGCGTTTCTGGACACGACCGGATGGCACCCGCGAAAGACTGACTACCTCGCCGGTGCGGTCAAGTATCCGCGTTACAACGTCTTCATTCGCTGGGTCATGCGCCGCATCGTCGCCCGCGCCGGTGGTGACACCGACACCCGCCGCGAGTTCGAGTACACGGACTGGAGTCAGGCGGACCGCATCGTCGACTGGATGATGATCGCTGATACCACGCCGGGTGATGGCGGGGTGGACGACGGCGGGTAGCGGCACCGGCCGCGGGGCGGTCAGCCGGTTTTCCCGGCCTTCGCATCCTCGCGCACGCAGGCCGCGCCCTTCTCCGCGATCATGGCCGTCGGCGTGTTGGTGTTGCCCGAGGTGATGGTCGGCATCACCGAGGCATCGATGACCCGCAGGCCGTCGACTCCGATCACGCGCAGGCGGTTGTCGACCACGGCCTGTGGATCGTCGCGCAGCCCCATTCTCGCCGTTCCCACCGGGTGAAAGATCGTGGTGCCGATGTCGCCGGCGGCCTTTGCCAGTGATGCATTGTCGTCCCCGGTCGCGGGGCCGGGTAGATACTCCTCGGGTCGGAAGCGTGCGAGAGCGGGCTGCGCCATCAGCCGGCGGGTGGCGCGGATGGCGTCGGAAGCCACGCGGCGGTCCTCCTCGGTGTCGAGGTAGTTCGGTGCGATGCGCGGCGGCTCGCGCGGGTCGGTGGAGCGGATGCGGATCGTGCCCCGTGACGTGGGGCGGAGGTTGCAGGGCGCCACGGTGATCGCCGGGAAGTCGTGTAGTGGGTCACCGAACTTGTCCAGCGACAGCGGCTGGACGTGAAACTGGAGGTTGGCGCGTGACTGTGACGGGTCGGAGCGGGTGAACAGGCCGAGCTGGGATGGCGCCATGGTCAGCGGGCCGCGCCGGAACAGCAGATATTCCAGCCCCATGCCGGCGCGCCCGAGCCAGGAGCGGTAGGTCATGTTCAGCGTCTTGACGCCGCTGACCCGGTAGATCGCCCGCTGTTGCAGGTGGTCCTGCAGGTTGCGGCCGACGCCCGGCCGGTCGGCGACCACGGGAATGCCCAGCTCGCCCAGCCAGTCGCGCGGACCGACGCCGGAGCGTTGCAGCAACTGGGTGGAGCCGATGGAACCGGCGCAGAGAATGACCTCGCAGCCGGCGTTGACGGTGAAGGTTTCGCCTGCCCGCGAGCAACGCAGGCCGCGGGCGCGATGGCCTTCGAACAGCAGCTGCTCGACCAGCACGTCGGTCTCGACCCGCAGGTTCGGACGGTTCATCACCGGTTTGAGAAAGCCTCGGGCCGCCGACCAGCGCCAGCCCTTGCGCTGGTTGACGTGAAAGTAGCTGCAGCCTTCGTTGTCGCCGGTGTTGAAGTCGGGAATACGCGGCACGCCCATCTGTTCGGCGGCCTCGCCGACGGCGTCGAGAATCTCCCACTGGATGCGCGGGGCCTCGATGCGCCATTCACCGCCGATGCCGTGGTGCTCGCTGTCGCCGAGAAAGTGATCCTCGAATTTGCGGAACACCGGCAGCACGTCGTCCCAGTCCCAGCCCTCCAGGCCCATGCGACGCCATTGACGATAGTCCTCGGCCTGGCCGCGCATGGAGATCATCGCGTTGATTGCCGAGGACCCGCCCAGCACCTTGCCGCGGGGATAGCCCAGCGAGCGGCCGTTCAGGCCCGGTTCGGCCTCGGTGCGGAACATCCAGTCGGAGCGCGGATTTCCGATCGCGAACAGGTAGCCGACCGGGATGTGGAACCAGATCCAGTTGTCGCGGCCACCGCCTTCGAGCAGCAGCACACGCTTGTCGGGGTCGGCCGAAAGCCGGTTGGCGACGATGCAGCCGGCCGTACCGGCACCGACGATCACATAGTCGTAGTCCCCATCCAGTCCCCGCGCCCGGCTGGTGGCCATGGCTTTATGTCCTGCTCCTCCAGAGTCGGTGGGGAGCATCGCGCAAGGTCCGGGGCGTGATCAACCGGGATCGGGTTCCGGAAGTGGACGATCGCGGCGTCAGTGCCTCGGCTTCGCTGGCCAGCTCAGCGTGAACGTGGCGCCGTTGCCGGGCTCGGCCGTGCAGTTAATGGTGCCGTGGTGGCGTTCGAGAATCAGGCGCGAGATCGCCAGGCCGATGCCGGAGCCTTCCGAATCGCTGGAGAGCCGTTCGAACATCCGGAAGATGCGATCGCTGTGCTGGGGTTTGAAGCCGACGCCGTTGTCCGCGAAGGCCAGGGAAACCGAATCGCCATCCCGGCTGCCGTGGATGCGGATGAGGGGCGGGTGCTGGCCGCGGTAGCGCAGGCTGTTCTCGATCAGGTTCTGGATCACCTGTTCCATCAGCGTCGCGTCGCAGACGGCGTCGGGCAGATCGCCGTAGTCCAGCGTCGCGTCCAGCGCCTCGATCCGGTGCGACAGGTCGCCGCGTACGCGCTCGATCAACTCGCCGAGATTCACCCGTTGCAGATCGAGCGTCGCTCGCCGGGCCCGGGACAGCGACAGCAGGCCTTCGATCCGCGACTGCATGCGATCCATCGATTGCAGCAGGAACTTGACGTACTGCTCGCGCCGGCCGTCCAGATTCGGGCCCAGATCGCGGATGAGCAGCTCGGAGAAGCTCTTCATGTTCTGCAAGGGCGAACTCAGGTCATGGCTGGCGACGTAGGCGAAGTTCTCCAGGCTGGTGTTGCTGATCTCCAGTTCCCGCTGCTGCTGCTCCAGCGCCCGGGCGTGTTCGAGCAGGCGCTGCCGTTCCTGCGAGAGTTGCAGCCGCAGTTCGTAGGATTCGGTGATGTCCTGGAAGGAGCCGGTGACACGGAGCGTCTCGCCATCGGCGCGGTCGGCCTGACCCACGGCGCGGACCCAGATGCGGCTGCCGTCCGCGCGGATGAACGGCAGCTCCAGGTCGTAAGGCGCGCCCGTCTCGATGCAGACGGTCAGTGCGTTCTGGATGGTCTCCCGCGCTTCGGGCGCGTAGAACTCGATGGCTTCCTGCACGGCTGGGATCTGGCCGATCGGCAGGCCGTGAATCATGTAGGTCATGTCGGACCAGGTCATCTCGCCGGACCGGCAATCCAGTTCCCAGCCACCGATGCCGGCCACCTCGCTGACGCGCTTGAGACGGGCTTCGCTTTGCTCCAGCGCTTCGGCGCGACGCTTGCGCTCGGTGATCAACTCGTGGGTGCCGTACATCCACTCCGGCTCACCCTGGTCGGTCCAGGTGCGTACGCGTCCCCGGTCCAGCACCCAGATCCAAGAGCCGTCGCGGTGGCGCATCCGCGCCTCGCACTCGTAGAACTCGCTGTCACCGGCGAAATGCGCGTTCAGCAGTTCGCCGGAGCGTTCCAGATCCTCAGGGTGGGTGTTTTCAAGCCAGGTGTTGATGGAGACCGGCTGCAGTTCCTCCAGGCGGTAGCCGATGAACTGCGCCCAGGTTTCGTTGAACCGGGTTTCGCCGGTCTGCACGTTCCACTCCCAGGTGCCGGCGTTGGTCCCGGCGATGGTGGACTCCAGGCGCCAGTTCTGCTCGGCGAGACGGGCCTGGCTGGTCTCCAGCGCGAGCTGGTTGAGGTGCGCGTCCAGCGCCATGGTCACCGCCACCGCCTGCAATGCGAGAAATTCCTTCTCGCGATCGGTCAGTCGGCCGGGTTGGGGGCTCATGACGCAAAGCGCGCCGATCCGAACTCCGTCCGGTGTGACGAGGGGATAGCCCGTGCAGCTGCGGACATGGGCCGGGCCGGTCACCAGCGGGTTGTGGCGGAAGCGCGGATCGGCGAGCGCGTCCTCGATCTCCAGACAGCCACCAGTGCGGACGGTCGCGTCGCAGAACGAACCGCTGCGTTCCATACGCGGCAGTTCGGGCAATCCATGAGCGGCGAGACAGCGCTCGTGATCCCCGTCGAGAAAGGACGCCAGCGCGATGGGCTGATCGACGCCCAGCGTGGTCGCCTTCATCAGTGTGGCCAGCTTCGCGTCGGATGTCGTCAGCGAACGCAGGGCGTCGAGTGTGGCAGTGTCGACCGGGCGCTCGCTCTGATCCATGGCGTTCCGCTCGTTGGTGTTGGTCGGCGTCACGGTATGTCAGGCAAGACCATTCCGGAAGCGCTGACCACCTGGCCTCGGTGCCGGGCGGTCAGTTCGTGGCGCGACTCCGGGCGGCGAGCAGCGCCTGCCGGTCCGCCGGTGGCAGCGCGTAGAAATTGGGTGTCATCGCATGGCGGATCGCCCGGTCCAGCCCCGAGGGCGTGAGGCGAAAATAGTCCGCATCCTCGGCCTGAACGATATCCAGAGAGCCCTCGTCGATCAGTCTGAAAATGGCGTGGCGCACATCGGACGAGCGAAAGCACTTGCGGATTTTCGGGTGTTCCAGAAGCCGCTGTTGGCTGATGTTCCTGCCGCCGGGGCGCTGAAGCTGCCACAGGACGCCGACGATCTCGATTTCCGCTGCAAATTCGAAACTTTGCGCATGCTCACCGGGATGCGGGGCCCGCTGGTTCTCATGGCTCATCATGGGGAGCAACCAAGTCACTTTTATAGAGGGTTGATCCTATGCCCGGTCCCGGAAATATTCTGTAAAGACATCGCCGGGGACGAGCGTCTGCGCTGGTCCCCGACGCATGCATTGGCGACTACGAGCGATTGAGCTCCAGCACCGGTTCGAAGCCGCCGAAGATCATCCGCTGGCCGTCGAAGGGCATGGGGTTCTTCTCCATGTCGAAGCGCGGGTCGTTGTTGTCCGGGCTCATCATGCGTTGCATGGCGGTGTCCCGGGTCGCCTTGTCGGGCCACTCGATCCAGCTGAATACGACGGTCTCGTCGGGCGTGGCCTGAACCGCACGTCGAAAATCGGTGACGTTGCCGTCCGGCACGTCGGTGCCCCAGGTTTCGATCACGCGCAGGGCGCCGTTCTCGATGAACCAGTCGTCAGCGGTGCGGGCGTGCTGGATGAACTGCTCGCGGTTGGCGGTGGGTACGGCAATCACGAATCCGTCGATATAGCTCATGGGGTGTCTCCGTTGGAAAGGTCGTTGATCTGGGCGTTCATCGCCCGTTGGAAGGCCGGCCGAGCCTCACCGCGCGCCTGAAAGGCGGCGAGATTCGGAAACGCGGCAACGAGGTTGGTGTGATGCAGGTTGCGCAGCACCGTCACCATCAGGATGTCTGCGACGGTGAAGCGTCCGGTGAGCCAGTCCAGCTCGCCCAGCGCGTCGGCGAGGCTTCGCAACCGGGCGTTGACGAACTCCAAGGCCGGCACGCGGGCCTCCGCGCTCCAGGCGTCGTTCGTGTGGAACAGGTCCAGGCTGACCAAGCGGCTCACGGCCGGTTCGATGCTGTTCAGCGCCGCGAAGGTCCAGGCGGTTGCGGCCCAGCGTCCCGCCGGATCGGTGGGCAGCAGTGTTTCGTCCTGTTCGCCCAGGTACAGCAGGATGGCGCCGCTCTCGAACAGCCGGATGGCGCCGTCATCGAAGGCCGGAACCTGCCCGAATGGTTGCCACGCCCGGTACTCGGCGTCACGTGGCTGGGCGGCGTCCATCAGCACGGTGCGGTAGGGGCGGCCGATTTCCTCCAGCGCCCAGCGCACGCGCAGATCACGCACCAGGCCGCGGGCGAAGTCCGGCACCCAGCGGAAGGCCGAGACCAACGGTTGGGTCGTCGCGGACGTGTCGCTCATGCGTCGGCCTCGCACAGGGCGGCCAGCTGATCGGCGACGGCGGTCCAGCCGGCGTGGAATCCCATCGCCTCGTGCTGCTTGCGGGCCTCTTCGGTCCAGTGCCGGGCGCGGCCCGTGTACAAGGTGCCATCGCCGTCGGGTTCGATCTCCCAGAAGCCGATCATGAACGGTCCGGTTGGCTCGAAGGCGGCATTGAGCGCGTCGGTGGTCACGATGCGGCGGCCCTCGTCCCAGGCCAGGACAATGCCTTCCTGCGGCATCTCCTCGCCGTTCGGGCCGCGCATGATCATGGCCGAGCGGCCGCCGGCGCGGCGTTCCTGGGCGATCAGTTCGATGGTCCAGGGTTTCGGGCACCACCATTCTTCCTGGCGGTTGGCGAGCACGTCCCACACCCGATCCGTCGGTGCGCTGATGTGGCGGGTGATTTTCAGCTCGTGCATGGTCGTGTCTCCTGTCGCGAATGGCCATGTGGCAGCGTGGGGGAATCCTGTGGATCTTCGATGACGCTGCCGCCTCGTATTGGGGTAGCATTGCAGGGAAGGTTACTGAAAGCAACAATGAAGTTACAAAAAGAAACTAATGAAGCGACAGGCACCGCGCACGGCCGCTGGTACCACGACGCCTGCGGGGCGGCGTTCGCGCTGGAGCTGATTGGCGAGCGGTGGTCGCTGCTGGTGATCCGCGAGCTGATGCTGGGCGGTCGTCGCTTCTCCGATCTGCGCGCGCATCTGCCCGGGATCAGCGCCAAGGTGCTGACCCAGCGCCTGGAAGGACTGGAGTCCGTTGGCGTGCTGACACGGCGCAAGCTGCCCCCGCCGGCCGCCACGCAGATCTATGAACTCACCGACTGGGGCTATGAGGCCGAGCCGATCCTCCAGGAGCTGGGCCGCTGGGCGGCACGTTCGTCACTGCACGATCCGAGGCTGCCGCTGTCGCCGATGTCGCTGATGATGTCGCTGCGCACGATGTTCGATCCGGACCAGGCCGGCGAGCTGGTCCTGGGCGTGGGCTTCGATGTCGCTGGCGAGCTGTTCCACGCACAGGTCGAGCGGCGGACGCTGGTCATCCGTCGCACCGAGGTACTGGATGCCGCGGTGAGCTTCATCGCCCCCGATGCGTCAGCCCTGGCCGGCCTGATCTACGGGCTGATGCCGGTGGACGCGGCGGCCGACAACGGCATCACCATCCAGGGCGAGGCCACCGACGTGCGGCGTTTTCTGGACCTGTTCGAGCTTCCGGCCAAGAGCGGTTGATGGCGGAGCCGGTCGAATGCGTGGTCGTGGGTGCAGGCGTGATCGGCCTGGCGGTTGCCCGCGCGCTGGCGCGGCAGGGCCGTGAAACGCTGATCCTGGAACGCGAGGCGCAGTTCGGCACCGTGACCAGCGCCCGCAACAGCGAGGTTATCCACGCCGGCATCTACTATCCGGCGGGGTCGCTGAAGGCGACGCTTTGCGTTCGCGGCAAGGCGCAGCTGTATGCCTACTGCGAGCGCAACAACGTTCCGCATCGCCGCTGCGGCAAGCTGATCGTCGCGACCGACGCATCGCAGGAATCCGAGCTCGAATCGATCCGGCGCCGGGCGGCGGCCAACGGCGTCGATGATCTGCGCCGGCTGAGCGCCGCCGAGGCCAGGGCGCTGGAACCGGCGCTGCATTGCACGGCGGCGCTGTTGTCGCCCTCCACCGGCATCATCGACTCGCATGCCTACATGCTGTCGCTGCTGGGGCAGGCGGAGACGGCCGGGGCGATGCTGGCCTGTCACACCACGGTGAGCCGGCTGGTGCCGACCGGGCGCGGCATCGAGGTGTTCACCGAGGACGCGGATCGCCCCGCCCTGATCGCCCAGGTGGTGGTGAACGCGGCTGGTCTGGATGCGCCGGCGCTGGCCGCCCGCACCGACCGTCTGCCGGAGGCGCGGCGGCCCCGCGCCTGGTTCGCCAAGGGCAGCTATTTCACGCTGCGGGGGCGGGCGCCGTTTTCGCGGCTGGTCTACCCGGTGCCGGAGCCCGGCGGTCTGGGTGTGCATCTGACGCTGGATCTGGCCGGGCAGGCGCGGTTCGGGCCCGATGTCGAATGGGTGGATGCGCCGGACTACCAGGTCGACCCGGCCCGAGGCGCCGGATTCGAGGCTGCCATACGGCACTACTGGCCGGCGCTGGATGCGGCCCGGCTCGAACCCGCCTATGCCGGTGTCCGCCCCAAGATCGCCGGGCCAGGCGAACCGGCAGCGGATTTCCGCATCTCCGGTCCCGGTGACCACGGCATACCGGGTCTGGTGAACCTGTTCGGAATCGAGTCGCCTGGGCTCACCGCGTCGCTGGCGCTGGCGGACAATGTGGCGAATGCGGTTGCTGTGACGTTTTAGAGCTGGTCCGGTATCTCGACCGACACCTCGGTCGCGATGACCTGGTTGCGGCCACCGTTTTTTGCCGCGTAGAGCGCCCGGTCCGCCTCGGAAATCAGCCGGCCTGCGATCTCCTCGGGATTGATCACGGGCGTGCCTGGCGCGGGCGCATACGCCGCCACGCCGATGCTCGCCGTGACGCAGCCCAGCGGTGCTGCGGGATTGGGAATGTCCAGCGCCCGGAGATCGTCTCGCACCCGTTTGGCGTACTCCTCGGCGGCGAGGGCGTTCACGCCAGGCTGCAAGATCAGGATTTCCTCACCGCCCCAGCGGATGACGACATCACCCGCGCGCTGGTAGGCCTTTTGCAGCAGCTGCGCGACGGACTTCAGCGCGGCGTCCCCGGCGGCATGCCCCCGGCTGTCATTGAGCAGTTTGAAATGGTCCAGATCCAGCATCGATACGCAGGTCGGCTGGAGCCGGCGAGCGGAGCGACGCAGTTCTCTGAGCAGGACTTTCATGCCCCTGGCGCCGGGTCATCAGACCCGTCAGCTCGTCGTATGCGGCGTCGTAGTGTGCACGCAGGCAGATGGTGACGAGTTCCGCAATGCGCATGACGTGCCTGCGCTCGTTGGCCGTCAGCAGTCCGCTGTCGGCGCGCGCCATGCACATCACACCAAGCCGCTCGCCGTTGACGACGATGGCCCAGGCGAAAAACCCCGCATTGGGCAGTTGCCTGTGGTTGGCCGGAAAGTCCTTGAGGCGCACGTCCCGACGAATGCTGGGCGCCATGATGTTGGGCAGCCCCAGCGTCAGGACATGTTCGGACAATGCGATGAACTGCTCATGCTCCGCTGGCGGGATGCGGACGCTCGGGTTCATGCGCACGACTCGTGTGAGGTCCGGCGTGCCGGGCTGGAACCAGACCATGTCCGCGCGCGCACCGTCCACGCACAATTCCAGCAGCAGCCTGATGCCTCGCATCATGTCGCTGCGCGCATGCAGCGGCACGGTGGATTCGGCGGCAGCCGGTTCAGTGACGGTAACCAGTTCAACCATGAGCGTGATGACGATCGGGGGCTGAATTCAGCCAGATCGGGCGACGTGCCTCCTGTTCCTGGATGGCGTTCGATGCGAGCGATGAGGCACAGACGGAGTGTCGCGACCTACTACCGGCGTGGCCGGCTGTATGCGGTGGCTCGACGGCTCCGGCTTCCGCCGCTTTGGGAATTTTAGCTCAATTCATGCGGGCCCACGCGTCTCGGGAGACGGACGGCACCAACCGTTGCGCCACCAGCGCGCTAGACTCTGGTTTCGGCGCATACAAGCCGGCCGTCGTATCGAGATCAGGGGGGAGACATGATCGGACGTCGAGCATCAATCATTTGCCTGCTGGCGACGGCGTGGCTTTGCGGCTGTGGTCAGTCGCCGGCACCGGACGGGGTTCCGGGTGACGCGTCCGGCGCGCCGGTCACCCACGTGATCTGCGATCCGGCTACCGCCCAGCGTGACGCGCTGATCGCGTTCTTCGAGGCGCGCGAAGGCGATGTCATCGAATTCTGCGAGGGCGAGTACGCGTTCACCACCGGGCTGATCATGACCGGCAAGCGCGGCATCACCGTGCGCGGCGCCGGCATGGACAAGACGATTCTGTCCTTCGCCGAATCGCCGGCGCAGGACGGGATCAGCGTCAACCAGGTCGACGGGTTCACCATCGAGGACATCACCGTCTACGACGCCCCCGGCAACGGCGTGCGTGTGTTCCGCTCCGAACACGTGACCTTCCGCCGGGTGAAGATCGGCTGGTCCAACGCCGACCCGGCCTCGCCCAACTACGACGAGTCGATGGAATCCTGGGTGAACAACGGCGCCTATGCGTTCTATCCGGTCGTCTGTCGCTACATCCTGATCGAGGACTCGGTGTCCATCGGTTCTTCCGACGCCGGCGTGTACATCGGCCAGTCCAGCGACATTCTCGTGCGCCGGACCGAGGCGTTCCACAACGTCGCCGGGTTCGAGTTCGAGAACACCTACCGCGCCGAATACGTGGACAACATCGCCCACGACAATGTCGGTGGTTTCCTGGTGTTCGATCTGCCCGGCCGCGTCCAGTTCGGCGAAAAGAACCTGGTGCGCAACAACCGCTCCTACCGGAACAACATTCCGCAGTTCGCCCCGCAGGGGGCC
>CALBOV010000073.1 GCA_937896565.1 uncultured Salinisphaerales bacterium
AAGACCGCCGTCGCCATTGACGCGATCATCAACCAGAAGGGCACTGGCGTTAAGTGCATCTACGTTGCGATCGGGCAGAAGAACAGCTCCATCGCCAACGTGGTCGCCAAGCTGGAAGAGCACGGCGCGATGGATCACACCATCGTCGTCGCCGCCGCCGCGGCCGAATCTCCGGCGCTGCAGTACATCTCCCCCTACGCCGGTTGCGCGATGGGCGAGTACTTCCGCGACCGTGGTGAAGATGCGCTGATCGTTTACGATGACCTGTCCAAGCAGGCCGTCGCCTACCGTCAGATCTCGCTGCTGCTGAAGCGCCCGCCGGGCCGTGAAGCCTACCCGGGTGACATCTTCTACCTGCATTCACGTCTGCTGGAACGCGCCGCGCGCGTGAACGCCGACTACGTCGAGAAGTTCACCGACGGTGCGGTCAAGGGTCAGACCGGTTCGCTGACGGCGCTGCCGATCATTGAAACCCAGGCCGGCGACGTGTCCGCCTTCGTGCCGACCAACGTGATTTCCATCACCGACGGTCAGATCTACCTGGAAACCGACCTGTTCAACAGCGGCATCCGCCCGGCCATCAACGCCGGTCTGTCGGTGTCGCGTGTGGGTGGTTCGGCCCAGACCAAGATCATCAAGAAGCTCGGCGGCGGTGTCCGCCTGGCGCTGGCGCAGTACCGCGAGCTCGCGGCCTTCGCCCAGTTCGCATCCGATCTGGACGAGGCGACCCGCAAGCAGCTGGAACGCGGTCAGCGCGTGACCGAGCTGATGAAGCAGAAGCAGTACTCACCGCTGTCCGTGGCCGAAATGGCGTTCTCGCTGCTCGCGGCTGACCAGGGTTACCTCGACGACGTCGACGTGGCCAAGGTCGTCGAGTTCGACGAGGCGCTGCACCAGTTCCTCGGCGGCGAATACAAGGACCTGCTCGATCGCATCAACGAGACCGGCAAGTTCGACGACGCGATCAAGGCCGACATGATTTCCGCCCTGGACGCGTTCAAGAAGCAATCCGCTTTTTGAGCGGATTGCGGTAAGGCGTCAGGAGTGAGGGGTTAGGTGAGCGAAGTGCTCGCCTGACCCGAAGCACCATTCAAACGGAGAGGCATGCGAAGTTTGTTCGAAGACAAGGCGCAGACAACCAGTGAGCGCGGAGCGTACTTCCTGTACGTGAGCACTCACTGGGTGGCTGCAACGCAGGATTCGGACAAAATCCGCACGCCTCGGTAGGAGTCGCAATGGCCGTCGGCAAGGAAATTAAGAGCAAGATCGGAAGCGTCAAAAACACGCAGAAGATCACCAAGGCCATGGAAATGGTTGCGGCCAGCAAGATGCGCAAGGCGCAGGATCGCCAGGCCGCGGCCACGCCGTATGCCGAGCGCATCCGTCGCACCATCGGCCATCTGGCCCAGGCGAACCCGGACTACAAGCATCCCTTCCTGATGGAGCGTCCGGTCAAGCGGGTCGGCATCATCGTCGTCTCCACCGACCGTGGTCTCTGCGGCGGCCTGAACATCAACATGTTCCGCAAGGCGCTGGGGGAATACCGCAGTGCCAAGGATGCCGGCGCCGAAGTCGACCTGATGATCGTCGGCAGCAAGGGCATGAGCTTCTTCAAGCGCATCGGCGGCAACATCGTCTCCGAGATCACGGGTCTCGGCGACACGCCGCATCTGGATCAGCTCATCGGTCCGGTCAAGGTGCTGCTGGACAAGTACCGCGACGGCGAGCTGGACAAGGTGGTGCTGATCCACAACCGTTTCGTGAACACCATGACCCAGTCGCCGGTCGTCGAGCAGTTGCTGCCTGTCGTGCCGGTGAAGGACGAGGGTCTGCTGGACAACTGGGACTACATCTACGAGCCCAGCGCCGAGGACCTGCTCGACGGCATCCTGATGCGTTACGTCGAAGCCCAGGTTTACGGCGCCGTGGCCGAAAACGTCGCCTGTGAAATGGCGGCGCGCATGATCGCGATGAAGTCGGCCTCCGACAACGCCGGCCAGATCATCGAAGACCTGCAGTTGGAGTACAACAAGGCCCGCCAGGCCGCGATTACGCAGGAACTGGCGGAGATCGTGGGCGGCGCAGCAGCCGTCTAGCGATGCGGATCTCGCTCCAGAGCGGCGTTGTCGCGCGCGATCGGAATGCTCATTTAGGCTCACTAAACTGCGCTTCCGATCACACGCTCCGCCTTGCTCTGAAGCGAGCTTCACATCGCGGAAACGTTTGCCAGATCGATTAGAGACAAATTGAATTTGTGGGCTCGTTTAGCCCGACAAGTAAACAGGAAAGAGCTATGAGCGCAGGCAAGATTGTTCAGATTATCGGGGCCGTCGTGGACGTGGAGTTTCCGCGCGATTCGATCCCGAAGGTCTACGATGCTCTCACCGTGACCGACAACAACCTGACCCTGGAAGTCCAGCAGCAGCTGGGTGACGGCGTCGTGCGTTGCATCGCCATGGGCGTGTCGGAAGGCCTCAAGCGCGGCATGGCCGTGACCGGAACCGGTGCACCGATTTCCGTGCCGGTGGGCAAGGGCACGCTGGGTCGCATCATGGACGTGCTGGGCGATCCCCAGGACGAAGTCGGTCCGGTCGAGACCGAAGAGCGCTGGGCGATTCACCGCAAGCCGCCGAGCTACGAAGACCAGGCCGGTTCCACCGAGCTGCTGGAAACGGGCATCAAGGTTATCGACCTGCTGTGTCCCTTCGCGAAGGGCGGCAAGGTCGGCCTGTTCGGCGGCGCCGGCGTGGGCAAGACCGTCAACATGCTCGAGCTGATCAACAACATCGCGACCGAGCACTCGGGCCTGTCGGTGTTCGCGGGCGTCGGCGAGCGTACCCGTGAAGGTAACGACTTCTACTACGAAATGGCCGAGGCCGGCGTCATCAAGCTGGACAACCTCACCGAGTCCAAGGTGGCGATGGTGTACGGCCAGATGAACGAGCCGCCGGGCAACCGCCTGCGCGTCGCGCTGACCGGCCTGACCATGGCCGAGTTCTTCCGTGACGAAGGCCGTGACGTGCTGTTCTTCGTGGACAACATCTACCGCTATACCCTGGCTGGCACCGAAGTGTCCGCGCTGCTGGGTCGTATGCCGTCGGCCGTGGGCTACCAGCCGACGCTGGCCGAGGAAATGGGCGTGCTGCAGGAACGCATCACGTCCACCAAGACCGGTTCCATCACGTCCATCCAGGCCGTTTACGTGCCGGCGGATGACTTGACCGACCCGTCGCCGGCCACGACCTTTGCTCACTTGGATGCCACCGTCGTGTTGTCGCGCCAGATCGCCGAGCTGGGTATCTACCCGGCCGTGGACCCGCTGGATTCCACGTCGCGTCAGCTGGATCCGAACGTCATCGGCGTCGAGCACTACGAGACGGCCCGCGCCGTTCAGGGCGTGCTGCAGCGCTACAAGGAGCTGAAGGACATCATCGCGATTCTGGGCATGGACGAGCTGTCCGAAGAGGACAAGCTGACCGTGGCCCGTGCGCGCAAGATCCAGCGCTTCCTGTCGCAGCCGTTCCACGTCGCTGAGGTGTTCACCGGTTCGCCGGGCATCTACGTGTCGCTGAAGGACACCATCGCCGGCTTCAAGGCGATCGTCGACGGCGAGTACGACCACCTGCCCGAGCAGGCGTTCTACATGGTCGGTTCCGTAGACCAGGCTGCCGAGCGCGCCAAGAGCATGTAACTGACGGGGCCGCCGATCCGTTTCGGCGGCTCTCTGTCCATGGAGTATTGAGATGGAACTGAATGTCGACATCGTCAGCGCCGAGGGTGAAATCTACTCGGGCATGGCGGACATGGTGTTCGCATCGGCCGAGATGGGCGAGGTCGGTATCGCGCCGCGTCACGCCCCGCTGCTGACCCGCCTGAAAGCCGGCGAAGTCCGCGTCAAGCATGGTGGTGACGAGCAGTCCTTCTTCGTCTCCGGTGGTGTGCTGGAAGTCCAGCCGTACCAGGTTACGGTGATGGCGGACACCGCCGCTCGCGCGGCCGACCTGGATGAAGCCGCGGCCCTGGAAGCCAAGAAGCGCGCCGAGGAAGCCATCGCCCAGCAGCATTCCGATGTTGACCTGGCCCTTGCCCAGGCCGAACTGGCCGAGGCGGCGGCGCGGTTGCATCTGTTGCAGAAGCTCAAGTCCAAACGCTAAACGCGGGCTGCGGGCAGATCTCGCGCCATGCCGGCGTTACGGTCACGGCGTGAGTGCTCACGTGCTGCAAGCACGCTCCGCGCTCACACCGCGCCCGTGCCTTGGCCTGACGCGAGCTTTGCCCGCAGTAACAACCTCCACGCATGAATCATCTTGTCAGCCTAGTATGTCCACTGGCAGCCTGACGCGATGAACCAGTCCAAGCTCCACATCGTGATCCTGGCCGCCGGCCGGGGCACCCGCATGCGCTCGTCCCAGCCCAAGGTGTTGCAGCCGCTGGGTGGACGGCCCCTGCTGGCCCATGTGCTGGCCACCGCCCGGTCACTCAAGCCCGCGGCGACGCATGTGGTGATCGGGCATGGCGCCGACGCGGTGCGGGCGCGGTTCGCGGATGTGTCGGTGAACTGGGTGCTGCAAACGGAGCAGCGCGGCACCGGTCACGCGGTGCAGCAGGCGCTGCCCGAAATCCCCGACGATGCCCGCGTGCTGGTGCTCTACGGCGATGTGCCGTTGCTGACGCAGGACACTCTGCTGACCCTGATCGATGTCGACGGCCCGGCGCTGTTGTCCGTGGTGCTGCCCGATCCCACCGGCTACGGTCGCATCGTGCGCGACGAGGATGGTGCGGTCAGCGCGATCGTCGAGCACAAGGACGCGAATCCCGAGCAGCTCGCGATCGACGAGACCAATACCGGCGTGCTGGCCGCCCGTGCGGACCGGCTCAAGGGCTGGCTGTCGCGGGTCGGCAGCGACAACGCCCAGGGCGAGGTGTATCTGACCGATGTCGTCGGGCTGGCGGTGGAGGATGGCCTGACCGTCGAGGTGGTGCAGGCCACCGACCCGGACGAGGTCGCCGGCGTCAACGACAGGCGCCAGTTGGCGGCGGCCGAACGCGTCTTGCAACGCCGCGCCGCGAACGCGTTGCTGGATGCCGGCGTGACGCTGATCGACCCGGCGCGCTTTGACCAGCGCGGTCGCATGTCGGTGGGCGAGGATGTGGTCATCGACGTGAATGTGGTGTTCGAGGGTGATGTCGAACTGGGCGACGGCGTCGAGATCGGGCCCAACTGCGTGATCAGGGATGCCCGAATCGGCGACGGCTCGGTGATTCACGCCAACACCGTGATCGAGGACGCCGACATCGGTCCGAGCTGCCAGATCGGGCCCTTCGCCCGCCTGCGGCCCGGTACCGTGCTGGTCGGTGACAACCGCATCGGCAACTTCGTCGAGACCAAGAAGGCGACCCTGGATCAGGGCGCCAAGGCCGGCCATCTTGCCTATCTGGGCGACGCGAGCATCGGCAAGCGCGTCAACGTTTCCGCCGGCGTCATCACCTGCAACTACGACGGCGCCAACAAGCATCGGACCGTGGTCGGCGACGACGCCTTCCTCGGCACCGACAGCCAGCTTGTGGCGCCGGTGACCATCGGCGCGCGCGCCTACATCGCCGCCGGTTCGACCATCACCCGCAACGCGCCCGACGATGCGCTGACGATCTGCCGGGCCCGCGGTCAGAAGACCATTCCGGGCTGGCGCAAACCCGTGAAGGATTCGGGCAAGTAAACTAGCCGGAACTTGGTCGCTGACCACTTGGCGACCTTTGCGCGACTGCAAGGAACCCGTCTCATGTGCGGAATTGTCGGCGCCATCGCCGAACGTGATGTCACCCCCATCCTGATCGAAGGCCTGCGCCGCCTGGAATACCGTGGTTACGACTCCGCCGGTATCGCGGTGAATACGCCGGACGGCATCGACCGTCTGCGCTGCGTCGGCAAGGTGCAGGGGCTGGATGCCAAGCTGGCCGAACATCCGCTGCACGGCGTGCTGGGCGTGGCTCACACCCGCTGGGCCACCCATGGCGCGCCGGCTGAGCGCAACGCCCATCCGATCCTGTCCCGTGGTCGCCTGGCGCTGGTGCACAACGGCATCATCGAGGACTACGAACGCCTGAAGGCCGGCCTGGGTGCCGAAGGCTACGCCTTCGAAACCGAGACCGATTCCGAGGCGCTGGCCCATGCGATCCACCGCCGGATCGCCACCGGCGAAACCCTGTTCACGGCGATCGCGGACATCGTCCGCACGCTGGATGGCGCCTATGCCATCGCGGCGATGGACCATGACAACCCGGACGCCCTGGTCGTCGCCCGTCGTGGTACGCCGCTGATCATCGGTGTCGGCATCGGCGAGCATTTCGTCGCC
>CALBOV010000074.1 GCA_937896565.1 uncultured Salinisphaerales bacterium
ATAGCCGGCCGCGACCGTGTGCACGAACTTGGACTGGGCGACCGGATTGAAGATCACATCACCGAAGGACGTGAGCTCCATGCGCATGGTCTCGTAGTTGAATGCCGCACCCACCGGGTTCTGCATCCACGCGTTGGCGATCAGAATCCATACCGCGGACAGATTGGAGCCGATCGCCGTCAGTGCCGTCACGACCAGATGCCCCACCTTGGACAGGCGATCCCAGCCGAAGAAGAACAGCCCGACGAAGGTGGATTCCAGGAAGAAGGCCATCAGGCCCTCAATGGCCAGCGGCGCCCCGAAGATGTCACCGACGTAGTGCGAGTAATAGGCCCAGTTGGTGCCGAACTGGAATTCCATGGTGATGCCGGTGGCGACCCCCATGGCGAAGTTGATGCCGAACAGCAGCCCCCAGAACTTGGTCATCTGCCGCCAGATGTCGCGGCCGGTCATGACGTAGATGGCCTCCATGATCACCAGGATCATCGACAGCCCCAGCGTCAGCGGCACGAACAGAAAGTGGTACAGGGCCGTCAACGCAAACTGCAGGCGTGACAGCTCCACGACCGTCATGTCAATCATCGGCCAACTCCTCGGAACGTGAATCGGGTTCTGCCCGCGATTGCGCGGGGAAAAGCTGGGCGTCCACCCGTGTCGGTGTCACCTCGACACGGTGCTCGCCGGAAAAGAACAGCGTTTTCAGGGTGATCAGCACCATCAGCTTGACCACCAGGGTGATGGCGATGCCCCAGCGCAGGTGTCTGGGCCAGTCCGGTGCGGATGCGGCGCGATCGGTCATTGTCCGTCTCCGGCATCACCATCAATGGCGTCCACGATCCGGGTCCGAACCTTGATCTCCGAATGCAGCGTGCGGTGCACAGGGCACTTGTCGGCGATCTCCAGCAGACGCTGGCGCTGCTCGTCGGTCAGATCACCGGTCAGCTCGATATCTCGGGTGATCTCGTCGATCTTGCCGCCGCGAGTCTCGCAGTCCGCGCAGTCCTCCGCGTGCACCTTCTGATGACTCAGGTGAACGCGAACGCGCTCCAGTGGAAGCTGCTTCATCTCCGCATACATCCGCAGCGTCATCGACGTGCAGGCGCCCAGCCCCATCAGCACGAACTCGTAGGGGCTCGGGCCGGCGTCGTTGCCCTTCAGCTCCGCGGGCTCGTCCGCCGTCAGGCCATGCCGGCCCGCCGTGATGTTCTGCATGTAACGGCCGGTCAGCGTTTCCTCGACGACCACCGTTTCCGTCTGTTCACCTGCCATCCGTTGCCTACCTCGTCACCGCCTCGCCGGCGGCGCGACATTGCGCCTCCAGCTGCGCGGCGCGCATCAGGCCGGGCTGGCTCCACGCCATCTGCCCGTCCGAGAACACCGCGAAATACGGAATGCTGCGAACACCGTAACGCGCCGACAGGGCCGGATGCTGCTCGGTGTTGACCTTGAGAACGATGGCTTCACCGGCCATCGCCGCCGCCGCGCGGGCGACTTCCGGGCCCGCCATCTTGCACGGGCCGCACCACGGCGCCCAGAAATCCACCAGCACCGGCACTCTTGCCTCGCGCAGGATGGCGTCGAACTGATCTGCGCCGACATCCAGCGGGGTGTCGACGGGCCCCAGCGCCTGCTTGCAGGAGCCACAGCGCCCGGCCCGATGAAGATTCGCCGGCGCGATACGGTTCTTGGCGCCGCAGTGTGGGCAGATTCTGATCATGGCGCATCCTCCGGCCAGTCAACGATGAAGGCGCCGCGCAGCTCGCCGGCCCGGAAACCCGTGGCCGCGTCCCGCGGATAACGCAGGGCCAGTTCCTCCGCGATGCCGGACGCCAGCGACGCGCCGTGGCACAGCTCGCACATCGGCTGCGTGATGATCGCGCGCATGTACCGGGCACTGCCGTCGGCCCGCTGCTCGAAATGTTCGAGCCCACCCTGTTCGCCGTCGTCGATTCGCGTGGCGAACGCGGTCATGACCTCACGGGCCCCGGCATCCGGTGCGTTGTCAGGGTTGCGCACGCGCAGCGCCGTGCGCCCCACCGTGGCATCGGAGGACAGCGAGGCCGCGATCTCCGGCGCGCGCACCTGACAGACCTCGATGGCCGCCTGCGGACCACCGCTGGCGATGGCCTGTTTAAGCGCCGCACCGAGTTGCTGCTGCAACGCCGTGGTCAGCGTTCTCGCCTCCACGACACGGTCGGGCTCGGCGAGCGCCGCGGTCGACGGGCCGAGGCCGAACATCAGGATCAGCAGCGTCCGCTTCACGGCACGTCCACCGTGTAGTCCGCAGCACCGGTGTTGCCGGTGCCCGCGTTATGCGCCCAGATCGTGACCAGATGGCGGCCCTGCTGCTTCACCGGCAGCATGCCGGCGAAATGATTGGGTTCGCCGGTGAAGGACAGCGGCACTGCGCTGACCGAACCATCGGGCCGCTCCACCCGGGCCATCACCTCGTAGTCGGCCGTGTCCCACAGCCCGCCTTCGGTCAGCGGACAACCACACATCAGGGTCACCGTCGCCCGCAGCGGCAGCTCGCCGCCCTTGGACGGCATCGGGTCGGCGGTGACGATCAGCCCGGGCAGGTTCAGCACCAGCCCGTCGCCATCAATGGGGTGCCCCGGCACGACCCAGGTGGTGACGCTCAGCGACGCGGGCTGCGCCATCTGCTGCGGTCCGGTCACGCGAATGCGCACGCGGGTGGGTTTGGTCAGTGGCAGGCTCGCGGTGCAGGCGGCGGTATCGGCCTGTGGAGCCAGACGTTCGCCCCGCTGCTGCGGCTTGCGCATCAGCAGGTCGGTGTCGCCGGTGCCTCCGGTGATCTGGCCGGATGCCAGCCAGGCGCCGGTCTCCGCGTTCTCGAAGATCACCTCGAGACCACCAACGCCCGAACCGATGAATTTCGCATCATGTGCCCGCACGCGCACCGTGACATCGGTGGCCGCCGAGGCGTCTTCCGCCGCGGCCGGCAGCGCGCAGCCGAAGGCCAGCAGCGCCGCCAGCAGGAATCGATAGGTCATCCGTACCTCCGTCATCCCTGATCCTTGAGCCGGACGATGCCCAATGCCTTGAGCACGTACTTCTCGTAGATCGGCTCGGTCCCTCCGCTACGCATCTTATGCATGAAGTATTTCTCGAATGCGACCTTGGCGAGATGCACCCACTTGCCCTGCTTGGCCCAGGTGACATTGCGGGGCGGAATCTGCGGCAGCGCGACAAAAGCCACGCCGTCATCGCCCAGATCGGCGAGACAGATCGCGTTCCAGGTGGCCTTGTGCGTGGGCGCTTGGCCGGCCAGGTCCTGCTCGATGTTGTGGACGATGGCGGTGACCATGGACTCGATCATGTATCCGGTCTTCGGCGCACCGGTCGGTATGGGCGTCTGTTCCACCGGCGGAATCGCCACGCAGACGCCGGCCGAATAGATGTTGGGATAGGTCGGATTGCGCTGATGCTGGTCGATCAGCACGAAGCCGCGCGGGTTGCAAAGCCCCTCGACGGCGGCGACCGGGCCAATGCCCCGGAAGCCCGGGATGAACATGGTGAAGCGGCTGGGCAGGTCGTGTTCCCTGAGCACCTCGCCCTTCGCGTCATGCTCGGCGACACGGACCGCATCGGCGCCGGCCTCCAGTACCTTGGCGTTGGTGATCCAGTTGATGTGCCGCTGGCGCATCTCCGACTCCAGCAGGCCCTTGGAGTCGCCGACGCCGCCGAGACCCATGTGGCCGACATAGGGTTCGCTGGTGACGAAGGTGATCGGCACCTGATCCCTGATCTTCCGCTTGCGCAAATCGGCATCGACGATCATCGCGAACTCGTAGGCGGGGCCGCAACAACTCGCGCCCTGCACCGCACCGATCACGACCGGGCCGGGGTTTTCGAGGAAGGCCTGATAGGCCGCGCCGGCTTCCTGGGCATGGGGTGTGGTGCAGACGCTGTGCGTGTGCCCGTCCGGGCCGAGGCCGGGAATCTCGTCGAAGGCCAGTTCCGGCCCGGTGGTGATGACCAGATAGTCGTAGTCGACCTGCTCTCCGCTGGCCAGCGTCAGCCGGTTGCCGGCCGCGTCGATCGCCGTGACCGGATCGCAGAGAAAACGGATGCCCTTTTTTTCCACATGATCGCGAATCGGGACCAGCACCTGATCCGGCTTGCGCCAGCCCACCGCCACCCAGGGGTTGGACGGCGTGAACTGGAAATGCTCGGACGTGCCGATCAGCGTCACGTCATGACCCTTGCCCAGCGTTTTTTTCAGGTCGTAGGCTGCCGGCATTCCGCCGACGCCCGCACCCATCACGACTATATGTGCCATTCGTCTCTCCTGATTCGTGGTCGGTGGGCATGGTCCGGAAACCCGGTGTTTCATGCCGCTTGCGTCAGACCGACGGAGTCATTATATTAGTGATCGCTAAATTAGCAAGTGGCAAATAAGATGGGTGCGATGACAACGACTCCTGCTCCAATTGAAGAACTGTCCATGGAGGAAATGGCCGAGCACGCGGAAGCGGCCGCGTCGCTGCTGAAGGCGATGGCCAGCCCCAAGCGCCTGCAGATTCTCTGCACGCTGGCGGAGGGTGAGGAGCTGTCGGTCGGCGCGCTGAACGACCGGATTCCGCTGTCGCAGTCGGCGCTGTCGCAGCATCTCGCGGTGCTCAGGGCCGACGGACTGGTGACAACGCGACGCGAGTCGCAAACAATTTTCTATCAGGTCGCGCCCGGCCCCGCGCTGGACGTGATCCGGGTGCTCCATGGCCATTTCTGCCATCCGCAGGGGCCACGGTCACAGACACACTGAGGACGCACACGATGGACCTGAACACACTCGGCATCCCGAACCTGAAGGCGCTCAGCCCGGAGATCTGGACGGGCGGCCAGCCCACGCCGGATCAGTTGCGCCAGGCGCAGGCGGCGGGGCTGCGCTCCGTGATCTCGCTTTGCCCGCATGGCGAATGTGGCTGGGACGAAGGCAAGTTCGTCACGGACCTCGGCATGACCGCGCACACGCTGCCGGTCGGCGCGGCCTGCGACCTGAGCGTCAGCGCCGCCCACGCGCTGCACGACCTGCTGGACGACGTGCCCAAGCCGGTGCTGGTGCATTGCGGCAGCAGCAACCGCGTCGGCGCGCTGTTCGCGCTGAAGTCGCATTTCGTGGAAGGCCACTCCTACGACGCCGCACTGGCGCATGGCCGTGATGCCGGCCTGACCGGCCTCGAAGCCACCGTTCGTGACCTGATGACCCAAGCCAACGCTGGAGAATCCCATGACTGAGCAGACACTCTCGCCCGCCCGCTCGGGCACCACCATCGAGCAATGGGTCTTTCGCATCGCCGGCCTGTTCGTGCTGGCCTCGCTGGTGTTGTCCCAGGTGCACAGCCCCTACTGGTTGTGGTTCACCGCCTTCGTCGGCGCCAACATGTTCCAGGCCTCGTTCACCGGGTTTTGTCCGCTGGCAATGATCCTGGGCAAGCTCGGCATCCACAGCGGCGCGGCGTTCTGCCCGCTGAGCGCTTCGAGCAAGTCGGCGCCATGAAACCGCGCCTGTTCCCCGCGATGCTGGCGCTGGCGACCATGGCGTCGCCAGCGCTTGCCTTCGAGCTGGCCACCACCGAGGCCGTCCTGGCGAAGGTGCCGCGCGAGACGGTGTTCGACGGTGCCATCGAGGCGGTGAACCAGTCCACCGTGGCCGCCCAGACCAGCGGCCGGGTGCTGGAGCTGCCCTTCGACGTCGGCGACTACGTCGAACACGGTACGGTGATCGCACGGCTCACGAGCACCGAACAGGCCGCCCAGGTCGAAGCCGCCGAGAGCGCCCGCGCCGAGGCGGATGCCCGGCTCGCCGAGGCCACGCTGGTCTTCGAGCGCACGCGGGACGTTTACAACAAGCAGCTGATCGCCAAGTCGCAATTCGACCGGGCCCAGGCGGAATACAAGGCGGCACGCGCCCGCGCCGAAGCCGCCGAGGCCGCGCTGACCCGGGCCCGCGAGGCGCTGGACTACACGGTCATCCGCGCACCCTACTCCGGCACCGTGGTCAACCGCCACGTGCAACAGGGCGAAACCGTGGGCCCGGGGCAGCCAATCATGACCGGCCTGTCGCTGGAGCACCTGCGTGCCCGCGTCGCGATTCCTCAACAGCACATGGGTGCGGTGAGGATCCACGGCCAGGCCCGGGTCATGCTGCCGGACGGCACGTCGCTACCGATCGAGGACCTGCGACTGCCTCCCGGCGCGAACGCCAGCACGCACAGCTTCGAGGTGCTGGTGAACCTTCCGGAAGGCCAGCATGACGTGTTCCCGGGCACCCTGATCAAGGTCGCCTTCGTCAGTGGCGAGGACACGCGTCTGCTGGTGCCTGCCGAGGCCGTCGTCCGCCGCGGCGAGGTCACCGGCGTCTACGTGGTCGACGGCGACCGCATCAGCCTGCGTTATGTGCGGCTGGGCACGCCCACCGCCGACGGGCGCGTGCCGGTGCTCGCGGGACTGTCCGAGGGTGACCGCATCGCGCTGGACCCCATCGCCGCGGCCAGCGCCTACAAGGCGCAGGCGCAACCCGACACCGGGCAGGCGCCATGAGTCGGGAGTCCTCCAGCCGGCTCGGCATCTCCGGGCGAATCGCCCATGCCTTTCTGACCAGCGAGATCACGCCCCTGCTGGCGCTCACCGGTCTGCTGCTGGGCCTGTTCGCCGTGCTGGTCACGCCGCGCGAGGAAGAGCCGCAGATCCAGGTGACCTTCGCCAACGTGTTCATCCCCTTCCCGGGCGCATCGGCCAAGGAAGTGGAGTCGCTGGTCACCACGCCGGCGGAGCAGATCGTCTCGGAGATCGAGGGCGTCAAGCACATCTACTCGGCCTCCACGCCGGGCATGGCCGCGCTGACGGTGCGCTTCACCGTCGGTGAACCCCGCAACGAGGCCATCCTGCGCCTCTACAACGCGTTCTATTCCAATCAGGACTGGCTGCCGCCCAATGCCGGCGTCGGCCAGCCGTTGATCAAGCCCAAGGGCATCGACGACGTCCCCGTCGTCGCCGGCACCCTGTGGAGCGAAAACCCGGACATCACCGCCGACGATCTGCTGCGCATCGCCCACACCATGGAAGCCGAGTTGCAGCGCGTGCCCGGCACCCGCGACATCGAAACCCTGGGCGGGCCGGACCGCGTGGTCCGCGTCACCCTGGGCCCGCAGCGACTAGCCGGCTACGGCCTGGCGCTGGACGACCTGCGCCGGGCGCTGGCCTACACCAATGCCTCGCAGGACGCCGGTGAACTGCTGGAAGACGGCCAGGTGCTCCAGGTTCAGGCCGGCAACTTCCTCATCACCCCCGAGGAAGTCGCTGATCTCGTGGTCGGCGTGCGCGGCGGCGCTCCGATCTTCCTGCGCGATGTTGCGGACGTCAGTCTGGGACCCGACCAACCCGAGCAGTACGTCAGTATCGGCATGGGCCCGGCCGCTGCGGCCAAGCAGATCGACGTGGGTGGCCGCTACCCGGCGGTCACGATCTCGGTCTCCAAGAAGCCCGGCACCAATGCCGTGGATGTCGCCGAGGCCGTGGTCGAGCGCTTCGAGCAGATGCGCGGCATCCACTTCCCCGACGGCGTTCACGCCACGGTGACCCGCAACTACGGCGAAACCGCGGAAGACAAGGCCAAGACGCTGATCAAGAAGCTGATCTTCGCCACCGCCTCCGTGGTGCTGCTGGTACTGCTGACCCTGGGCCGCCGCGAGGCGATCGTGGTCGGCGCCGCGGTGGTCGTGACACTGGCGATCACGCTGTTCGCATCCTGGGCCTGGGGCTTCACGCTGAACCGCGTGTCGCTGTTCGCGCTGATCTTCTCCATCGGCATTCTGGTCGACGACGCCATCGTCGTGGTCGAGAACATCCACCGGCACATGCAGCTCGGCGGCAAGTCGCTGACCGAAGCGATTCCGATCGCCGTGGACGAGGTTGGCGGACCAACCATCCTGGCGACATTCACCGTCATCGCAGCGCTGCTGCCAATGGCCTTCGTGACCGGGCTGATGGGCCCGTACATGCGGCCGATCCCGATCAACGCCTCCACCGGCATGCTGATCTCGCTGGCGGTCGCGTTCATGTTCACGCCGTGGCTCTACCGCCGCCTGTTCCTCAAGGTCGAACACGCGCATGACGCGCCGGCGGAAGATGCCAGGCCCGATCGTGTCCACCGGCTGTTCGAGCGGGTGATGATGCCCTTCCTCGGCGACCGCCACGGCGCGCGCAACCGCTGGCTGCTGCTGGTGGCGCTGATCATCCTGATCATGGGTTCCATGGGCCTGGCCGGGGTCAAGGCGGTGATCCTCAAGATGCTGCCGTTCGACAACAAGAGCGAATTCCAGGTCCTGGTCGACATGCCGGAAGGCACGCCGCTGGAAGACACCCAGCACGTGCTCCAGGCATTGGCCGATCACATCGAGACCGTGCCCGAAGTCACCGACTACCAGCTCTACGCCGGCACCTCGGCGCCGATCAATTTCAACGGGCTGGTCCGCCAGTACTACCTGCGCCAGGAACCGCATCAGGGCGACATCCAGGTAAACCTGGTCGACAAGCACGACCGCGATCGCAAGTCCCATCGCATCGCCGCCAGCCTGCGCGAACCCCTGCAGGCGATCGGCCGGCCGCTGGGCGCCAACGTGAAGATCGTCGAGGTGCCGCCCGGCCCGCCGGTGCTGGCGCCGCTGGTGGCGGAAATCTACGGGCTGGATCACGACCGGCAGATCGAGGTCGCCCGCCGGGTGCGGTCGATTTTCGAACACACGCCCGAGGTCGTGGATGTCGACGACACCAGCGAGGCCCCGCAGCCCAAGCTGATCGTTTCGGTGGACCGTGCCCGTGCGGCCAAGCTCGGCGTGTCGCAGCAGACCATCGCCGCCGCGATCAGCGCGGCGCTGAACGGCGAGGACATGTCCTATCTGCACGACCCGGCGATGAAGCGGCCGACACCGATCCGTGTCGAACTGCCAGCCGAGCAGCAGGACAACGTGAGCACCCTGCTTGCAATGCGCGTGCGCGCCGCCTCCGGCGCGCTGGTACCGCTGTCCGAACTGGTGGCCGTGGAACGGACCACCCGCGAACAGACGATCCAGCACAAGGATCTGCTGCCCGTGGTCTACGTGACCGGCGACGTCGCGGGACAGACCGATAGCCCGTTGTACGGCCTGGGGCTGATCGCCGGCGAGCTGGGCGAAACCGACATCGACGGCGCGCCGATCCAGCAGTTCTTCACCCGGCAGCCGGACAATCCCTACGCCTGGAGCCTGAAGTGGGACGGCGAATGGCAGGTCACGTTCGAAACCTTCCGTGACATGGGCGCGGCCTACGCGGTCGGGCTGATCCTGATCTACCTGCTGATCGTGGCCCAGTTCCGGTCCTACGGCCTGCCGCTGATCATCATGGCGCCGATCCCGCTGACCATGGTCGGCATCATGCCCGGCCACGCGTTGCTGGGGCAGCCGTTCACCGCGCCGTCAATGATCGGGATGATCGCCCTGGCCGGGATCATCGTCCGCAATTCCATCCTGCTGGTGGACTTCATCCAGCAGGAGGTCGGAGCCGGCAAGCCGCTGCGCCAGGCGACGATCGACGCGGCCTCGGTGCGGGCACGGCCGATCGCGCTGACCGCGGTCGCGGCGATGATGGGCGGATTCTTCATCCTCGACGATCCGATCTTCGGCGGGCTCGCCGTCTCGCTGATCTTCGGCCTGTTCGTCTCCACGGTGCTGACGCTGGTCGTAATTCCGGTCGTCTACTACCACTACAACAGCCGCAAAGCGGCGAACTAGCGGGGACGCCCCGCCCTGGCCACACGGCCACAGCGGGGCCTTCCCTGAAACCCGGTACAACCACGCGCGCCACGGTGCGCATCGATTCGTATTGCTCGAGAAACGTCCATGTCCCCAGCCATCGCGTTCCTGCTCGCGTCCACATTCCTGATCTCGGTGGGCGGTCTCGCCCTGCTGATCTGGGCGCTCGCCAACGACCAGTTCAGCATGAACCGGCACGCGGCCCAGACCATCTTCGCCCCGGGCGAGGTCGGCCGCGTGGAAGACCCGGCCACGCCGTCGGATGCCCGCGAGGCCATGCAGCATGTGCGCGGCGAGGTCGCGCAGGCCAGTGCCGCCGAGGCCGCGGAACTGGACGCGCGCAACGAGGCCGATCAGTCATCCCGTACGCCGGTGCTGTGGTGGTTGTCATCATCGATGATCTGGCTGCTGCTGGGCTCGGTGCTCGGCCTGATCGCGTCGGTCAAACTGCATCTGCCGGAATGGCTGGTCACCCAGCCCGAGCTCACCTTCGGACGCATCCGCCCGGCGCATCTGAACGTGGTCGCCTACGGCTGGGCCTCCATGGCCGGCGTCGGGGTCGGGCTGTGGCTGGTGCCGCGCCTGTTCAAGACCGCGCTGGTCGGCGGCGGCTACGCCACCGTGGGCGCCGTGGTCTGGAACATCGGTCTGGTGATCGGCACGGCCGCCCTGCTCGCCGGCATCAGCGACGGCACGGAATGGCTGGAATATCCCTGGGTCACCGACATTCTGCTGGTGGCCGGCGGCGCGCTGGC